>SXHR01000079.1:0-10558 GCA_005773625.1 Planctomycetaceae bacterium | reverse complement strand
CCCCCGGGGAGCGGGGATCGGGGACCGAGGACCGAGGATCGGGGCCCGGGGACCGGGGAGCGGGGACCGAGGATCGGGGACCGGGGACCGGGGACCGACTCCGTCGGTGACGATTCCCGATTCAGGCAGGTCGAGGCCCGGCGGTGAACCGCGAGGGGGCGAGAAACCCGATCGGATGCCGCGTGGCCCCGTCGAGGGCGAGATCGGCGAGCACCTCCCCGATCACGCTGGCAAACTTGAAGCCGTGCCCGGAGAAGCCGGCGGCGACGGCGACCTGCGGATGCGCCGGATGCAGCCCCACGAGGAAGTGGCCATCGGGCGACATCGTGTAGAGGCAGACCTCGTGCGCCGTCCGCCGGCGGCCCACGCCGGGGAGATGGTCCCCGAGCCAGCGCTCGATCAGGGCCTGCTCGTCGGGGTCGATCCGCCGGTCCACCTCCAGGGGATCGGCGACCACCTGCCCGCCACTGTGATTGGCGAGCTTGAGACCGCGGTGATCGAGCTGCGGGAAGCCGTAGAAAAATCCCTGCGGGGTGTCGAAGGCGACTGCCGGGAGCGCGGCCGCGGCCCCGGCCGTGAGGCCGCCGCCGGTCGCATACCAGAAGAGCGACTTGCGAAGCACGGTGAACGGAATCCCGGGCAGGCCGAGCAGCCCGCCGGCCCACGGCCCCGGACAGAGCACGAGCCGGGCTGCCGCGAGCGACTCCCTCGTCGTCTCCACCACCACGCCGTCACCCTCGAGCCGCCATCCGCGGACATCATGATCCGCTTCGATGAGCCCGCCATGTCGGCCGGCGATCTCCGCATGGCCGCGGACACACGCCTCGACGGCGAGATGCCCCGCCTCCTTCTCGAAGACCGACTCCCAGTCGTCCGGAATCCTCAGCGCCGGCCAGCGTGCCTGCGCCTCGCGAGCGGTGAACCGCTCCACGGCCAGGCCGTGATCGCGGGCCGAGCGGAGCGTGCCGGCGATCACGCCGCCCGTCGGCGGGCCCGACGAGAGCAGGCCCGATTCGACCAACACCGGCCGGCCGGTGTCGTGCCCGAGGCTCCGCCAGAGATCCCGGGCCCGCCGCAGGAGCGGCACATAATCGGGATGCTCGAAGTAGGCGAGCCGGATCAGCCTCGACTGCCCGTGCGAACTGCCTCGCGCGTGCCCGACGGGGAAGCGGTCGATGGCCAGCACCCGGGCGCCGCGCAGGGCGAGATGCGCGGCGGCCGCCGTGCCCATGCCCCCGGCGCCGATCACGATCGCGTCAAAACGTCGCATGCACTTGCTTCCTGCGGCGCCGGCTCCGGGGACGAAAGTTCCGCCGGCAGGCTACAGCAGGCGGTTGTTCCGGAACCAGTCGCCCGTCTCGCGGAGGCGCTCGTCGAGCGAGGCCGTGGCCGCGAAGCCGAGCTGTTCGCGGGCCTTCGTGGCCGAGGCCGCCCAGCTCCGGGCCGTGGCTTCCCGGAGCTTGTCGCGGGAGATGATCGTGGCCTGGCCGAGCAGGTTCCAGAAGCCCTCCACGACGGCCACCGCCGGCAGGGCGACCGTGGCCGGCAACGGGACCACGGCGACACCACGGCCGATCGCCTGGGCGACGCGCCGACCGAGTTCGTTGTAGGTGGGATGCTCGCGGTCATCGCAGGCGTGATAGATGCCCGAAGGCTCGTGCGGGTGACCATTCACCGGCCGCATCCGCTCGCCACGGTCGGCGGCCGCGAGCAGCAGCCTGACGAGATCGTCGACGTGAATCAGCGAGAGCGGCACCGGCCTTAGCCCCATCGGCAGGTGCAGGCGGACCGAGTTGATCATCTGATAGAGCGGAAGCATCTTCGTGTCGTACGGCCCGAACACGATCCCGGGCTGGACGGCGGTGATGGCAAGCCGGGTGGCCCGACCCCGCAGCGCCACGTCGCCGGCCAGCTTGCTCGCACCGTAGGCCGAGACGGGTGCGAGCCCGTCGCGCTCGTCGCGAACGGTGTTGCCGTTGGGGGACGGGCCGGCGGCTGCAAGCGACGAGACATGCACGAGCCGCGGAGGGGATTCAACCGCGGCGCAGGCGTCGGCGAGAGCGCCGACGGCCTGCGCGTTGACCGCAAAGAGCTCGGCCCGGCTGCGGGCCATGCAAAGGCCCCCCGCGTTGAACACCACATCGCAGCCGTCGAGTTCGCCCTGCCACGGTCCGACGTCGGCGAGGGAGCCATGGACGAGCCGCACGCCGTCGCGACGGAGATGCGCGGCGCGGGCGGGATCACGGACCAGGCAGCGAACCTCGCAGCCCCGGTCGAGAAGTCCGTCTACGAGATGGCGTCCGATGAAGCCGGTCGCGCCGGTGACAAAGGCGATGCGCATGGGACGGGTGCATTCCGAGGGTGCGGGACGGCCACTTCCTGCCACGCCACGGCTTTTCTGCCCTCCCAACGATTGCCAGCCGTCCGGGGGAATGCAAATCCCGTCGGAGTGGGCGGAAGAGGCCCTTTTTCCGCTGGTTTTCCTGCGGGACGGCGGCGGTCGGGGCGGGATGAACATTTTCGGGCCCGACCGCCATAATGCCGCGGCGCACCCTCTGGCAGGCCTCGTCCATGCGAATCACCTTCATGCTGTCGGGCGGCTTCGTCGGGAGCATCCGGGGCTGCCGCATCGACACGACGACGCTGCCGCCCGCGGACCGGGGGGAGGTCGAGCGGCTCGTGGAGGCGAGCGGGCTGACGGAATCGTTCGAGCGGTTTTCGCCGGCCGGTCGCGACCACCGGCAATACGATCTCGCGATCGAGTGGGCGGCGCGGATGGTGCGGGTGTCGTGCGACGATGCCTGTCTCCCCGATGCCGCGCGGCCGCTCGTCGGCTTTCTCAGGGACCGGGCCGTGCCGCAGCCGCTCACGTTCGCGCTGCCCGAGCCGCCGGCGGCGAAGGAGGTAGAGGAGGGGAGTCGTGGCGAAGCGTGGGGCCGCTTCATCGGCGACGTGGTCGTGAAGTGGAACGGCGACGGCCGCGACATGACGCTTGTCGAGCCCTTCGCCTACGTCGATCCGCAGGCGGTGCGCTGGGATGCGCCGGCGGGCTCGGTGGTGAATGGCGCGAGCATCCCGCGAGCCTTCTGGTCGGTGATCGGCGGCCCCTTCGAGGGCCGGTTTCGCAATGCGTCGGTCGTGCACGACGTGGCCTGCGAGGACCGTAACCGGTCCTGGCAGGACACGCACCGGATGTTTTTCGACGCCTGTCGCTGCGGTGGCGTGGGGGCCGTGAAGGCCAACACGCTCTATTACGCCGTCTTTCACTTCGGGCCCCGCTGGCGGGTCGAGGAGCGGAAGAGCATCGTGGCAGGCCGACCGGCGACGGAGCGGGTGGTCCACGACGAAACGCCCGCTCCACCCACCGCGGCCGAGGCGGCGGCCATCGAACGCTACTTCGAGATGCATGCGGTCGATGCGGCGGCGATTCCGACGCTCCGCATCCCGACGACAGGAGAGACTCCGTGAAGGATCCCGCCGCCGGCGTGGTCTGTTCGTTTCTGCCGCCGGCGGCGGTCGTCCACGTCGCGCCGCTGCTGGCCGCCTATGAACTGCACGTGCGGATCGCACGGCCGCGACGGACGAAGCTCGGCGACCACCGGCCGCCGGCCGTGGGCCGAACGGCACACCGGATCTCGATCAACTCGAATCTCAACCCCTATGCGTTCCTGACGACGCTGCTCCACGAGGTCGCCCACGCGGCCACCTGGGAGCGGCACCGGCCGCGGCGGCGGGTGCGGCCCCATGGCCCGGAGTGGAAGCGGGAGTTCGAGGCCATCCTCGAGCCGGTGGTCGGAGCGGGCGTTCTGCCTGACGAGGTGGCCGCCGCCCTCGCGCGGTCGATGCGGAATCCGGCGGCGGCGACCTGCAGCGATCGAGGACTCGCGCTGGCGTTGGCCCGCTACGACGAGCCGCCGGCCGGACGGGTGCGGGTGGAGGATCTGGTCGAGGGAACCTTCTTCCGGATCGAGAGCGGCCAGGCCTTTCGGGCCGACCGGCAGGTGCGCACCCGGCGAAAGTGCTTCGAGTGCGGCACCGGCCGCGAGTACCGCGTTCACGGCCTGGTGTTCGTGGAGCCGCTCGGCGAGGAGCCGGCGGTGGTGGCGACGACGGCCCGGCCCCGGCGACGGAAGCCGTCGAAACGCCGCCGCCGAGCCGGTTTCGGGGCGTGGTTCCGCTGATCGTGGTTCCCCTGATCAGCGGTCCTGATCAGCGGTCCTGATCAGCGGTCCTGATCAGCGGTCCTGATCAGCGGCCCTGAGGGGCCGCCGTGCCGCGGTTGTGCCGGCGGCGGACCGTATTGCCGTAGACGTGCAGCGGCCGATACGGCCGATTGAGCACGGGCGTGCTCTGGATCTGCTGGCGGGTTTCGCCGAACGTGACGATCCGGGGGTCGAAGCCGGTGCCGCTCGCGGCGATCGGGGAGACCGGCACGAGCGCGGCCGCGGCCACAGTTGCGATCACGATGGTACGCATGGGGTGTGGTTCTTTCGATGCAAGAGACCGGCCTGCCGGTCGATATCGGTCGGCCGCGACGCGCGACCTTGATACTTTGCGAACCCCCGTGCCCCCCTGGCAGATTCCGTACGGCCCGCACCCGGGGCCGCGCCCGATCCCCCCGCAGGGAGGAATGGTGCGGCCGCACGCACGCGAATCGTGGTGTAGGGTGCCCGCGCGAGTCGGCGACCGCCGCCACCGTCCCAAAGGATGCAGCGATCGGTCGCTTTTCGATAGACTCGCGGGGGCGGGCTCGCCGAGGCCTTTTTCTCTTCGCCAGGAATCGTATCGATGCACGTCGTTTTGCCGGGTTTTCAGCGTCTGCTCCTCGTGGTCTCAGCGGTCGCGGCGGCGACCTGTGGCGTCGCGCGGGCCGAGGCCACCGCACACCCCTCCGCCGTCGATGCCGTGAAGAAGGCGTCGGCCGCCTATGCGGAGGCCTTCACCAAGGGCGACTTCGCGGCGCTCGCCGATCGATGGACGAGGAGCGCGGAACTCCTGGAGGGAAGCGCGACGCTCCTGGGCCGCGACACGATCGTCGAGTCGATCAAGGCCTGGCGGCTGCGGCATCCTGAAGCGTCGCTCGAGATCGACGTGAACGACGTCGAGGTGCTCGCCGAGCCGCTGGCCCGGGTGGAGGGTGTGATGCGGTTTCGGCAGAAGCCGGGAGACAAGCCCCAGGAATCCCGATTCACCGGGCTGTGGGTGCGGGAGGGCGAGACATGGCGGATCGCGGAATCGCGTGTGATCCCCGCCCACAAGACCGCACTCGACGAACTCGACTGGATCCTCGGCACCTGGCAGGCCGAGGTGGCCGATCGGGCGACCATCGAACTCACGTACGAAAAAGCCCTTGGAGGCTATGCCATCGTGGGCCGGGTGAAGATCATGCCGAAGGCGGGCAGGGCCTCGTTGATGCCGAACGGCATCGAGGCGATGGAGGTGATCCATGCCGATCGCGACGCGGGGCTGATTCGCTCGTGGATCTTCGACTCGACGGGAGCTCGCGCCGAAGGCTTCTTCGAATGGGACGGCACCTCCTTCGAGAAGGTGATGACGGGGACGCCTTCCGACGCCGTGCGTGGTCGCGTGGCCAAGTGGGTGCAGGTGATCGCGCCCTCGGGCGAGGGCCGGGTGACCACGCACATGATCGAACGGTCGATCGACGGCGTGGAAGTGCCGGACGCGGCCCCGCTCAACTTCAAGAAAATCCGGTAGGTCGCCGCGGCCGGGCGGAAGGTCGTCGGCGGGGAAACGATTTTGGCGGGAAACGAGTACTGATCCGAGGAGATGAATCGATGCGTGCAACTGGCAGATCGTCGGGTCGGTGTGGCTTGGTGATGTCGCTGGCGGCGGTGGCCTGCCAGATGCTCGTGCCAGCCGCGGTCTGGGCCCACGGCGGTGGCGGTGGTCACGGCGGTGGCGGCGGCGGTCGCTCGATGGGGGGTGGCGGCGGTGGTCGCTCGATGGGGGGTGGCGGTTTCGGCGGCGGTGGCGGCCGAGATTTCGGCGGCGGTGGCGGCCGAGATTTTGGCGGCGGCGGCGCTGATTTCCGCGGTGGCGACTTCGGCGGCGGTCGTGGGATCGACGGCGGGCGTGGGATCGACGGCGGGCGGCCGCTCGATGGCGGCGGCCGGCTCGATGGCGGTCGCCCGCTCGACGGCGGCGCGGCCCGCGATTTGGGCGGCAGCCACTTCGCCGGCGCGGGGAATCTCTCGCGGGCTGACTTTCAGAAAATCGCCGGGCAGGGCGTCGGGCGGGATGGCCTCGGCCGCGATGCGGTCCGCCCCTATTCCGCCGGCCGTCTCGCCGATCGTGGCGACACGATCCGCAACAACTTCTACAACGGCGGCTGGTACGGCGGCCGGGGCTGGTATGGCAACCACTTCAATGCGTGGTGGCCGGGCGGATGGTGGGGCGGCGGAGGCTTTGGTGTCGGGATGCTGGCGGGCCTCGCCTGGGGCGATCTCGCGGGCTGGGGCGGCTATGGCGCCGCGCCCGTCGCATACGGTTACGGCACGAACGTCTGCTACCAGGACGACGGCGTCTACGTGCAGGGCACCCGCGTCGGTTCCGCCGAGGAGTATGCCCAGCAGGCATCCGCGATCGCGGCCCAGGGCGGGGCCGACGTCAAGGTCGCCGCCGACGACCAGTGGCGTTCGCTCGGGGTGTTCGCGCTCGCACGCTCCGAGGAGACGAATCCGAGCACCTTCATGAGCCTGGCCATCGACAAGGCCGGTCTGCTGCGGGGCACCTACTACGACGCCGTTTCCGACTCGACCCAGAACATCACGGGCAAGGTGGAGAAAAAGTCGCAGCGGGCCGCCTGGACGATCGCCGACAAGAAGACGCCGGTTTACGAGGCGGGGCTCTCCAACCTCACGCAGCAGCAGTCCACGATCCTCGTGCATCGCGACGGAGGCAAGGTGGAGCAGATGCTGCTCGTGCGCGTGCAGGACAAGGGCAAGAACGGAGCAGACGCCGGGGCCGGTGGCCCGGCGGCGGCGAGCCGTCCCGCGGGGCCGGCCGACGACGGGGCCGACGAAGGGGCCGACAGCGACGGGGGCGCCGGCTGATGCCGTCGGGCCGGGTGGTGATCGCCGTTGTGCTGTCCGGCCTGGCGCTGGCCGCGTCGGGCACGACCGTTCGCGGGCAACCGGCGGCGGCCGTGGCGACGGTCGCGTCGTCGGAGGCCCAGCGGTTTGCGGTGGGCACCTGGCTCGACCTCACGCATTCATTCGACGCCGCGACGATCTACTGGCCCACCGAGAAGGGCTTTCTCTTCGAGGCGGGCAAGAACGGGCCGACACCGAAGGGCTACTACTACGCCGCGAACCGGTTTGCGACCGCCGAGCACGGCGGAACCCATCTCGACGCACCGCGTCACTTCGCCGAGGGGCGTCACACCGCCGACCAGATCGAGCCGTGGCGGCTGGTGGGCGAGGCGGCGGTGATCGACGTCACGCGGCAGTGCGCGGCCGATCCGGTCTACGAGGTGACGGCTGACGACCTCGTGGCGTGGGAGCGGAAACACGGCCGGCAGCTCGTCGATGTGATCGTGCTCCTGCGGACGGGCTGGTCGCCGCGGTGGGGCGACCGCAAAGCCTATCTCGGCACCGACGTGCTCGGCCCGGAGGCGGTGCCGCTGCTGAGGTTTCCCGGGCTTGCGGCCGACGCCGCGAAGTGGCTCGTGGAGCATCGCCGGGTGCGGGCGGTGGGCATCGACACGGCCAGCATCGACCACGGCCCGTCGAGCCTGTTCGGTTCGCACGTCGCCCTCTGCTCGGGCGACGTGCCGATCTTCGAGAATCTCGACGGCCTCGAACGGCTGCCGGAGCAGGGGGCGTTCGTGGCCGCCCTCCCCATGAAGATTGCCGGCGGCAGCGGCGGTCCGCTCCGCGTGCTGGCCCGGTTGCCCGACCCCGACGACGAATAACCCGCGGCGGGATCCCGGGCCGGGCCGGGCCGCCACTCCAGGCGGTACGGTCGCCCCTGGGCTGGACAGAACCGACGCAATCGTCGATAGTCCTTCTGGGTGGCAAGGCGAGGGGCACTCGGTGCCCTGCAACATCGGTTCACAACGGAGGAATTCCGCCATGAAGCGTCGCGCCCGCCACTCGTGCTCCAGTCGTTCCGCTCGGGCATCGCTGCTTGCCGAAAGGCTCGAACAGAGGGCCATGTTGGCCGCCGATCTCGGGTCGGCCGTCCGCCAACTCGTCTGGAACGGCGCCCCCGTTACAACCCGCGCCGATGCGTGGATCGTGAGAGCCGACACGCCCGCCGTCGCGGTGCGGGCCGGCTGGACGGCGGCTCCGCTCGGACAGGGATTCTTCTCGGTGACCGCTCCCGGGGTGTCGGCCGCCGAGGTGGGTAACTGGGCGACCTCGACCGCCGGCGTGCGGTATGTCGAGCCCGACGCGGTGATCACGACCTCGGCCACGCCCAACGATCCGTCGTTGCGGCAGCTCTGGGGAATGAACAACACGTCGCAGACCGGTGGCGTGGCCGACGCCGACATCGATGCGCCGGAGGCATGGGATGTCTCCACGGGATCCCGCTCCGTCGTGGTCGCGGTCATCGACACCGGCATCGACTACCGGCACTCCGATCTCGCGGCCAACATGTGGCGCAACCCCGGCGAGGTGGCCGGCGACGGCATCGACAACGACGGCAACGGCTTCGCCGACGACGTCTACGGCTGGGATTTCGCCAACAACGACGCCGATCCCTTCGACGACCAGGGGCATGGCACGCACGTCGCCGGCACGATCGGCGCCGTGGGCAACAACGGCATCGGTGTGGCGGGCGTGAACTGGCAGGTCTCGATGATGGGGCTCAAGTTCCTCGGGGCCGACGGCAGCGGCTCGACGAGCGCCGCCATCGCCGCCATCAACTACGCCACGCGGATGCGGCGTGATTTCGGCATCAACGTCGTCGCGACCAACAACAGTTGGGGTGGCGGCGGGCCCTCGGCGGCGCTCCGCGATGCGATCGCGGCGGGCGAGGGAGTCGGCATCCTGTGCGTCGCCGCGGCGGGCAACGAGGCGACCAACAACGACGCCACGGCGTCTTATCCGTCCGGATATGCGAGCATCTCGGTGGCCGCGACCGACTCGTCGAACCGGTTGGCGTCGTTCTCAAACTACGGCGCGACGACGGTCGATGTCGCGGCGCCGGGCGCGGGCATCCTCTCCACGACGCCCAACAACACCTACTCGACCTACAGTGGCACCTCGATGGCCACGCCCCATGTGGCGGGCCTCGTGGCGCTGCTTGCGGCCGCGAATCCGCAGGCGACGTCGGCGGAGATCCGCTCGGCGGTCCTCTCCACGGCGGTGCCCGTGTCGAATCTCGCGGGAAAGGTTGCCACCGGCGGACTGATCAACGCCCGGGCCGCCCTGAATGCGATCACCGCGATCGCCCCGCCGGCGCCGCCGGAGCCCCCGGCTCCTCCGCCGGCTCCCGCCCCGACGGCCGACGTGATCGATGTCTCCCCCGATCCGAGGACGACCGCTGTTTCAGGCGTCGTCGTGCAGTTCAGCGCGGCGGTGTCGGGATTCGATGTCGCCGACCTCTCGCTGACCCGCGACGGCGCGGCTGTGTCGCTCGGCGGGGTCACGCTCTCCACGACCGACAACGTTCGCTGGACGATCGACGGCCTGACCAACGCGACCACCACGGAGGGGACCTACGTCCTCACCGTCAGCGCGGCGGGCAGCGGCATCACGTCGGTTGACGGTGGCGTGGCCCTCGCGGCCTCCGCGGCGGATGAGTGGGTGACTCGCGCCCCCGCGCTCGTCGATGCCGGCGACACGATGTCGTCGGCCGCGGTGGTGTCGGTGACGTCCGGTGAACTCCGGCTCTCCGGGCGGATCGGCGACGGAACCGCCGGGGCCCGTGACGTGGACATGTATCGCGTGCGGCTCTCGGCCGGCCAGTCGTTCGTAATCGACATCGACGCCCAGTCGCTCGCCGGCGGTTCGACGCTCGACAGCTACGTGCGCCTGTTCGACGGTTCCGGCAGGCAAATCGCCCGCAACGACGACTCCGGCGGTTCGCTCGACAGCTACCTCTCCTATCGGGCCGCGGCGGCCGGAACGTTCTACGTCGGGATTTCCGGCTACCGGAACACCAGCTATTCGCCGAGCCGACTGGGCTGGGGACGGAACGGCTCGACCGGCGTCTATTCGGTGCGGTTCGCGTTCTCGTCCACGGCGGGTGGGCGGATGACGGCATCCGGATCGCGGGATGCGGGGGCATTGACCGCCGCTCATTCTGCTTTCGCGGCCTACGGCGCGAACTGGATGGCCGCGTTGCCCGCGGCACCCGGTGGTCAACGCGCCCGCCGCACCTGCGGGTGACGGCCGCTCGACCGCTGACTGTCCGTCGCCAAAGTCATCTCTGACAATCCTGTTCGATGTGGGGATGGTCGGAGGTGCTCGCGACGTCTGGAGAGGGACGCTTAGAGAGGGCGTCTGGTGAGGTCGGGGCTGCCCATGCCCCGTCGCCGGACGCTCACTCCGCCCCTCCCGGGCTCCGTTCGCTCGATGCTGGCTGCGCT
>SXHR01000005.1:0-15425 GCA_005773625.1 Planctomycetaceae bacterium | reverse complement strand
GGTCAGGCTTTCGCCCATTGCCGAAGATCCTCGACTGCAGCCACCCGTAGGTGTCTGGGCAGTATCTCAGTCCCAATGACGCGGGTCGTGCTCTCACACCCGCTACCCATCGTTGCCTTGGTGGGCCGTTACCCCGCCAACAAGCTAATAGGATGCAGGCCCCTCCCAAGGTGGAATCACACCTTTGGTCCGAAGACATTATCCGGTATTACCTGCAGTTTCCCGCAGCTATCCCAGACCTCGGGGTAGGTACCTACACATTACTGTCCCTTTCGCCGCTGTCCCCGTATTGCTACGGTTCTCGCTCGACTTGCATGCCTAATCCACGCCGCCAACGTTCACTCTGAGCCAGAATCAAACCCTTCAATTTTTGGTTCGTCATGCCGCACCCGCCGAAGCGGGCGCGACGTTGATTTGCCTGAATCTCGAAGAGATTCGATCTAACTGTTGAAAAAATGGTTCGCGACCGAATGCCAGTTGCCTGACGCTCGGTCACTTGCCGGTACACGATCGCGTGCCGGCCGAAACCAAAAAAGATCGACTGCCGAATTGTCAAAGATCAGTTCGCCACGATCAACCTTGCGATTTCTCGCGGCGAGCCCCCAAGCATAGCAGCCTTCGACTCGCGGTCAACAGGCTGAAATGCCGGCCGAAAAAATTCCTGGCCGACCTTTATCGACCGGCCAGCCGCTCGGGGCCAATGCAGATGCGGCCGGCCTGCAAGTTGTTGCCAGCCACCGCGGGAGACGCTGGAATCCCCTACTTTTCTGCATCCAAAACGACGGGCACGTCGAGGTTGTGACCCTCCCGTCGAACCGTGATCAGGACCTGATCGCCGGGATTTCGCGACTCCACGGCCGATAGAAAATCGTCCGCAGTCCGCACGGCTTGCCCAGCCACGGCGACGATCAGATCCGCGCCGGACCGATCGACCCGCGAGGTCTCGACCGTGAAGGGGCCTTGTCGCCGCCGTTCGCGGATGACCTTGAATCCGCGGAGCCCTGCCCGTTCGGCAGGCCCCTCCGGACTGAGTTCGGCCACCACCAGCCCGGCATCCGACTGATAGACCCGGGCGATTCCGGCGTCGGGCCGCACCACTTTCCCCTGCTTGATCAACTGGGGCACGATCCGCGTCAACGTGCCCACCGGGATCGCAAACCCCACCCCCGCGCTCTGGCCGGTGCGGCTGGCGATGGCCGTGGTCATCCCGATCAGTCGGCTGCCCGAGTCCACGAGCGGCCCCCCGGAGTTGCCCGGATTGATGGCGGCATCCGTCTGAATGATCGATTTGATCGTCCGGCCCGTCTTCGTCGGCAGCGAGCGATTGAGGCTCGAAATGATGCCCGTGGTGAGGGTCCGCTCGAGACCGAAGGGGTTGCCGATGGCAAACACCCGCTGGCCCACCCGCAGGTCGTTCGATGTGCCAAAAGCCACGGGATGCAGGATCTCCTCCGGGGCTTCGACCTTGATCACGGCGACGTCGGTCGCCGGGTCAATGCCGACGATGCGGGCGACGTGAGACGATCCGTCGTACAGCATCGCCTGGATCTCCTTCGCCCCTTCCACGACGTGAAAGTTGGTCAGCACGTGCCCCTGCCGATCGAGCACGATGCCCGATCCGGCCCCCTCGGAGGGCACCTCCAGGAGAAACAGTCCGGTCGCGACGGTGGCCTTGGTGTTGATGTTCACCACGCCCCGGTTGACCGACTCGTAGACCCCGATGTTGGTCCGCTCTTCGGGCGTGAAAGCCCGTTCGGCGGGCCCCGCCTCGAGTTTGGTCACGGCCTGGCCGCTCACGGAGGCCGTGACCGCCACACCGCAGAAAATCGCTGAAAAAAACGGCACCATCCAGCTGGCGGGCGTTCGACGGAGGTTCATGATGCGGGTGTTTCCCGGGACCACTGGACGCGAGTCGCCGCCCCCGACAACCCGGGCGGCGGTCGCGATTATCCGAACTCGGCCGGGATGCTCCAAGCCGAATCCCCGGCCTCGAAGGCGACCGGCGGCGGAAAAAAACCGGCAAAACGCCGCCGTGACCGCTCAGAACGACGTTGGCGGGTTGCTGCCGGACAAATATGCTCTTCAGTGGTCCCCTCCCGGCACCGACCACCTTCAGGACTCGGAGCGTTTTTCATGTACCGCCCCCGGTTGAGCTATTTCACGGCCGCGATCGCACTCGTGCTCGCAGGACGTTTCGAGCCGGTTCTCGGGGCCGAATCGGCCCCGACAGTGACCTTCGTCGAAACCAGCGTCGCCGCCGATGGCCAGCCAGCCGTGACTGCCGTAGGACTCCGCGCAGCCGACGGCGGCCCGACCGCCGGCCCGGCCCATGTGGTGGTGCTCATCGACACCTCGGCGAGCCAGACGGGCGAATACCGGCAGCGGTCCCTCGAGTCGCTCAGCGGACTGCTCGAACAGTCGCGGCCCGATGACCAGTTCGCCGCGGCGGCCGTCGATGTCTCCTGCGAGCCGTTGGTCGATGGCTTCCACGCGGGCAAGAGCGATGAACTTCGCAATGCCCGGCTCGCCCTGGACGGCCGCACGCCGCTCGGCTCGACCGACCTGATTTCCGCTCTTGAGAAAGCCGCGGCCCAACTCGCCGCGGTCGGGGGACCTCGGGCGATCGTCTACATCGGCGACGGACCGGCGCTCAGCGGGGTCGATGCCGATGATTTTTCGCGGGTGATCGACCTGCTGCGTTCCGAGCGGATCGCAGTCTCCAGCCTCGGCGTGGGCCCGACCATCAACTGGCCCTGCCTCGCGGCGCTCGCCAGCGCCACCGGAGGCATGCTGGCCGTCCCGGAAGACGGCGCCGATCCCAGGGCGGCCGGAACAAACATCGGCCGACTCGCCGTGCAGCCGATCGCCTGGCCCGCCGACGTGTCGATCGCGAGCAATGCCCCCGACGCCGGCCTTCGCCTGCTTCCGGGTCGCCTGCCCCCCTTGCGGTCCGACCGCGATTCGGTGGTGCTGATCGAGGGAACTCTCGAGGGCGGCCGCCTCGAGGTCTCGCTCAACGGGGAACCGGCCCAGACGCTCGAGATCCCGGCCGCAGCGCCGCGGGCCGAGAACGCCTACCTCGCCGAACTGGCCCGCAACGCCCGCGACAGCGACGGCATCTTCCTGCCGCTGCTCGGGCGGGAAGGGGTCGAACTCGCCCGAAACGTGATCCGTGGTGAGGCCGCCACGCTCGCGGCGCTCTCCCGTCAGGCGGAAGCATCGGGCGCGCACGCCTCGGCGGTGCGGCTCGCCGACGCCTCCCTCCGCAGGGATCCCGACAATACCGACGCATCGCTGGTTCGCGAGGTGGCCCAGCGCCGAGCGGCGGGCGACGCCGACGTGCTGCCGCCGCCGAGTCCCGTGAACGACGGGATGGAACGGCCGGGCCTCGGCGCCCAGGACGAATCCGAACTCGGCGAGCTCGACCAGATGCGTCGCGTGCGGGCCCAAAGCCTCGAGCAGGATACGGCGGTGAGACTCCGCGAATCCCGCAACCTGCTCGCCACCGATCCCGATCTCGCCCGCGACGAGCTCAAACAACTGCAGGATGTGATCCGCAAGGACGACGATCTCGACCCCGGCACCCGTGAGCGGCTGCTCGCACAGGTCGAGATGCGGATCCGCGAGTCGATCGTGCGCTCACGCGAAAAACTGGAACGCGACCTGGCCGCGGAGCGACGCGCGGCCATCGGCCGTGAGCGGCAGCGGCTCAACGGCGAACTCCAGCGGCGGGAGGAGAAGATCAAGCAACTCACGGAGCGTTACAACGCCCTCGTCGAAGAGGGAATCCGCGTGGGCTACCAGCGGCCCACGGCGGCGTTCGTCCAGGCGGAGCGGGACGTCGCGGAGGCGATCGCCGAGGAGGCTCCGCCGCTGTACGCGAACCATCCTGTCCCGATGACGGCGAGGGTCGTCGGCATGACGGCCCCGCTCGTCGCCCGCATGCTCGACTACGACGCCGAGAACACCCGTGTCAAACGCGACCAGCAACGGGGCTTCATGGACGTGCTGCACCTGTCGGACGTGGCGGCGATCCCGTTCTCGGACGAGCCGCCGATCCTCTACCCGAGCGCCCAGCATTGGAAGGAGATCACCCGGCTCCGCGAAAAATACAAGTCTGTCGATCTGGCGAATCCCGGCAGCCAGGAACAGAAGATCTACGCGGCCCTCGACGAACCGGTCTCGCAGTTCGAGTTCAATGAGGCGCCGTTGCGGGATGTCATCGCCCAGATCCGCGACTCGAGCGACATCCCGGTGCAACTCGACATCAAGGCCTTGGAAGACGCCGGCATCGATCTCGACATGCCGATCACCCAGAACCTGTCGGGCATCTCGCTGCGGTCGGCCCTGCGGCTGATGCTGGGGAGCAACGACCTCACGTATCTCATCAAGAACGAGGTCCTTCTGATCACCACCATCGAAAAGGCCCAGGAAAACCTGGTGGTCAAGGTCTATCCCGTCGCCGACCTCGTGCTGCCCGTGGACCCGGGCTCGGGCCTGAATCCCTTTCAGACCGGCGGCGGCCTCGGCGGACAAAACAGCGTCAACAGCGGCCAGAACATGATGGGGCCCGGGGCGATGGGCGGCGGCGGCGGCGGCATGGGAGGCGGGGCCTTCTGCTGGGTCGCCCGGGAGGTCTACGGCGTGCACGACCCCCGTTGGCTCGCCTTTCGCGAATGGATCACGACGCGGGCGCCGTCATGGCTGCACGATCTCTATGCCACACACGGCGAGTCGTTCGCGGACTGGATCCACGACAAGCCTGCCGTGAAGGGCGTGCTGCGGCTCCTGATGGACCGCGTCATCGACACACGACGGATCACACCGGGCGGACCGTTTCAGGTCTCGGGCGCGAAGTCACGCATTGCCTCCGGCGACGGCACCGGCGCGGTCGTGCCAACGGCCGCCACTTCCGGCGCCGAGCAACCAACCGCCAACTCGACGGCCATGGAGCGGGTCGGGCTCCCCGCTTCCGTCCTCGAGGCCGAAGACCTCCGCGCGGCGCTCGACGATTACCTTTCGGCGGACGATCCCGCCGGAAAAAAGCCGGCTGCTCCCGGCGATGCGCGGGACGCCGCGATGCGACTGGCACGCCTCCGGGTGTCGGCCGCGGAACTCGGCCGCGAGGGCCGGTTCGTCAAGGCGGCAGAACTCATCTCGGCGGCGATCGCCTGCGGACATGGTGAATCCTGGATGTACGAGTCGCTGGCCGTCGCGATGGAGGCCGCCGGCCAACCCCGGCAAGAGGTGGAGCGGGCGCTGCTCTCGGCAGCCGACTTCGCTGCGGGTCCGGTCGAGTTGCTGCAACTCGCCAACTATCTCGCCCGATTCGGTTCCGACAAACAGGCGATCCGTGTCTGCCGCCAGGTGACCAGGATCGATCCGGCCAGTCGCGAGGCCTTCGCGCTCGCGATGGCAGTCGCCGCCCGAACCGATGACGCGGCGACGCTGCAGTGGGCCTGCCCGGGCGTGCTCGCCCACGAATGGCCCGCCAGCCAGCAGGAACTGGTCACGCGGGCGGCCCGGCTTGCCAGGGCGACGATCGATTCGCTGGAGAGGAAAGGCCAGGCCGCCGATGCCGCGGCTTTCCGCTCCACGATCGACGCCGCGCTCGTGCGCGATGTCGTCATCGACCTCTCCTGGACGGGGGATGCCGACATCGACGTGATCGTGGAAGAACCGCCGGGAACCGTCTGCTCACTCGCCACACCGCGGTCGACCTCGGGGGGCACGCTGCTCGGCGATCTGGATGCGGCCTCGGACGCCGACAACACGACGCACCGCGAGCGATACGTGGCCACGGAGGCCTTTCCGGGAGATTACCGGATCCTCGTTCGCAGGGTCTGGGGTAAGGTCGCGGCAGATACCGTCACCGCTGAAATGACGATCCACCGAGGCACCGCGCGGGAGCAGACGCTGCGGCGGCAGATTCGCATCGGAGCAGACGACCAGCTCCTGTCGGTGAAGCTGCCCGACGGGCGCCGCACGGAGCCGCTCCTCGACGCACAGATCGCGCAGGACGTGGCCGCCCAGCAGACGCTCGGCAAGGCGGTCCTGGCCCAGCAACTCGCCGCCATCGCCGACCCCCTGGCTGCTCAGTCGATGTCGCAGAGCCGAGGCGGAACCGGCATTCCGGGGATTCCCGGGCTTCCCTTCTTCGGCCGCGGTGCCGTGGGCTATCAGCCCGTGATCACGACGCTGCCCGAAGGCACGAACCTGTTTGCGCGGGCCGTTGTCTCGGCCGATCGGCGGTATGTCCGAGTGACCACCGTGCCGCTGTTCTCGGGCGTCGGCCAGGTTACGCAGTTCAACTTTGCGGGCGGCGGAGTCGGGGTGGGGTCGGGTGCCGGCGGTACGGGCCAGGCGCCCGGTCAGGGTGGTGGCCAGGCCGCGGGCCAGGGTGGCGGCGCAGGGGGTGTTCAGGCGGCGGGCCAGGGTGGCGGCGCCGGCGGTGGCGGCGGCTTCGGCCAGGGTTTTGGTGCCGGCGGTGGCGGCGGCTTCGGCCAGGGCATGTGCTGGGTCGCCCGAGAAGTGTACGGCGAGAACAATCCGCAGTGGCTGGTGTTTCGCCGCTGGCTGACGACGGATGCGCCCCGCTGGCTGCACGACGCTTACGCGGCCCACGGCGAGGATTTTGCCGCCTGGATCCGGGACAAGCCGGTCATCAAGGCCGCGGTGCGGATGCTGATGGATCGGGCCATCGCCGAGGCGACGATGCCATGCCCCGCTTCGGAGTGATCCTGGCGGCCGCCGGGCAGAGCAGCCGCTTCCAGGATGCCAACTATAAAAAACCGTTCGCGCCGCTGGCGGGCCGGCCGGTCTGGCTGCATTCGGCAGAGAAGTTCATCGACCGCGACGACGTGAAGCAGGTCGTGGTGGTGGTCTCGCCCGAGGATCGACAGTCGTTCGTCGAGAAGTTCGGCGCCAATCTCGCCTTCATGGGCATCACGCTGGCCGAGGGGGGCGCGGAGCGGGCCGATTCCGTCCGCAAGGGCCTCGAGAAACTCAACGACGACATCGACATGGTGGCGATTCACGATGCCGCCCGTCCCTGCCTTGCGACCGCCTGGATCGACAGGGTCTTTGCGGCCGGCGTACGCTCCGGCGCCGCCATCCTGGCGATCCCGGTGGTGGGCACGCTCAAGCGCGTGGCCGCCGACCACACGATCACCGAGACGGTGGATCGCAGCGGCCTCTGGGAGGCACAGACCCCGCAGGTCTTCACCCGTGAGTTGCTCGCCCGCGCCATGGCCGCCCATCGCGAGGGTCAGGCCACCGACGAGGCCAGCATCGTCGAAAGGATCGGTCACCCCGTGACCGTCGTTCAGGGCTCGCCCATCAACCTCAAGATCACCTGCCGGGAAGACCTCAAACTCGCCGAGCAGGCTCTCAAGGCGTTGCCGCCACCAAAACTCGGCGGCCCCGCCCATCCATTTGCCGACGGCGACCTCTGGCGGTAGCGACATGCCCCACGATCTGCTCACGGATTTCGAGGCCCGGGGCCTCGTTCACCAGTCCACCGACGCCACAGCCCTTCGCGACTGGCTCGCCACGCCCGGCCGCCGCGTCTACGCCGGCTTCGACCCCACGGCCGACAGCCTCCACGTGGGCCATCTCGTGGCCCTCGTGCTGCTCCGCCGCGTGGCCCGCGCCGGACACGAGCCGGTCGCCCTCATCGGCGGCGCGACGGGCATGATCGGTGATCCGAGTGGCCGCAGCGAGGAGCGTAACCTGCTCTCGCCCGAGGAACTCGCCGCCAACATCGCGGGCGTCGAACGGCAGATTCGTGCGGTGCTCGCCGCGGCCGGCGAACGGGTGCACGTCGTCAACAACGCCGACTGGATGCGGGGCGTGGGTTACCTCGAGTTTCTCCGCGACGTTGGCAAGCACGTGCCGCTCTCCCAGATGCTCGCCAAAGACTCCGTGAAGAGCCGGCTCGACCGCGACGGCGGCCTCTCCTACACCGAGTTCAGTTACATGCTCCTTCAATCGTGGGACTTCGTGCATCTCGGCGACGTGCTCGACTGCCGCGTGCAAATCGGCGGCAGCGACCAGTGGGGCAACATCACGGCCGGCATCGAACTCGGCCGCCGGCTGCGGTCCCGCGACCTGCACGGCATCACCTGCCCGCTGCTCACGAAGGCCGACGGCACCAAGATGGGCAAGACGGCCTCGGGCGCCATCTGGCTCGATCCGCAGAGGACGAGCCCGTATCGCTTCTACCAGTATTGGATCAATCTCGACGACGACGATGCCGGTCGCTGCCTGCTCCGACTGACCGATCTGACGGTGGAGGAGGCTGCGGCCTTCGACGTGAAGCGTGCGGCGAATCCCGGCGCCCGCGACACGCAGAAGCGGCTTGCCGAGGAGCTCACGCGGCTCGTGCACGGTGACGCGGGCCTGGCCTCCGCCCGGCAGGCGACGGAGATTTTCTTCGGCGCGGAGATCGCGAGCCTCGACGACCAGTCGCTCGGCGAGATCTTCGCCGATGTGCCGAGCCACGAGTTCCCGCGGACGGCGCTCGATGGTGACGGCCTGCCGCTGATGGAGGCGCTCCGGGCCACCGGTCTCGCGGCGAGCATGGGGGCTGCACGACGGACGATCGAGCAGGGAGGAGCGTACGTCAACAACCGCCGGATCGCCGACGTGGCCCACCGGCTCACGCCCGGCGATCTTGCCGGTGCCGCAACCCTCGTGCTCCGTTCCGGCAAGAAGTCGTACGCCCTCGCCCGGTTCCTGTGATTCAGACGACCTCACGCTCGGGCCGGCATTGACCGGCCGCGGTCCCCCTGCGACCCTCCCTGCCCCCCCGAGGAGTCCGGCCATGCGTCGCCACGCGTTCGTTCTTGCGGCACTCATGATGCTCACGCCGCCCCACGTCGTGCGGGCCGAAGCCCCCGAGACCGTGCCCGGCGGCGTGGCGGGCCTGGCTGACCGGCTGAAGTCGGGCCTGAAGGTCCGGGCCCCGCGGGACGTGAAGTTCATCGAGACCGTCACGGCCCGCGTCCGCGAGGGCCGGCTCCCGGAAAAGCTCGTCGACTCGACCTATCTCTGGGCGGTCAATCGCGGCAAGAAATATCCCTTCCCCGCCTTCGAGCACGTGATCCGCCTGCAGGCCGAGAAGCTCGACGTGCCCCTCTGAACCTGCCCGTCCGCAACGCTTTTCTCGCTTCGCGCCGCTACGGCGGCGGGAGCCGGTAGACGGCGTAGACGCCGTTGGAGTGCAGCCGTTCGCCCGGGATCGCCTCGACGAGCGGCGGATCGAGCGGCAGGATCACATGGTCCGCCCCATACCGCACGGCAACCGCCCGCAGTCGCTCCGCACCGAGCGACGCCGTCGACCGCTCCAATTCGACGAGGCCGCCGTCGCGTGAAAAACAGTCGACGATCCGCCGCCGCCACTCGATGAGCGAGGCGGCGTCCTGAGGGCTGTTCTTCCACGACACCACCTCGCGACGACCGGTCCGCCACGTGAAGCTTGCGGCGTTCCGCGGTGTGAGAAAACAGGCGTCGACGGGCGTGTGGTCGCGGGTCCAGTCGCAGATGTCGGCCCAGGCGGCGGCGGCGACCTTCGAGTCGCCGCGCGGCGCGGGCGAGGTGCGGCCCGGCAGCGGCCAGTGGTGGCTCTGCACGGCGAGATCGGCGAGCAAAAGCGCCACGGTGAGTCCGCGGACGACGGCGGGCCGCAGGCCGACCACGCGGCCGCACAGGGCCCCGTCGTCGAGCAGCCCCGCGACGGCCGTCGCCAGGGCAAAGGGCACCGTCACGTCGCCGAGACGAAACCAGTAGTACCGCAAGAGCCCGTACACCGGGACCGGCGTCCACGGCTCGGCGGCGGCGATCAGGCAGCCGGTGAGCGAAAGACCGATCGCGGAGAGGGTGAACGCGGCCAGACGGCCCCGCGCGGCCGACGCCGGCACGAGCCTTTGCAGCAGCCACCACGCGGCGATTGCCAGCACGTGCCTCGCGAGCATGCCGTCGGCGAATGCCCGCGGCAGCAGGTGATGCGGGAGCCGCTCGACCACGTAGATCCGGTTCGCCGCCGCCTGCATCCCGGCCCCGACACCGGCCGTCAGCCCGACCGCGGGCACGACCCCCGCCCCTGCCAGCAGGAGCCCCAGGCCGACCAGGATCGTGGCGCGGTGGCGGCCCTCAGGGGCGGCCGGCCGCCCCATCGCCAGCCATGTCGCGACGGTGGCCACGAGGGCCCAGCCGCCGACGATCGGATGCAGCGCCGTGGCCGCGCCGCAGAAACAGACGGCCCACGCGAACCGGCCGCGGACAATCCCGCCGAGCCCCCCGAACACGAAGGCCCATGCATAAACCTTCGCCTCACAGCCACCGATCACCCACTCGCCTGCCGCGGTCGTGTTGCGCAGCGCCACCGCGAACACCGCCGCTGCCACCACGCGGGACCAGCCCGAGCAGAGCAGCGGGACGACCGCCCAACGAAAGCCACAGGCCAAAGCGGCCCAGCCGACCACCCTTCCGATCCACGCCGCCTGTTCCAGCGGCATGGCAGCAGCGAGCGGCCCCATGAAAAGATAGAAGACGCCGTGGGCCTCGGGGGTCTCCAGGAAGAAGTCGCCCCGGGCCCAGGCTGGATCGGCCGCGTGACGGGCCTTCGTCAGATAGACGGTCTCGTTGACATCGGGCGTTGGCCAGGCTCCGCCCGCCGCGAACACGACTAGAATCAGCAGCCACTCGACGACGCCACCGAGGCGGGCCGCCGTCCGATCGCCGTCACTTTCGCCGCGCCAGGCCCGCATCTATAACCTCGACGATTCTCCGGCCGCTCGGCGGCCTCCCTCACGCCGACCGCAGGATACAGAATACCGATGACCGCCCATTCCCCCGTCGAGTTCCGCCCCGCACCCGATGGGGCGGCGACGGCGGCCACCGGCGCCGCCCTCAGGCGCGGCATCGAGACCGAGACCCTCGGCATCGTCGGGGCGCCCTTCGCGCTCGCCGCGAAACTCGTCGAGTCGGCCGGCTTCGACGCGATCTACCTTTCCGGCGCGGCCTTCTCCGCCGGCACGCTCGGGGTGCCCGACATCGGCCTGTTCACGCGAGACCAACTCGTCGAACAGACGCGCATTCTGGCCCGGGCCGTCACCGTCCCCGTCGTCGTGGACGCCGACACCGGTTTCGGTGGACCGGACGAGGTGGCGACCACCGTGCGACTGCTCGAGGAGGCCGGCGCCGCCGCGATCCAGCTCGAGGACCAGCGCGGCGCCGACAAGCGGTGCGGCCATCTCGCCGGCAAGCAGGTGATCGAACCAGCCGAGATGTGCGCGAAGCTTGCCGCCGCCGTCGCCGCGCGGCGTGATCCTGACACCGTGATCATCGGTCGCTGCGACTCGCGGAGCGTGCATGGGTTCGACGACTGCGTCTCCCGCCTGCACGCCTACCGCGATGCCGGCGCCGACTGGCTGTTCCCGGAGGCCCTCGCATCGCGGGACGAATTCGCCCGTGTCGGCACCCTCTTCGCCGGCTCCGTGCCCCTGCTCGCCAACATGACGGAGTTCGGCACGAGCCCGCTGATCTCGATTCCGGACCTCGCGGACCTCGGATTCGCGGCCGTGCTCTATCCGGTGACGTTGATGCGGCTGGCGATGAAGGCCATGGAAGCGGGCCTGGCGATGATCATCGCGGAAGGATCCCAGGAAAGCCTCCTCGACCTGATGCAGACGCGGGAGGAGCTCTACGCGCTCCTCGACTACGATCCCGCGCATCCCGAACGGCACCGCTTCGCACGCCCCGCGTCTCCTCAGGAACCCACCTCATGACGGCCCCGCTCACCCGGCCCGCAGCTGAATTCGCCAAGGGACTTGCGGGCGTGATCGCCGGCCAGACGAGCATCTGCTCGCTCGACGGCACGCTCCGCTACCGCGGCTACGACATCGATCCGCTGGCGTCCGTGGGAGACTTCGAGGAGGTAGCCTACCTCCTTCTGCATGGCGATCTGCCGACCGGGGCTCAACGGGAGGCATTCTGCGAACGCATTTCCGGGGCCGCGCGGGCGCTCGATCCCGCCGTGATCGACGCCCTCGCCCGGCTCGCGGCGACGAGCCCGCAGGCCTCGGTGATGGACGCGCTGCGGACCGGCATCAGCATGCTCGGCCTCCTCGAGCAGGACGACACGCCCGGCCCCCGGGCCGCGCTCCTCGCGCAGGCGGAGCGCCTTCTCGGCCAGACACCCGCCCTTCTCGCCGCCTGGATCGACCTCACGAGCGGCCGCACCCCGCAGCCATGGCCTTCGGGCTCGATCGCCAGCGGCCTGCTCGAGCGACTGACGGGCCGGATGGCGCCCCCCGAGCATGTGGCACTCTTCGGCACCACGCTCGTGCTGTATGCCGAGCACGAGGTCAACGCCTCCCCGTGCGCCGCCCGCACGGTCGCAGCCACCGGCTCGGACAGGCACTCCCGCGTCACGGCGGCGATCGGCGCCCTCAAGGGACCGCTCCACGGCGGCGCCAACGAGAAGGTGCTCGAGGTGCTGGGAGAGATCGGATCTGCCGAGCGGGCCGACGCCTGGGTCCACGAACAGTTCGCCGCGAAGCGGGTGGTGATGGGCTTCGGCCATCGCGTCTACAAGGATGGCGACGTGCGGGCCAGACTCCTCGGCGGCATGTGCCGCGAGATGGTTCGCGGCACCGCTGGGGAGAAAATCGAGGAACTCGCCGAGCGGGTCGAGCGGATCATGCTCGAGAAGAAGTCGCTCAAGCCCAATCTCGACTGGCCGGCGGCCCGCGTCTATCACGCCCTCGGGCTGCCGGTGAAGGTCTTCACGCCGATCTTCGTCGTCGCCCGCATGAGCGGCTGGACCGCCCACGTCATCGAGCAGATCGCCGACAACCGCATCATCCGGCCGCTCTCGATCTATTCGGGCCCACCGGCACGCGAGTACGCGCCCCTGGGGTCACGCGGATAGCGTGCGGCCGCCGACTGCTCGTCAGCGGGGCAGGCTCGCGGCCTGTGCGGCCGCGGCCGCCAGCGGCTCGACCTCGGCCTGCACCGTCACCATCGGCACGGCCCCCTCGCCGAGATCGGTCGAGATCCTGAGTTGCTGCTCCATCCGCCCTGCCACGTCCCCGGCCTGAAACGTCACTGGCAGGATGTGGACCTTGGCGGGCGTCGTCCGCGGCTCGCAGGTGAGGCAGCCGTCTTCACAGGCCACGCCCGTGATGCAGAAATCCCGATTCGCCCGGACGACGACGTTTTTCGTCACCGTGCCGCCGCACTTCACCGCACCGAGCGAGAGCAGTTGCGGACTGACGGTCACCGCGGCGACGACGCGGCCCTCGACGTCCATGGGGATCTGCGTCGCCCGCGGATCGTTCGTCACGAGAATGAGTTGGCCCTTCATGTACCCGGCAGGGGCGTCGGCCTTGAGCCTCATCGTCAGGTCATAGGCCGTCTGCGACGGCGTGCGGGTCGGCTTCGAGAGGCTCACCTCGAAGTTGGGGTTGGCGCTCCGCACGTCGGTGATGTCCCACGGGGAACTTCCCACGCGGGTGACGCGGATCGACCGCTCCGCCCCCGCCCCGAGATCGACGTTGCCGAGATCGACGAACGGCGGTTCAAACGTGACGTCACCGCGGATGTTGCCCGCCACCCGGAGCTGCACCTCGGCGTAAAACGGCTTGTCGAACGTCACCGTGAGCGTCGCACCGTGCTGCCCGAGGAAGGTCCGCGTGTTGAACTTCGCGACGACCTCCGCCGTCTCGTGGGTCTTGAGTTCCTTCTTCGTGACCTCCGGCGACGTGCAGCCGCAACTCGTCCGCACGCCGACCACGCGGAGATCTTCCTTGTACATGTTGCGGAACACGAACCGGTATTCCGTCTTCGAGCCCTTGGCGACGGTGCCGAAGTTGTGGCTCGTCACCGAGAACATCTTCTTGGCCCACTCCTCGGCCATGAGCGGACCGGCGGCCGTGACGACCGCGCACACCACGACGCACGACACGGTGCGACCAAAACCGTTTGGCGAACGGAACATGGCAGTGCCCACGCAGGAGAGGACGGCGGCCGAAAAATCGACCAACTTCGCCTGCAGGAAGAGTACGAGTGGCATGGAAGACGCGTCAACGTTTGGGGGGATGGGAGACTGGCGTGCCGGGCGGCTTCGGCTCCCGCCAACGGCTCGCCTCCCTTACAGTATTGACCCGTCGGAGTGTCCTTTCGCCTCGAAAAAGCGTTTTTTTTCGGGAAATGAAGCCGACTCGACCGCACGACCGATACAGGCCATGAGGTTTCTGGGATAGAATGCAGTCGCCTCGGACATTCCGACGGCCGCGTGGCGGTCGGGAGTCCGGGGTGTGCACAAACCCAAACGGGGGCGTACTGGTTTCGACCGGATGGCAAGAGGTCCGGATTGCGTGTCGTGGTTGGTCGGCTGGCCACGTTAAAAGTCGACCAAGCTTCAATTGCCGAAGCTCAGTTTTCTCTGGCTGCTTAACTAAGCAACCCCGAGCGATGGCCCCAGTCGGAAGGGCCTCCCAATCGGTCGCCAAATCCGACTCGCCGCGATTCACCGCCTGGTACGGTCGCGGCTAAAAAAGTTCCGGGCTGGCCTGTGACGCACCCTGTCGGCCGGGGACGCGCAGGCGAGACTCAAGTTGACCGGACACACACGTAGACGTTCGTGCTGAAACATCACGGGACAGGGGTTCGACTCCCCTCGCCTCCATGCCCCGGTTGTGCAGGGGATCGCAGGATGCTGCGAGACCCCGCACAGCCGGGGCTTTTTCATGCGCGGACGGTTCGGCCTGCGAGTCGAAACACCGACTCGCGGGAACGTGCTGCGCCGTTTTGTGCGCCTGCTTGCTGCCGGCGACCGCGGTACGCTCGAAGTCGGCGTCGGTGACATCCACGTAGTGCCTCATCGCCACGGCCGCCGTGATAAGGATAGCCCGGTCAATGGCACGTCCGCACCGGTTTTCCGGCTGATGGGCGACTCGTGAGCCTCGCGAGTAGCGGCCCGGGCGTCCGGAGCGGGCTTTTCGACCGGCGTCCACAGGGAGGTGACCGGCTGCAATCCGGAAGACCCGGCCAGCGTGGCCGCCGCCGCGGCACAGCACGGCATCGAGACGGCCAATCGACACCCCGACGTCGTGAAGAGCGACCTCTTCGAGGCGACGGTCGAGAAGAAGCTCTCGGGCCCTGTCTTCTTGATCGACTATCCCGCGGCGGTCTGCCCGCTGACGAAGCGGAAGGCCGGGCAGCCGCACGTGGCCGAGCGGTTCGAGCTCTATGTGGCCGGCATCGAGCTGGCGAATGCCTACACGAGTTCAACGACCCCGCCCTTCAGGAAGAACTGTTTCGCACGCAGCTGGCGGGCCTCGCCGCCGACGAGTCGATGGCCCGCAGGGACACCGACTTCGTCAAAACGCTGCGGAACGGCATGCCTCCGGCCGGTGGCC
>SXHR01000078.1:0-40129 GCA_005773625.1 Planctomycetaceae bacterium | reverse complement strand
TCTTCGATGCTCGGGCAGTAGCGCGGCCCCCGCGACTCGATCTGGCCGGTGAACATCGGGGCCCGGTGCAGGTTGGCCCGGATCAGGTCGTGGATCTCGGGAGAGGTCCGCGTGATCCAGCAGACCATCTGCTCCTGCTCGATCGTGTCGGTGAGAAACGAAAATGGCTGCGGCTCGGCGTCGCCCGCCTGCACCTCGAGCCGCGCGAAGTCGATGCCCGTGGCCGACAGCCGGCAGGGCGTGCCCGTCTTGAAGCGATCGATCACGAGGCCGAGCCGGCCGAGCGCCGCGGAGATGCCCGAGGTCGTGCCCTCCCCTGCCCTCCCCCCGGTGGTCTGCGCCTCGCCCGTGTGCATCACGGCCTGCAGAAACGTGCCCGTCGTGAGCACGACGGCCGCCGCCCGATATTCGGCATCGCCCCGCACCCGCACGCCCGTGATCCGCCACGCCGGCGCCGCCACGCCATCGCCGCCGAGCGGCTCCACGACGAGGTCCTCGACCGTCTCCTGCCGGAGGTCGAGGTTCGGCGTCTCCTCGACGATCCGCTTCGCCTCCATCTGATAGAGCTTTTTGTCGGCCTGGGCACGCGGCCCGTGCATGGCCGGCCCCTTGGAGCGGTTGAGCACACGAAACTGGATGCCCGTGGCGTCGATCGCCCGGCCCATCACGCCGCCGAGCGCATCGACCTCGCGGACGAGCTGCGCCTTCCCGACGCCGCCGATGGCGGGGTTACAGCTCATCTGGCCGACGGTGTCGCAGTTGGCGGTGAGCAGGGCCGTGCGGGCCCCGAGCCGGGCCGCCGCGCAGGCCGCCTCGACGCCGGCATGACCGGCGCCGATCACGAGCACGTCGTAGTCGTAGATGCAACCCATGCGGTCGAGTGTAGCAAGGCACCGGAGGCTATCATGGGCGGCCGGAATCGAAGCGAGGTGTTTCCGATGCGGATCACGGCCGGCCTGTTGATGCTGCTTTCGTGGTTGGTGCTCGCCGACCGGGCGTGGGCCGACGAGCTCGTCGCGATCGAGGGCTGCACGTTCGTGCCAGCCGAATGGGCCGACGGCGACAGCTTCCGGATCCGCACTCCCGCGGGCGAGGAACACACCGTGCGTCTCTACGGCGTGGACTGCATGGAGCACCATGTCGGCGGCGAAACCGACGCCCGCCGGCTCCGCAGCCAGCGGCGGTATTTCGGGATCGCCGAGGTGCGGCCGGATGCGACCGCGTCGATCGACTTCGCCAAGCGGCTCGCCGCCGAGGCCACCGCCGAGACGCGGCGCTTGCTCGCCGAACCATTCACCATCCACACGAGTTTTGCGGATGGCCGCGGCGACGGTCGCTTCAAACGGATCTACGCCTTCGTCTTCGACTCGCAGGGACGCGATCTCGCCGCGCATCTGGTCTCGAGGGGCCTGGCACGGGCCTACGGAGTGGGCCGCGGCACACTCGCGGGCGAGTCGGGCGACGACTACCGGGAGCGGCTCGCCGACCTCCAACTCCAGGCGGCGAAACGGGCGACGGGGATCTGGGCCCATACCGATTGGGACAAGCTGCCCCTGGAACGCCGGCTCGAACGCGACGAGGAACGCGAACTCCGCGAGGCGTTCGACGACGCCGCGCCGCCGGCGGGCTTCGTGATCGATCCCAATACCGCCGCGCGAAGCGACCTCATGCGGCTCCCCGGCGTCGGGGAGACGCTCGCCAACCGGATCATCGAGGGCCGGCCCTACCGCCGACTGATCGATCTTCTGGAGATCGAGGGCGTCGGCCCGGCCAAGTTCCGCGCTCTCAAACCGCTGCTGCGGATCGAGCCGGCAGAGCCTGCAACTCCTCTCATTCCCTGAGCGGGAAACTCGTCGCGGTCGCCCCAGCCTGCCTGACCCACGGAAAGCGACCTCCGGCCGAACCCCTTCACGCGAGGGGGTCGTGGCCGCCGAAGGAACTCCTGCACGGCACCCCCACCACGGGTGGGTTCTGCTGGCCGTGGGTGGAGGGGGCTTTTCCGAGGAGTATTCCCAATGGTTGCGGCAGGCGTGTTCTGGATTCTGATTCGGTTTCGTCGGGCGGGCCGCCGTCTGGCGGTGGCGATGGCCGCACTTCTCTCGATGCAGGCCGGCCACGGCGAGGACGTCATCCTGCCCGCGTTCGATCCGGTGGTGGATGCCGCCGATGTGACCAACGTCGCCTTCCGGGGTGCCTTTCCCGCGCCCTTGTGGACGACCTACGCCCTCACCGACGCCCTCTTCTGGGGACGCGACAACCAGGCCTCGGACCAGACGCTCGTCGTCAGGCTCGACGGCCCGTCGGAGCCGGTGATCAGCGCCCAGGATCTGCAGTTCCCGTTCAGCGAGGGCGTGCGGGCGTTCTATGGGCAGCGGGATCCCAGTCGGGGCGGCTGGGAAATCGGCTACTGGGGCGTGTGGGGCCAGTCGGCATCGGCAGTTGCCGCCGCCTCGCCCCCCGACTTCGTGCAGATGCCCGATCCGCTCGGCGGCCTGATGACGATCGACGGCGAGCTGGCGACCGTGAAGTACAACTCGCTCATCAACAGCGCCGAGGCCAACCTCTTCAGCACGTCGACGGAGTGGCGCAACCACTCCGGCAGTTGGATGACCGTCGACTGGCTGGCGGGCTTCCGTTACGTGGGCGTCGAGGAGTCGGCGTCGATCACGACGGAGTGCTGCATCGACGACTCCACCTCGATCCTCGTTCCCTACGGCGTTCGCACCCGCAACAACGGCTTCGGTGCCCAGATCGGCAACCGCACCCGCTGGACCTGGGAACGCTGGGCCTTCGAGGGCTGGGCGAAGGCCGGCCTGCTCGGCAACGCCCAGGAACAGATCCAGTCGCCGCTCATCGACTTCACCGGCACCCAGCAGCGGCCGGCCATCTCGACCACCGGCGGGCAGGTGAGCTTCATCGGCGACATCAACACGTCGGTCGTCTACCGGCTGACCGACGTCTGGGGACTCCGCGTGGGCTACAACCTGATCTGGATCGACGGCCTCGCCCTCGCCCCCAACCAGTTCGACTTCTCCGTGACGGAAAACAGCGGCACGCGGCTCGTGTCGGGCGGAGGGATCTTCATGCACGGTGCGAACCTCGGCCTCGAGGCCCGCTGGTAGGACTCCCCCGGCGCCGGGAAACGTGCCCCTTGCCGCCCGCGGTCGCGGCAGGGGCTTCCCGACGTCAACGGCTCGTCATCCATGAACGGCGAACGAAGCCCCCTCCGGACCGGCCGGGGGCGTTTGTCAGGCGTTCCGCAGCTTGATTGCGGCGATCCGCAGCGGCGGGGCGTTGACGATCGACTGCGGCAGGACATTGGTCGCCGAGGTGAGCCGGTTGAAACGGCGCACGCCGCTCGACCCGCCGGTGGCGTTGCGGCCCTGGACGCCGTAGACATCGGTGGCGGCGCCGTCGCCGTTGAGGTCGAGCATCACGGCGAACACGGCCGCGTTGGGACGGCCGAACGACGAGAAAGCGTTGATGTTCTGCCGCAGGTTCCAGTTCGCCCCGTTGTAGACCTGAACCCGCGACTCGCCGCCGACGCCGGCTCCGATCATCAGATCGTCGATGTTGTCGATGGTGTAGCGGCCGGTGGAGAGCGTGACGCCGCCGGTGAAGTTCGACGCGAAGGGAAACAACGTCTTCACCAGCACGGGAGTGACCGTGGAGGCGTCGTAGATCCGCACCTGCGCCCGGATGCCGGCATTGGTGCCGACCACGATCTCCGAGCGGCCGTCGGGGGCCGACGATGTCTTCACCCCGCCCGAATAGGTCCCGAAATCCCCCGCCGCCACCATCACGCCCAAGGCATAGGGGGAGACGAAGGGCCGGAACGAGCGGATCGGCGCGTTGACGACCGGATCGGGCGTCATGGGCGAAAGCACCTTGAACACGTTCACGCGGCCGGCTCCCGTCGACTGGCCCGCGATGATGTCGTTCTTGCCGTCGCCGTTGACGTCGCCAACCGCCACCTCCACGCCCCCCACCCACGTCGCACCGAACGGCAGCGTGCGGTAGCGAGTGAGTTCGACTCCTTGCTGCGTGAAGACGCGGATCTCGCCGACCCGGCCGCGACCGGGAGCGACCACGATCTCGGCGACGCCGTCTCCCGTCAGGTCGCCGGTCGCCACGCGGACGCTGCCGCGGAACTTCGCCTCGTAGGCCAGAAACTGCCGGATGAGGCCGCCGGTCGTCGGATTGACGATCTTGACCCACGGCGCCAGCAGGCAGCCGTCGTCCGTGCCGAGCACCAGGGCGGGCACGTCGGCCGAGACGTTGACGTCGGTCGCCGACACCCCGCCGCCGGCCGTGCCCCTCGGCGGCGAGACCGTGACCGTGTTGACGAGGTTGCCGACGGCGGTCGACTTGATCGACACGACGTAGGTGAACGTGATCGTCCCGCCGGGAGCCAGGTCGATCTGGGCATTCAGGTCACCGCTGCCGCCCAACGGCGTCACCGACGAGCCGGCCGTGGCGACCGCCGTCCAGGTGCCGCCGCTGGCCAGGGCCGGCAGCGGGTCGCTCACGGTTCCGCCGAGGAGCGTGCTGGGGCCCGAGTTGGTGACCACGATCGTGTAGGTCGTGGACGTACCCGGCACATAGGTCGTCTTGCCGTCGGTCTTCGTCACGCCGAGGGCCACCAGCGGCGTGTCGGCCGCCGGGTCGATCGCGATGTTGTTGTCGAGATCGGGGTCGGTCCAGCCGGGGGGCACGGCGACCGTCGCGATGTTGGTGAGGGGGCCACGGCGGTCGGGGTCGGTGAGCACCGTCAATGTGAACTCCTGCGTGGCTCCGGGATCGAGCCGGCCCACCGGAAACGTCACCGTCCGCGTCGCCGGGTCGTAGGTCGCCCCGTCGCTGGCCGACACGAACGTCGTCTTCTCCGGCAGCGGATCGCTGACCGTCGTCGCGAAGACCGTGCTCGGACCGAAGTTGCCGGCGGTGATCTTGTAGGTGAGCGAGGTGCCCGGCGTGTACGGCGCATCGCCGTCGACCTTCGTGATCCAGAGATCGGAGACCGGCTCGGCGCCGGCGGGATCGGTGAACGTGTTGTTGGAGAGATCGGGGTCGGTGACGCCCGGGGGCACCGCGACCGTCACGGTGTTCTCGAGCGGTCCTGTCCGGTCCGGGTCGGTGAGCACGGTCAACGTGAAGACCTGCGTCGCGCCGGGGGCCAGCACGCCCACCGGGAATGTCACCGTCCGCGTCACCGGGTCGTAGGTCGCCCCGCCGCTGGCCGACACGAGCGTCGTCTTCTCCGGCAGCGGATCGCTGACCGTCGTCGCGAAGACCGTGCTCGGGCCGAAGTTGCCGGCGGTGATCGTGTAGGTCAGTGCCGTGCCGGGTGTGTAGGGCGCCGCGCCGTTGACCTTCGTCACCCAGAGATCGGCGACGGATACGACCGTCGTGTTGTCGCTCACCGTGTTGGGGCCGAACGGGTCGGGCGTGTCGCTCGTCACGGAGGCCGTGTTGGTGTAGACGCCCGGCAGTGTCGTGGACGGCACCGTGTAGGAGACCTCGAGGGTCACCTGCACGCCCGCGGCCAGCGTGCCGATGTCCCAGGAGAAGTTGCCGCTGCCCGAAGGCGTCACCGTCCCCTGGCTCGGCAGACCGAACGCCCCCTGCGTGAACCCGGCCGGCCACGCGTCGGTGAGGAGCACGCCCTGCGCATCCGACACGCCACCGTTGCGGACCCGGATCAGGTAGGTGTGCACGATGCCGTCGCCGGCCGCCACCGTCGTCGCGAAGTCGGTCTTGGCGACGATCAGATCGGCGGAGGCGACCACGGTGGTCGAGTCGGTCGCGGTGTTGTTGAGATCGGGGTCGGGGGTGCTGCTCGTCACGCTGGCGGTGTTGGTGTAGACCCCGGGGAGCGTACTGGCCGGCACGGTGTAGGTGACCGTCAGCGTCGCCTCCGCATCCTGCTCGAGTGTGCCGAGCGACCAGGTGAAGTCGCCCCCCACGCCCGCCGTCACCATGCCCTGGCTGGGCAGGCCGAACGCCCCCTGCGTGAACCCATCGGGCCAGTTGTCGGTCACGACCACATCCTGCGCGTCGGAGAACCCGAGGCCGTTATTTCTGACGCGGATCGTGTAGGTCTGCGTGGTGCCCCCGCCGGCCGTGACGCTGGTCACGAGATCGGTCTTGGTGATCGAGACATCGGCGAGCGCCGTCACGGCGGTCGAGTCGGTCGCGGTGTCGGTCGGGTTGGCGTCGGGCGTGGAGGTCGTCACGGTGGACGTGTTGACATAGACGCCCGGCGGCGTGGCCGCAGGAACGGTGTAGGTGACGGTCAGCGTCGCCTCGGCATTGGCGGCGATGGTGCCGACGGCCCAGCTGAAGTCCCCGCCCGACCCCGACGTCACCATGCCCTGGCTCGTCGTGGGCGCCCCGGCCGGCGCGAAGCCGCTCGGCCAGTCATCGGCCACCACGACGTCACGGGCGTCGGAGGCGCCGGTGTTCCGCACCCGGATGGTGTAGGTCTGGATCGTGCCGCCGCCGGCGAGCACGCTCGTGACGCCGTCGTCCTTCGTGATCACGAGATTCGAGAGGGCCGTCACGGTGTTGATGTCGGTCGCCGTGTTGTCGCCGACCGGATCGGGCGTCGTGCTCGTCACCGTGGCCGTGTTGGTGAAGGAACCCGGCAGCGTGCCCGCCGGCACCATGTAGGTCACCGTGAGCGTGGCGACCCCGCCCTTGGCGAGCGTCCCGAGCGTCCAGCCGAAGTCGCCTCCCGTGCCGGGAATCACCGTGCCCTGGCTCGGCAGGCTGAAGCCGGTCTGCGCGAAGCCGGCAGGCCAGACATCGTTCACCGCCACGTCGCGAGCGTCGGAGTCGCCGAGGTTTCGCACCGTCAGCGTGTAGGTCTGCGTCGTGCCGCCGCCGGCGAGGAGGGTCGTGACGCCGTCGTCCTTCGTGATCGTGAGGTTGGCCGACGTCACGACGGTGGTGGTGTCACTGATGGTGTTGTTGTCGAAGGGGTCGGGCGTCTGGCTCGTCACGGTCGCGGTGTTGACGTACGCCCCCGGCAGCGTGTCCGAGGGAACGACGTACGACACCTGGAGCGTCACCTGCACGCCCGCGGGCAGCGTGCCGATCGACCAGGTGAAATCGCTGCCGGGGCCGGCGTTCACGGAGCCCTGACTCGGCATCCCGATGGTCGTCTGATCGAATCCGAGCGGCCACGCGTCGGTGAGCACCACGCCCTGGGCATCCGACACGCCGCCGTTGCGGACGCGGATCAGGTAGGTCCGCACCACGCCGTCGCCGGCCGTGGCCGTCGTCGTGAAGTCGGTCTTCGCGACGATCAGGTCGGCCGACGTCAGCACGGTGGTGGTGTCGGAGGCGGTGTGGGGCTCGGGATCGTCGGTGCTCGTCACCGTCGCGGTGTTGGTCCGCGGGCCGGGCAGAACGTTCGCCGCCACCGTGTAGGTGACCGTGAGCGTGGCGCTGCCGCCGGCCGGGAGCGTGCCGACCGACCAGATGAAATCGCCCCCGACGCCGGTCGTCACGAACCCAAGGCTGGGGGTCCCGACCGTGTCAGGCGTGAAGTCGGCGGGCCAGTCGTCGGTGACGACGACGCCCCGCGCGACGGAGACACCGCTATTCAGCACGGTGATCGTGTAGGTCTGAACCGTGCCGCCGCCGGCGACGACCGTGGCCACGCCGTCTGTTTTCGTGATCGAGAGATCGGGCATCGCGATCACGGTCGTGGTGTCGATCGCCGTGTTGTCGGGATCGGGATCGAAGGTGGAACTCGTCACCGTGGCCATATTGACGTACGGACCGGGGATGGTGGTCGACGGCACCGTATACGACACGACGAGCGTCGCGACGCCCCCCGCGGAAAGCGTGCCGATCGACCACGTGAAATCCCCTCCGACGTCCGCCGCCACCGAGCCCTGGCTGGGCAAACCGAAGCCGGACTGCGCGAAGCCATCCGGCCACAGGTCGCTCACCGACACGTTCTGCGCGTCCGACACGCCGAGGTTCGTCACGGTGAGCAGATAGTTGTGGATCACGCCGTCACCCGCCGTCACGATCGACGCCGAGTCGGTCTTCGCGATTCTGAGGTCCGCGGACGTCGTCACGGTGTTCGTGTCGGTCGCCGTGTTGGCCGGATCGGGATCGGGCGTGCTGCTCGTCACGCTGGCCGTGTTGGTGTAGCTGCCCGGCAGCGTGCCCGCCGGCACCGTGTAGTTCACGGTGAGCACGGCCTCGGCGTTCGCCGCGAGGGTGCCGATCGTCCACGTGAAGTTGCTGCCCGGCCCCGACGCGACGTTGCCCTTGCTCGGGATCCCGAACGCACCCCGCGTGAAGCCGGCAGGCCAGGTGTCGTTGACCACGACGGCCTGGGCGTCGGAGACGCCGTTGTTTCTCACCCGCAGCGTGTAGGTCTGCATCGTGCCGCCGCCGGCGAGCACGCTCGTGACGCCGTCATCCTTGGTGATCGTGAGATTCGCGGAGGCGATGACGTCGGTGAGATCGACGGCCGTGTTGTTCGGATCGGGGTCGGGCGTGGTGCTGGTCACCGTCGCGGTGTTGGTGTAGGTGCCGGGCAGCGTGCTCGCCGGCACCGTGTAGGCGACCTGCAGCGTCGCCACGCCCCCCGCGGGAACCGTCCCGAGCAACCAGGCGAAGTTGCCGCCGCCGGACGTCACGGATCCCTGGCTCGGCGTGCCGACCGTCCCCTGCTGGAAGCCGATGGGCCAGACGTCGTTCACGGCCACGCTCTGCGCGTCCGAGGCGCCGAGATTCCGGACCGTGAGCGTGTAGATCTGCACCGTGCCGCCGCCCGCGGTCACCGTCGTGGTCGCGTCGGACTTCTCGATCGTGAGATTCGCCGCGGCCGTCACGGTCGTCGTGTCGCTGGCGGTGTTGTTGCCGGGCACCGGATCGGGGGTAACGCTCGTGACCGTCGCGGTGTTGGTGAAGACCCCGGGCGGCGTGCTCGCCGGCACGGTGTAGGAGACCTGGAGCGTCGCCGTCCCGCCGGACACGAGCTTGCCGACCGACCAGGCGAAGTTGCCCCCCGCCCCCGGCACGACGGTGCCATGACTGATCGGCCCGAACGCACCCTGGGTGAATCCCGCCGGCCAGACGTCGTTGACGACGACATCCTGGGCGTCGGACGCGCCGTTGTTGGTGACCGACAGGGTGTAGGTCTGGACCGTGCCGCCGCCGGCGAGCACCGTGCTGGTGAGGTCGGTCTTCGTGATCGCGAGATTCGCCGACGTGACGACGTCGGTCGAGTCCGTCGCGGTGTCGATCGGATTGGTGTCGGGCGTCGTGCTCGTCACCGTCGCCGAGTTGACGTAGGTGCCGGGCAGCGTGGACGCCGGCACCGTGTAGGTCACCGTCAGTGTGGCCTCACCGCCGGCCACGAGCGTGCCCAACGTCCAGACGAAGTTGCCCCCGATGCCGGCGATGACGCTCCCCAGTGTCGGCGTGCCGAGCGTGCCCTGCTGGAACCCGGTGGGCCAGGCGTCGTTGACCACGACATTGCGGGCGTCGGAGAGGCCGTCGTTCCGCACCCGCAGCGTGTAGGTCTGGATCGTGCCGCCGCCGGCGAGCACCGTGCTCGTCGCGTCGGTTTTCGTGATCGTGAGGTTGGCCAGCGGTGCGGCCGTGTTGGTGTCGGTGGCGATCACGGTGCTCCCCGATACCGTCGCCGTCACGGTGTTGGTCAGGTCGCCGACCGCGCCCGAGAGGATCACCGCGTTGATCGTGATCGTGATCACGCCGTTCAGGGCCGCGAGATTGACGGTGCCACCGATGTTGCCCGAGCCATTTGCCGGCAGCGTGCCGCTGGCGTTGCTGTAGGAGACCGACCAACTGGTCGTCGCGGCGTTCAACTGGGGAGGCAGGATATCGCTCACCACGACGCCCGACGCGGCTCCCGCGCCGGTGTTGGAGAGCACGATCGTGTAGGTCGTCGTGCCGCCGGGAGTGTAGGTCGTCACCCCGTCGCTCTTCGTGAGCGTCAGCAGCGGGGGGATTGGAGGGATCGTGGGAAACGGCGTCGCGTCGGGCTTGTGGTGCTTCCAGGCCTGCGCGCCATCCTGGGTGAACTGCGTCGGCGACGTGAGTGTGGAGGTGGCCGACTGCCGCGTGATCAGGAAGTCGTACGTGCTCGTGAACGGCTGCTGGTTCACGAGGTCGGTGAGCCCGTCGTAGAAGAGCCCGTCGGGCGTCTGGGGAATGCCCGAAATCGTGTGGCTCGTTGATCGCAGCTCGAACACGTCCGGCTCCCAGCTGGTCGCCGAGGCCGGCGCGAACAGCACGCGGTTGGCCCCGTTGCCGAGCCGTCCGGTGACCGAGAGCGTGAGCGTGTCGCCGATCTGGGGATTTGCGGGGGAGTAGGCGACCGTGTCGACCTTGTTGGGCTCCGCGGCCAGCGTGTTGACGACGGTCGTCAGGGAAAACGGCTTGGTGACCAGGAGCGATCCACCGTTGCCCGGCTCACCGGCATAGACCTCGATCGAATAGGGCACGGGCGTGGCGGAGAGCGCGTTGGCCGTGAAATAGAGGAACGCCGTGCCGCTCGTGTCGGGGGCCAGCGTGCCGACTCGATAGAGACCGTCCTCGTTGTTGTAGCCGGATCCGACGCCCACCGGGCTGCCGACCGGAAACAAGGCCTTCACCCAGACGTCGGTCGCCGGGCCGCTCGCATCGTTGGCGATCGTGTAGGCGGTGTACTGGGAGGTCATGCCCACGCTGAAGTCGGTGAAGAAGTCGTCGGGCGTCGTCCGCTCGACGCCGCCGGCGACGATCGCCAACAGGTCGCGACGTTCGAGTTGCTCGGCACGGTCGAGGCTCGGGCGGCGCGGCGCGGTCGTTCGGGCGGTTCTCCGGGCAAAACGCGACGTGCGGCGGGCGAAGGGGGTGGCAAGCAGGTTCATCGGCGGGCTCCTCGTGCTCGGCGTGCTCGGGCTGTGGGCAGTGCTCGTGCTCTCGTGCTGTGGGCAACAAAAAAGCCGGCGTGAAGGGATGCCCGGGGGCATCGACTCACGCCGGCTGACGATGGGCGGGAGCACCCCATGCCGGGGCAATCCCTCCACTCGTTTTCCGACTCGTAGGTTGTGGTTCAGTCACGACGCGGCGCCCGGCGGCGGTCACGAAGCCGCCTGTCGGTCACCCGTCGGTGGATTCATAGGGAGCCGCTTCAGCCGCAAGCAAATGCCTCCAAAAGGTCGGCGGAGCATCGCGGGGAAGCCTGCAAACACGGACTTCGGCCGCAGCGACGACGAATGGGACACTTCCTCCCCGCAGCCGCCCCTCGTAGATTGTTGCGAGTCACCGATGCCCGCTCTCGACGCCACCAACTCCGGCCGCCCGCTCTTCCTGCTGGGGACAGGCAGGTGCGGGTCCACCTTCTGGCAGACGCTCCTCTGCCGCTCGGCCGACATCTGGATCTGGGGCGAGCATGCCGGCATGCTGCGGACGTTCGCCCGGGCCCGCGGGCTGCTCCGCAACTGCGAGGCGTTTCAGATGCATGCCGGCCGGCCGCTGACGCCGGTCGATGCCGAGCAGCCGACGGCCGAAAGCGCCCCGGGCCTTGCATGGGCAAACGGATTCGACGCCACGGCCTTCGACGACCATCTCCGCGGACTCATCGTCGAGCTCATGCAGCTCGCGCTCCCGCCCGGCAAGACCCGCTGGGGTTTCAAGGAGATCCAGTATGGATTCCGGGACCAGACGCCCGAGCTTCTGCTCGAGCTGTTTCCCGGCGGCACGATCATCCACACCCTGAGGCATCCGCGTTCGACCCTCGAGAGCGCGATGCAGGCCTGGTATCCCGCGGCGCTCGAACGGGCCGCCGCGAACCCGGCCGAGGCCGAGGCCGCCTACGCGGCACAGTCCGAGCGGTGGGGCGGCACCACGACGCGGCTCCTCGACCTCGCCGAGTCAACCGGTCGTGTCGTGGCCGTGCGGATCGAGAATGTCGCCGGGGGCCGGGAAACGCTCCGACGGACGCTCGGCGTCGTCACTCCCGACTCGCATCCGCGGGTGAACGGCCTGCGGGAGTCACCGGCCACCCTGCCCACCTGGCTCAGAGCGCTCTTCGAACGTCTCTGGGAGGAGTCGAGGCCCCGGCTCGCGTCGATTGCGGCCCGAGCGGGCTACGAATGATCGGCCCCGGTGCTGTCGCGGGACGTCCACCCGCCGACTGAACTCCGGTCTTCCGGGGCGGCTGGGGCGGTGCGGGCTTGGGCCCGCTCGGCCCACACGGCTTCCCCATGTCGCGCCTGCCGCGATTCCTCGAGGACCCTCTCGCGCACCTGGGCGGCGAGGGCCTCTCGGACATCCTGAACCTCGCGGAGCCTCCCCTCGATCGCTCGCTTTTCGAGATCGAGTGCCGCGCACCTTGCTTCGGCTGCCCGGAGGGCCTCACGAGCGGCGACGTTCTCGGCCTCGAGCCGACGGCCGCCGTCTTCGGCGATCGCCGCCCGCGACCACTCCCCGATCGCATGCTCGGCGGCCACGGCGGCGGCATCCGCATGCTGGGGCTGCGTCCGTGCCGGCTGGCCCGTGAGCCGCCGCATCTCCGCATAGAGCTCGATCGCCTCGGGGAGCAGAGCGGCGATGATGGCCTCGCGGCGACCAAGGCCGTCGCGGACGAGAAGCCGTTCTTCATAACGGGGGAGCGGTTCACCCACCGCCACGCCCAGCCGCTGACGCACGCTGGCGAAGAGGGCGGAGGGGTACGCGACGACCTCTGTCACCTCGGCGAGAACACTCCGCGAGTGGTTCCGCCTGTAGAAGTCCACGATGCGGCGGTTGTAATGCAGCCAGACGCGGGCGGCGGCCGCGGGATTGACGGTGAACGTCTGGTCGCCCCGGCGAAACAGCGAGTCGACGACCTCCCACGGGCTCCGGAACACGAACACAAACCTCGCCTCCCGAAGGACCTCCCCCCAGAAGTCGAGAAACAGCGAGGTCCGGGGATCCTTCCAGCCCCAGATCTCTCCCGCCGCGGCCGTCCCTGCGACGAGCGTCGCCGCGGATTCCCGCATCGCTGGTGGCACGCCGATCTCATCGACACACGCGAAACCCTCGGCGCGCAGGCCATTGGCTTCGAGGGCCGCGGCATGAAAGTCGTAAAAGTCGAGATCTTCGTAGTGCCCGCGGTCGTTGCCGCGGGAGGCGCCGATCAGCCGCGTACCCAGCGACACCCCCGCACTGGCGAACAGCGACGCGAGCAGGGACGTGCCCGACCGGTGCATGCCGGTGATGACGAGCGGTGGACTGCCCGGGGTGTGGACGGCTGACATCATGCAGGATCTCCGCCGGGAAAGCGGTTGCTCTCGTGAAGTTCCCGGCCCGTGGGTCGCTCCGCCCGCTGCTGCTTGTCGAGCGGCACGAACGTGCCCTTCTTCCTGAGGACGATGTCGAACGACAGGCGCTGGGGATAGGTGTCGATCTGTTCGAGATCGGCCACAGCGGCCCAGTGCCGCTCGTGCAACGTCCGCAGCAGCCGCGGTGTCGGATTCCAGCGATGGCTCCACGCATGCTGGTCGTTGCGGGCGTCCCAGGTATACCGCCAGTCGGGCACGACGATGCCGACGCCGCCGCCCGGCTTGACGATGTCGAGCCAGTGCAGCACCGTCGCCACGGGATCGGGGTCGTAGACGAGCACGTGGAGCGCGACGATGAAGTCGATCGACGCGGCACGGAACGGAAGATCGTCCGGCCAGGCGCGGACACGGGCCCGCGAGACATGCGACTGCGGCGAATCGACCCCCGTGCCCCACGCACCCTCGCGGACATCGACGCCGAGGAGCGCGGCGTGGACGAGCCTGTCGCCGCAGCCGACGTTGAGGCCGTTCAGATCCCCGAGCCGATGACCGTGGGGCTGGGCACGCAGCACCGCAGTCTCTTCCGCCAGGCGAAGCTCCGCCACCTCCTCGCCGGAATACTGAACCATCGTGCCGGTGGCCAGCGCGAGCGCTTCGCGGTCCATGCGCGACAGACCTCGCAGCGGCGCCTGCCCGTGCTCCCCGGAGCGGCTGGCGGGACTCTCGAAGGATCTACCGGCGGAATCCGCGGCGATCATGTCGTCTGCCCCCGTCTTCAGGCCACTGAAGCCCGTCTGCCCCGCTGCGGCGTCGCCGCCCTGCCGAGGGCGATCGGGAAGACATGGGCATCGGCACGCTCCGTGGCCGTCACCAGCCGCGGAACTCCGGCGACGATCTCCAGCAGCGCCGGCAGGGAGCGATCCCAGGTCATCTGTTCGGCCGTCTCCAGCCCCGCGGCGCCGAGTCGCGCCCGCAAGGCCACGTCGTCAACGAGACTCCGCACGGCCCGGCGGGCGCCGGCGACATCCGCGACGATCAGGCAGTTCTCGCCGTCGATGGCGTATTCATCGAGGCCCGAGACTTCTCGGACAACGACACCGCCCCCGGTCGCCATCATCTCGAGCGGAGGATAGGAGAAGCTCTCCACCCGCGACATCTTCAGGAGGATGTCGCAGCTGGCGTAGATCGCCGCCATCTCGGCATGCGGAACGGCCTCGAAGAACCGGTCGCACCGCCAGCCGGGCTTGGGGCCGCCGGCAGCCGACACGATCCACACCTCGCAGTCGTCGAAGTCCCGCAACGCCTCGGCGGCGTCGTCCATGCCCTTGAACGGGATCACGGTCGGCCCCTCCATGAGGATCCGCACCCGGCCCCGTCGCGGTTCGAGCGGCCTGGTGTTCGCGAAGCGTTCCGGCGAGATGCCGTTGCCGATGTAGCCGCAGTCGTGGCCGAACTCCTGCTTCAGCCACCGGCAGATCCAGCCGGCCATCGTCACATACTCGATGTCGTGGCGGAGGTAGGTGCCATGCACCTGCTTCTTGAACTCCGGGCAGTCGTCGAACCGCCGTTCATCCGACTGCACGAAGTAGAGTTTCCGGCGCGTCGCAAAATGATCGAGCATCGAGACGGTCGTCCAGCCGGTGGCCACGACGGTGTCGAGGGAGTCGAAGAGATACCGCGAGGCGGTGCTGAAGGGAATCACCGGCACCTTGTTGCCCGACCACCAGGGGATCGAGTCCTTGTCGTCCTGGCTGATGAGCATCACGTCACAGCCGGCCTCGAGGAGTCGATTGGCGTGTTCGAGGATCACGGCGATGCCGCCGGAGATGCCCGTGCCCGGAATGAGATAGGCGATCGTGGGCGTGAGCGTCGCCTTGCTCCGGTGCTCCGCCTTGGCCCGGCGCTCCCAGAAGGCGTCGTCGTCCTTGAAGTTCATCTCGTTGTTGCCGCGATGCAGCCGCAGGTGCACCAGGTTCTCGCGGATGGCCCCGAACCGGTAGCCGAAGTGGGCCAGCCGCATCCAGAGTTCATGGTCCTCGCGGTAGCGCATGCCGGGCTTGAGCCCGCCGACATCGAGCAGGGCCGCCCGCCGCACCATCACGGTGCTCTGACACGGCACGCAGACGCGGCGAAGCATCTCGAGATCGCAGGGCGGGCTCGTCACCTTCTGGCCGTCCCGCAGGTCGTCGAAGTGCCGCGTGCCGTCGAGCTTCGCGGTCCATGCACCGTAGACGACGTCGTATCCGCCCGCGTTCATCTCGCGCACCGAAACGGCGAGCCGGTCGCGGGCCGCGATGTCGTCGCTGTCGAGGAAGGCGACGTATTCGCCGCGGGCTTCCTTGATGCCACGGTTGCGGCCGCGAACCGCGGTGCCCGTGTTGTCGAGGTAGTTGAAGATTCGGACCTGCGGATGGCTGCGATACGACTCCACCACCGCCCGCGTCTCTGCCGGAGATCCGTCGGTCACCAGGAGCAGCTCGAAGTTGGCGTAGGTCTGCGCCAGGACCGACTCGATCGCCTCGCGGAGTTCGTGGGTTCGGTCGTAGATCGGGATGATCACCGACACCATGCCCGGAAGCGGATCCTTCCGGGACGCGTTCCGGGGCGTTGCCGGCGGCTGCCCGCCGCTGTCCTGGGCGCGAACGTGCGCCGCCGGGACGGGCCAGCGTCGCCGCGGCGCCGCGAGGTACGGACGCAAGGCGCTGCGGACCCCCGTGGGCAGCCGACCCCGGACCGACTTCTCGAGTGTCCGCAGATACGAACGAATGACACCTGACATGGCCTTCGACCTCCACCGCTGGATGCGCACACCGCGGCCGCGATGCGACCGCCGCCCAAAACTCTCCGACTGGGAAATGGGGGCGGGAGTCTGACACATCGGGCCCTGCGGAGGGAGCCGAGTTTTGCCGGTGATTACCCCGGTTTTCCCCCGCCGTGGCCGGTCAGGCGGCGGCGGCGGGGCGACCGGCCGGCGACCGCAGGGGCGCGGGAAGCTTGAAGAGGGCGAAGAGTTCCTCGGCGGTGAGGCCGCTCGATGCGGGCGGCTCGGCCTGCGAGAGGATCGTGTCGGAGAGATCCCGCTTGCGGCGGAGCACCTCGTCGATCCGCTCCTCGATCGTGTCGGCGGAAAGGAAGCGGGTGACGGTCACGGCCCCCGCCGCGCCGATCCGATGGGCGCGGTTGATCGCCTGATCCTCGACCGCGGGATTCCACCAGCGGTCGAAGAGGAAGACATACTGCGAGAACTGGAGGTTGAGCCCCACGGCGCCCGCTCCATACGAGAGGAGCAGCACCGAATGCTTTTTTTCCTGCCGAAACCGCCGGATGGCCTCGTCGCGGGCGACGGTCGACATCCCGCCGTGATACTGCAGCGCCCCGAACCTCGCGAGGCCCTTGTCGAGACGGCCGAGCGTCTCGACCCATTGGCTGAAGACGAGGGCCTTGCGGCCGCTGGCCTGCACCTCCTCGAGCTCGGCCTGGAGGCACTCGAGTTTCGCGCTCTCGCCCGTGGCCGTGTCGAAGTTGCAGATCTGCTTGAGGCGGAGGACGAGTTCGAAGACGTGCTGGATCGTCGCCTCACGGCCCATCTCGGCGAGCCGCAAGACGCCCTCCTCCTCGGCCCGGCGGTAGGTTTCCCGCTGCTCGGCGGTGAGTTCGATCCGCTCGTCTCGATTGAGCCGGGGGGGCATGTCCTTGAGCACCTTCTCCTTCGTCCGCCGCAGGATATGGTCGGCGGCAGCCGCGCCCATCTCCCTGGGAGGCATCCGGTCGGCGAGCGTCCCCGGAGACACGAACTCGAAGATGCCGACGAGATCCTCGGCGCTATTCTCGATCGGAGTGCCGGTCAGGGCCCATGACCGGCGGCGATCGAGCGAGCGAATGGCCTGGCTCGTCTGACTGGAGCGGTTCTTGATCCGCTGCGCCTCGTCGAGCACGACGAGATCGAAGGAGAGGCCGAGTTCCGCCACGAGCTCGCGATCCCGCACGACCACCTCGTAGTTGGCCACCTTCACCGGCACTTCGGCGAGGCTCCACTGCCAGCGCCGCCGTTGTTGATCGCCTTCGATCACGGCCACGACGAGTTCGGGAGCCCAGTCGGCAAGTTCACGGGCCCAGTTCGAGACGAGCCCCTTCGGACAGACGACGAGCACGCGTCGGGCTTCCCCCGACCGCACGAGCAGCCTGATCGAGGAGATGGCCTGCATCGACTTGCCGAGCCCCATCTCGTCGGCCAGCACGGCACCGTGCCGGGGCATGAGAAACGCCATGCCATCGAGCTGGAAGGGGAAAGGCTGCCGGGGAAACTCGAGCGCCGCGCCGTCCAGCATCGTCTGAAGGTCGGGCTGGAGCAGGTAGAAGAACCGCTCCGAGAGCTTGACGACGTCGCGGGGGGGGGTGATCCGGGTGCGGACGGTCGGCGGGGACGGCGGCGATCCGGTCTTCGGATCGCGTGAGGCCGCGGCGACGCGTGGCGGCTGCGCGTCGGCAGCCGGTGCGAAGCGGTAGCTCGTCACCGCCGGCCGGCCGGCCAACAGGTCGAACCGCACCACCGCCGGCGACGGCCCCATGACCGGCAAGCGGAGCGCCGGGGGGCGTGGCAGCCGCAGATCGAACGGCGACCGGATCGAGCAGGCGGCCAGCGCCAACTCGTCCGGGGTGAGCGACCGAATGCGGCCGGCGCGATCATTCATCCGCTGTCCTCGAACCCATGCCGTTGATCTGAAGCGATCGTGCCCGGCCGCGGCCTCCGCGCTGCCATGCCCGGATTCCCCGCCGGTGGCCGCGCCACCCCTGCCGTCCTTCACTTCACCCATCCCGTCCCGCTAGTGCCGCTGTGCCTCGTCGATCGCGGCGCGAATCCGATCGAACGGTTCGCGGAGGTCGACCGCCAAGGCCAGTTCCGCCAGCCGCTCACGGATCGACTGCTCGTCGGCCAGATCCTGCGGATGCGGGCTGACGCGGGCGGCCCCCAACGTGAATCCGGCCGCAAGAGGCTCGCCATCGAGTGCCTGCACCAGGGCGACCGGGAGTTTGGTGTGCGGACGGACATGGAGCATCGCGTCGTGGTCGGTGAGCACGACGGCGGCCGTGACCCTGCTCTCCGCGAGCAGGGCACCGCCGATCTGCTGGCCATGGAGATGACCGTGGAGCGTCGGGCCGTAGAGAATCTGCTGGGCGCGGGTCACCTTCTGGGGCGCCGTGCAGTGAAACTCCAGGGGCCGGCCGAGGGCATCGACGACGAGATAGCCGCCGAAGAGACCGTGCACCGGCGAATCGACCGCCGTGAGAAACCCGAACGATGGCCCGTCGGCACGGGCGTCCGCCTGCTGCTGCATGCTGCTTCGCCGCTCCACACCACCGCTGCGGACGCCTTCCCTGGCTCCGCTCCCCGGCACCCCCTTGCATCGGGCGTCTTGGTCGGGCACTTGAGCCCTCGCAGGGATCGACGAAAAGGCCGCGAAGCTGGGTAAACCCTGCCAGTGCGGCTGAATATCCGCCCCGGTTCGTGGAAAAACCGGTCCGCCCTGCTTACGATTGCCGGTGGGTCGAGTCGGTGAATCACGGCCACCACCCCAGGATGGGCGAGCCCATGAGCGACGGTCCTCCGATCTTTTCGCAGTTCGACATCTCGGCCGGCACGGTCTCATCCGGGAGTCGGCCGCCCCCCACGGGCGACCTCGCCGAGACCAACCAACTGCTCCGCGACCTCGTCGCCGGGCAGCACCGTTCGTGCGAACTGCTCATGGAGCTGGTCAACCAGGTCTCGTCCCAGCAGCGGCAGCGGACGGCGGAACTCAAGGCCTGGAAGGAAGCCAACCCGCAGCTCACGAAGGCCTGCCGACAGGCCGCTGAGTCGCTCGCGAAGGTGCACGCGGAGTTTCTCTCCGGCATCGCGCAGGAAGCGGCCGACAACGCCGACGACTTCTCCGACAGCGAATACGCCCTCGGTGAGTTCATCGACCGCTACGGCCCGCGGCTCGCCCACTTCAATGGCGTGCTGCAACTCTTCGCGCAGCTCGGCGCCCCCCTGCCCCAGTCCGAGACCCCGGCGGACACCTGACCGACCGCGGCCCCGCCGTCCGCGAACCTTCCGCCCCCCGCCCCACCCCGCAAGAAAGGTCGTTCATGGCCAGCGCCTCGCCGTCGGGATCGTGTTCCCAAAAGCCGCCGGTCTTCGAGGTGGCGGGCGACGAGGGAGTAAAGAAGGCCCGGGCCGAGCTCGACGCGCACACCATCGAGATGATGGCCTGGCACTTCCATCCCTCGACCGGCTGTCCGTTCTGGCTCGAGGAGGCGACGAGGCTTTCCTTCGATCCCCTCACCGAGGTGCGGTGCTTCGACGATCTCAAGAAATTTCCGCCGTTCGAGGACGAGTGGCTCCGCGGTGGCCCCGTGCGGCGTTGGGTGCCGAAGGGTCTGGCCGATCAGCCGGTTTTTGTGTTCGAGACCGGCGGGACGACGGGCGTGCCCAAGTCGCGCTACAACTCCCGCGACTTCCGCACCGACTACGAACAGTTCTCGGCGACGTTGCCCGAGGAGTATTTCCCGAAGGGAGCCAACTGGCTGATGCTCGGCCCGTCGGGTCCGCGGCGGCTGCGGCTTTCGATCGAGCACCTCGCGCAGTTCCGCGGCGGGATCTGCTTCTGCGTCGATCTCGATCCCCGCTGGGTGATCAAGCTCATCCAGAAGGGCTGGATGGAGCATCTCGAGGCCTACAAGCAGCATTGCATCGATCAGGCGATCACGATTCTCGAGGCAGGCCACGAGATCCGCTGCATGTTCACGACGCCGAAGCTGCTCGAGGCCCTCGCCCTGGCGCTCGAAAAGAAGGGCACGACGATCGGGAAGGCCGGGATCACCGGCATCTTCTCGGGGGGCACCGAGTTCACGCCGCAGTGGACAAGGTTCGCGGTCGAGGAACTCCTCGACGGCGCCTTCATGACGCCCACCTACGGCAACACCCTGATGGGTCTGGCGGCGAGCCGCCCCGTCGTGCCCGCCGACGGCTACACGATCGCCTACTACGCTCCGCAGCCCCGCGCGGTGATCGAGGTGGTGAATTTCGACGCCCCTGACGAACTCGTCGCCTACGGCGGCACCGGCCGCGTGCGTCTCACCACGCTCACGAAGGAGACCTTCATCCCGGGGTTCCTGGAGCGGGACGAGGGCGAGCGGGAATTGCCCTACGTGAAATATCCATGGGACGGCATCAGCGGCGTTCGCCCATTCCGTGAGTTGGCGGCGACCACGACCGTGGGTGTGTACTGACGCGAGTCCTGAGCCTCGCCAGATTGCCAGCCCGCCCCCGGGCCCCCGCGTTGCCGGGATTTTCTGGCGACCGCCAACGCCCCGCGTCCACGCTGGGCAGATGGCGGACTCTGGGCGACGCCGGCGTGTGCGGAGCGATCGAACGGTGCACGCCGGCGGGTGAAATGCCGAAAATGACGGCAGACGTGCTCCGCGTTTTCCGGGGTTTGCCCGATGGTGTGCCAGCGACTGCGATTTCCGGTGGGCCGAGGCTTTCGGCCGGCGTCACTCGCGGCGGCGGTCGTGCTGGGATGGCTCGCGGCGGGAATGGCGGGTGGCGCCGCGGAGCCGCCGGAGATCGTGCCGGTGGCGATGTTCAAGGTGACGGAGTTTGACGAGCCCGAGCCTGCGGCGACGCCGAGTGACGACAACTTCGTCTACCGGCTCGTGCACCGCCTGATTCCGGAGGGAGACCCCGGCGCACCCGTTCCGGCCGACATCTCCAGTCCCGGGCCCGACACCGCGAACTATCCCAACAGCCCGCTGACGCTTCCGAAGGGCCGTTCCTACATCGAGACGGTACCGGGCACCTATTCCCTGGCGGGCGACGACGGCACTCCGGGGACGTGGTCGTGGCCGTTCATGATGCGAACCGGGCTCACCGACAACGTGGAGTTTCGCATCATCAGCCAGGGCCCCACGGTCGTCGGAGCGACGGCCACCGATCCCGCGGTCGATGGTTTCGCGCCGCTCGTGTTCGATCTCAAGATCCATCTCTGGGGCGACAAGGATCTGCTTTACTGGCCGATCGTGGGGGTGGAGACGTTCCTGCTCACGGGCATCGCCTCACGACCGTTCCAGATCGGCACCGAGCCGGGGATGAGCCTGCTGGTCGATCACCGCCTGCCGGGCGACTGGGTGATCGAATGGAATGTCGGCTGCTACGGGAACGGCGTCCAGAGTCTGCCTGACGACCTGAGCCTGCCCGATCTGGGCGCGCAGTGGGCCGTCCAGAAGCAGCTCACCCCGACGCTGGCGATCTTCTATCAGGGCTTCTACAACGCCGCGGGCATCCCCTACTTTCCCTCCGATCTGGTCAGCGGCGTGGGAGTGCAGTGGAATCCGACGCAGCGGCTCGCCGTCTACACGAGCTACAACTGGTCGCTCGACGGCATCGGGAGCCCGTCGGGCGGCGCCAGCGGGTTTGCCTACGCCTACTGAACCGCTTCCTGTCGGAGCGATCCGGCTCAGGATGTGGGGGCGAGGGGATGCCGGCCCGCAGGTGGTATCCTGAAGCCTCTGTTCCCTTCCCGCGAGTGACTTCCGATGCATCTTCCCGCCTGGCGCTACGGCAAACCCTATGAATCCCTGGAACGCGAGACACTCGTCCACTTCCTCACCGGCGATCCCGTCGTCGAGGTGAGCCAGATCGGCGGGGCGGTCGTGGGCCGCGACCTGCAGAAGGCGTCCCAGGCCCGGGCGGCCCTGCTCGCGATCGACCCCGAGGAGATCGTGGAGCGGCTGCAGACCGCGGGCAACCTCTACGCGAACGGCACGGTCGTCGTCGGAGACACGAAGCAGTCGCCCGAGGACTTCGTGAAGTGCCAATCGGCCACGACCGGCCTGCCGGAGAGCCTCTGTCGGGCCAACATGCAGAAGAACATGTTCGTGCTCTCGAACATGGACCGGATTCTCGACGCCCTCTCCCGCGGGCTCGACACGAAGATCCTGTGGCAGGGGCATGGCGTGGAGCACCGTGGCGTGACGGTGAGCTACCAGGCCCAATCGCCGGTGCTCGGCCTCGTGCTTCCCTCCAACTCGCCCGGGGTGCACACACTCTGGCTGCCGGTGATCGCCCTTGGCGTCGGCCTCGTGATGAAGCCGGGCAGCCAGGAGCCCTGGACTCCCTACCGCATGGCGGCCGCCATGGTGGAGGCGGGCATCCCCGCCGAGGCGATCAGCCTCTATCCGGGCACGACCGACGTGGGCGCCGGCATCCTCGCCGGCTGTCGCCGCTCGATGATCTTCGGCAGCGCCAAGACGGTGGACCAGTACCGCGGCAACCCCGGCGTGCAGGTGCACGGCCCCGGCTTCTCCAAGATCCTTCTCGGCGACGATTCCGTGGACGACTGGGAGAAACACCTCGACATGATGTGCGAGAGCGTCGCTCTCAACAGCGGCCGCGGCTGCATCAACGCCTCGGCGATCTACGCCAGCCGGCACACGAAGGCGATCGCCGACGCCGTCGCCGAGCGACTCGGTCCGATCGACGTGAAGCAGCCCGACGATCCGGAAGCCAAGCTCGCCGCGTTCACGATTCCCGGTGCCGCCAAGGCGATCTGGGGGCAGATCGAAGGCGGCCTGAAGGAGCGCGGCGTGACGCACGCGACGGCTGCCTACGGCCCGCGGCTCGTCGAGGGCGAACGCTGCGGATGGCTCCGGCCCACGGTCGCGCACTGTGCCAGCCCGGAGCCCGCGATCGCGAAGGGAGAATACATGTTTCCGTTCGTGAGCGTGGTCGAGTGCCCGCAGGAGCGGATGCTCGATGCGATCGGCCCGACGCTCGTCTGCTCGGCGATCACGCACGACAGGGCATTCCGGGACCGGCTCATGGCGTGCACCCACATCGACCGGCTCAACCTCGGCCCGATCCCGACGACGAAGCTCGACTGGCTGCAGCCGCACGAGGGCAACATCATCGACTTTCTCTACAGGTCGCGGGCGCTGCAGGTGCCGGCAGCCACGTCGGCGTGACCTCCGCCACCTCGCCGGAATGCCCCGTGACGCAGACGATTGATCCACCCTCGTTCGGCTTTCGCGCCCCGACGCGACTCATCGTGGGGCCCGGGTCGCTGACGCACCTCGGCACGCTGGCCCGCGAATTCGCCGCCAGCCGGGTGCTGGTGACGAGTGATGCGGGGATCGTGGCGGCAGGGCACACCGCCGCGGGCATCGCGGCGCTCGAGGCCGCGGGGCTCGTGACCGGCCTCTTCTCGGCATTCACGGAGAACCCCACATCGGCCGAAGTCGAGGCGGGCACGGCCTTCGCCCGCGACTTCCGCCCCGATCTGCTCGTGGGACTCGGCGGCGGCAGTTCGATGGACTGCGCGAAGGGGATCAACTTCCTCATCTCCTGCGGCGGTCGGATGCAGGACTACCGGGGCCGTGCCTCGGCCACCGGCCCGCTCCTGCCGTCGATCGCCGTGCCGACCACGGCGGGCACCGGAAGCGAGACGCAGTCGTTCGCACTCATCACCGACTCCGACTCCGGTGCGAAGATGGCCTGCGGCGATCCCCGGGCCGCGTTCCGCCTCGCGATCCTCGACGTGAATCTCACGCTCACGCAGCCGCGTTCGCTCGCCGCGGTCACCGGTATCGATGCGGTGTCGCACGCCGTGGAGAGCCACGTCAGCACGGCGGCCACGCCGGTCTCACGGATGTTTTCCCGGGAGGCATGGCGGCTGTTGGCCCGCAATCTTCCGGAGGTGCTCGTCGATGGCGGCAGCATCGCGGCCCGTTCGGCCGTGCAGCTCGGCGCGGCGCTGGCCGGTTTTGCGATCGAAAACTCCATGCTCGGCGCGGCCCACGCGCTGGCCAATCCGCTCACGGCGGTGCACGGCGTGATCCACGGACAGGCCGTCGGCGTGATGCTGCCGCACGTGGTCCGCTTCAACGGCCGGGCCTGCGGTGCCGGCTACGGCGAACTGCTCGGCGAGATCGGAGTCGAGACCGGGGCGGCGACCGCGGGGGAGCGACTGGCTGGCTGGCTGGCAGACCTCCTCCGGGCATCGCACCTGCTGACCTCGCTCCGCGAGTGCGGGATCCCGGCGCCCGACATCGGTCTGCTCGCCCCCCTCGCGGCGTCGCAATGGACGGGATCGTTCAATCCACGGCCGGTGACCGCCGCCGATCTGGCGATGCTCTACGAGGCGGCACGATGAGCCGCCTGAGGGCATGGGGCGTGGTCGTGTTGCTGGGCATCCCGGGCATGCTGGGCATCCCGTGCATCCTGGCCATGCGCGGCATGGCAGCCGCGTGCGCGGCCGACGACGAACCGCGAGCCGAGGCGGCCCCGGCCGACGCCTGGGCCATGGCTCGCGGATGCCTCGCCGGCACCGGCCGATCAGCCGGGATGCTCCGCCTGCCGCTGGCCGAGTCGTGGCACCGCGAGTTTGAAAAGACCTCATTCGCGGCGGTGCCGGTGATCGCCGCCGACACGCTTTTCGTGGGCGACCTCGACGGCACCTTTCATGCGCTGTCACTCGGGAATGGCGCGGACCGCTGGTCTTTCAAGGCGGCGGAGGCCGGCTTTCCGTCGGCCGCGGCGGTCGCCGGCGAGGGGCCGGACCGGACCGTCGTGGTGGGCGACGACATGGGCGTCGTCCGCGGCTTCGCCGCGACGACGGGCGCGGTCCGCTGGACGTACGAGACCGACGGGGAGATCTCGGGCGGCCCCACCGTCCTGCCGACTGCTGACGGCATCCGCGTCCTCGTCGGTTCACAGGATGCCTCGCTCTCCTGCCTGGATCTCGTCGATGGCAAGCTCCTCTGGAAGCTTTCGATCGCCGACCAGATCCGCTGCTCGCCCACGGTCGCCCGAACCACCGCCGGCGACCGGGTGTTTCTCGCCGGCTGCGACGGCCGGTTGCACGTCATCGACGCGTCCACCGGCAGGGAGACCGCCGCCGTGCCGATCGACGGGCCCACCGGCACGACGCCCGCCGTGGCGGGCGATCGCGTCTTCTTCGGCACCGAAGGGGGCGTCTTCTTCGCGATCGACTTCGCGAAGGGAGAGGTCGCCTGGCGGAAGCAGCCCGCCGCGGCCGGCCAGTCCTACCGTTCGAGCGCCGCGATCGCGGGCGACCTCGCGATCGTCGGCTTCCGGGGCAAGGCGGTCGAGGCGTTCGCGACGGCGGATGGCGACCGGAGGTGGCGACAGCCGATGCGCGGCCGCGTCGAGGCCTCACCCGTCGTCGTGTCGGCCAGCGGGCCGGACGCCGCCGCGGCCCGTGACGTGGCCATCGTCGCCGATGCCGCCGGAAACGTCGCCGCCCTCGACGCGGCTACGGGCGCGCCGGCTTGGGAGTTCGATGCCGGCGGCGGCTTCGGGGCCGGTGCCGCGGTGGCCGACGGCCGCGTCGTGATCGCGTCGGACGACGGCACGATCTGGTGCTTCAAGAGCGGGGACCGCTAGCATGCCGCCGTCCGGGTCCGATGATCCACTCCCGGTCCCTTTCGACCCGGAGCGCTTCCGCCGTGAGGGCCGGTTGGTGGTCGATTGGATCGCCGACTACTGGCAGGCGCTCGCTTCGCACCCGGTGCGGTCGCAGGTGCCACCCGGCTGGGTGCGATCCGAGTTGTCGCCGGGGCCGCCGGAAGATCCGGAACCGCTGGCCGACATCATCGCCGATCTCGACCGCGTGATCGTCCCGGGGCTCACGCACTGGCAGCATCCCTCCTTCTTCGCCTACTTTCCGGCGAGTGCGAGCGGCCCGTCGATCCTCGGCGAACTGTTCACGGCCGGACTCGGCGTGCAGGGACTGCTTTGGGCGACGTCGCCGGCCTGCACGGAACTCGAGACGCTCGTGCTCGATTGGCTCCGCGATCTGCTCGGGCTGCCCGGGCGGTTTGCGAGCGGCTCCGCCGGCGGGGGCGTGATCCAGGATTCGGCCTCGAGCGGCGTGCTCTGCGCGCTCGTCGCCGCGCGTGAGCGGGCCACGGCGCTCGGCACGAACCGCTCGGGACTCCGCCAGGACGACCGCCCCCTCGTCGCCTACGCGAGCATCGACGCCCATTCGAGCGTGGAGAAGGCCGCGGGCATCGCCGGCATCGGCCGCGGATGGCTGCGAAGCATCGCCGTCGATGCCGGGGGGCGGATGGATGCAGCCGCCCTCTCGGCCGCGATGGATCAGGATGCGGCGGCCGGACGCCGGCCCTTCTTCGTCGTCGCCACCGTGGGCACCACGGCTTCGGGGGGCGTCGATCCGGTGCCGGCAATCGCCGCGATCGCGGCCCGGCACTCCGCCTGGCTCCACGTGGATGCCGCCTGGGCCGGCGCCGCGGCGATCTGCCCGGAGTTTCGCGACACCGTCGTGGCGGGTGCCGACCGGGCCGACAGCTGGGGCTTCAATCCGCACAAGTGGCTGCTCGTCAACTTCGACTGCCACGCCCTGTGGGTCGCCGACCGCTCGGCACTCGTGTCGGCCCTGTCGATGAGGCCCGAGTATCTGCGGAACGAGTCGAGCGACGGTGGAGCCGTGATCGACTACAGCGAATGGCAGGTGCCCCTCGGCCGACGCTTCCGGGCGCTCAAGCTCTGGATGACGCTCCGCATGCTCGGTGCCGGTCCGCTGCGGACGCACATCCGCCGGCACGTCGAGTGGGCCCACGAGTTCGCCGGCTGGGTGGCGGCCGACGGGCGGTTCGAGGTCGTGATCGAACCGAACCTCGCGCTCGTCTGCTTCGCCCTGCGGGCCGGCGACGACGCCTCGCGGCGGCTCCTCGACCGCGTCAACGCCTCCGGCCGCGGCTTCCTCAGCCATGCCCGCGTCAACGGCCGCTTTGTCCTGAGACTGGCGATCGGCGGGGCCACCACGACGCGACGTGACGTTGCCGCCATCTGGCAGCTGCTTGCTGAGTCCGCGTCGGCGTGAGGCGGTCTCGCCCCCGCTTCCGCTGCCGGGTCACGCCACCTTCGGGAACGACTCGAGGTCGTCCACCCTGGCCCGCGACTCGACCGCCTGAACGACACGGCGGATGTTGCCGTAGTTGACCTCGTGCACGGTGCCGATTTTGAGGAGGTGGGCGCCGGCCTCGGTGGCCGCCTGCCAGCCGAACGGATTGTCCTCGAGCACCAGGCACTCGTGCGGGGCGACGTCCAGCAGCGACATCCCCTTGAGATAGATCTCGGGCGACGGCTTCGGTTGCTTCACGTCCTCGTTGCTGAGGATGAAGTCGAGGAAGGGCGTCAGCCCGGCCAGCGACATCATCAGGTCGATCGTGCCGCGGATCGAGTTGGATGCGACACCGATGCGATAGCCATCCGCCCGCAGCGTCCGCAGCGCGTAGGTGTGGAGCGGATTGGGCTGCAGGTTCGCGCGGGCGAGTTCGGCGGTGTATTTCTGCTTCATCCGACCGATGAAGCCGTGCAGGGCGACCGGCAGCCCGCACTCCTGGGATAACGTCAGCAGCTTGGTCCGCGTCGGCAGCCCATCGAAGCGATGTTCGTGATCCTGCCGGCTGATGCCGAACCCGAAGAGCCCGAGGGCCTGATTGAGCGCCTCGTAGTGCCACTCCTTGGCCTCGATGAGGACGCCGTCCATGTCGAAGATCACGGCTTTGATCGTCATGCCGCCACCCCCGCGAAGAGCTCGGGATAATCGGTGCAGACCATCAGCCGTCCACAGCCCGGCCCCGAGCCGGCTTTTTCCGCCGCCCGGCACCGCCGCAGCATCTGCCAGAGCGGGCCGTGGGGCCGGCCGTGGAGTTCGGGCGACACCACGCACACGTCCCGGCCGCGGTCGAGCCAGTGGTCGATCGTGGCCGCATCGAACCAGGTGTTCTCGAAGGCGTCGAGCCAGATGCCCGCGGCCGATTCCGCCACGGGCGAGTGCGGTTCGAGTTCGCTCAATCGCGCGAAGCAGCGCATGCCGAGGGATGCGTACGAGCGGCCATCCGGAACGGACATGTCGAAACAGAAATAATCCTCGATGCCGCGAGACTCCAACGCCTGGCGGATCGCTCCGGCGAGCCCGTCGGCCTTGACGTTGATCGCCAGCGGCGCGGTGCTTTGCAGGGCCAGGTAGCGGTCGAGAAAATCCCCGAACCGCTGTTCGCGGCCGGCCGGCATGTCGTGGCTGATGACAAGTTCGCCCAGGCAGTCCCGCACGTCCGTCTCCACGCCAAAACCCCTGTTCAGGGCGGCTTCGAGCGCCACGGGGGTGTTTCGCTCGGACCGTTCCCTCCACAGGCCACGGTGGGCCAGGATCACGGCTTCGGCGGCGGACGGCGACGGAAACACGGACCGGGCGACTCCAATGGCGACATCCGCCGACACGGCCCGGGGGAGTACTTGATCAGGGCCCCCGGCGTCCACGGGAGAATCATGGCGGCAGCCCGCCTTCCTCGACCCCACCCGAGGCCAGCCTGCCCCGCCTGCCCATTCCCGCAGATCGCCCCAGGATTGCGGCATGGGCTCTCGGCAAGGCGGGAATCGGGTCCCGCCGACAAAACAGGCGTGGAACCGTCTGGAGCGGAGAGCGCGAAGGGCACTAGACTCCCGCCATGAAGACCTTTCGACTTGCCGACATGCACGGCGGCTGGTTCGTCGGCGATTTTTCGCCCGCCGTGATCCGCACCGGCGAATTCGAGGTGGCTGTCAAGCACTATCCGGCCGGGGCCCGTGAGCCCGGTCATCACCACAAGGTCGCCGAGGAGGTGACGGTCGTGGTGACGGGACGCGTGCGGATGTGCGGCGGGATCATGGAGGCGGGAACCGTGGTGCATCTCGAGCCGGGTGAGTCGACCGGCTTCGAGGCCCTGGAAGAGACGCTGACGGTCGTCGTGAAGCGGCCCAGCGTCAAAGACGACAAATATCTCGACTGACATGCGGAAGGCACCCCGGTCATGGATGGCCGGGCCGAGAACGATCTCCGAGGCGGAAAAGGATTTCACGATGCTCCACATTGTCGTGCCGATGGCGGGGCGAGGCAGCCGCTTCACGACGGCGGGCTACACCCTCCCCAAGCCGCTGATACCCGTGCACGGCGTGCCGATGATCCAGCTCGTCGTCGCCAACCTCCGGCCGCAGCAGCTGCATCGCTTCGTGTTTCTCTGCCAGCAGGATCACCTCGACCAGTTTCCGATGGAGCAGACCCTCCGGGAGGTCGCCCCGAATTGCTGCATCGTGCCCGTCAGCGGCGTCACGCAGGGGGCCGCCTGCACCGTGCTGCTCGCGCGGGAGCAGATCGCCACCAGCGATCCCCTGATGATCGCCAACAGCGATCAATGGGTCGATTATCCGATCGACGACTACCTCGCGACGCTCGAGCACAATCGGCTCGACGGCCTGATCATGACGATGACCGCCGACGACCCGAAGTGGTCGTTCGTCCGCCCGGCCGCGGATCAGCTGATCACCGAGGTGGTGGAGAAGCGGGTGATCTCGAACGAGGCCACGGTCGGCATCTACAACTTCCGCCACGGCAGCGACTTCGTGGCGGCCGCCGAACAGATGATCGAGCACGACCTGCGGGTGAACGGCGAGTTTTACGTCGCGCCGGTCTACAACCAGCTGATCGCCGACCACCGGAGGATCTCCTACGTGAACGTGGGAGCCGAGGGGGCCGGCATGTACGGCGTGGGCATCCCGGCCGACCTGCGGCTGTTCGAGGGGCATCCCGTCTCCGCCAGGGCGCTGGAGGCGGTCGATCGCTGCCGGGTTCTGCCCCGGGCCGCCTGAGGCCCGCCACGGAGTCGATGCATGTCAACCGAGCCGCTCGCCGACGAAGGCCATCTCCGGGATCTCGCCCGGGAGCCGGGCCGACAGGTCTGGATCGGCCGCCATCCCCCCTACGACTTCGTCAGCCTGCCGCTACGGGGCTGCACGAACTTCCGCGTGTCGTCCGCGCACCATGGCCGCTACGACGTGGTCTGGTACTACGAGGAGTCGCCGGCCGATCTCCGCCCCGGCCAGCACGAGCTCGTCTTCGACGAGCTCGTGCGGCTCATCGGGGCTCGTGGCCGGCTGGTCGTGCGTGTTCCGGGGAAGATTCCGCACTTCAACATCGTCGGCCTGAAGAACCTGCTGGGCCGGCGTTACCAGACGCAGGTTTCGGTGGAGAGCGAAGCGGTGGCCGACGCGACCACGGTCGTGTTCGACGTCGAGCGAAAGGGGATCGACCGCTACCGCAGCGACGAGTGGACCTTCGCGGTGCTGACCCGGGGAACCCGCGTGTCGAACGTGGTGGAACTCTGTCGTTCGATTCGCGACCAGGATCCGGACCGCCGTCACGAGATCCTCGTCTGGGGTCCCGACGATCCGGCCTACGAACCCTACGGCGTCACCTGCCACGATCCCGGCTACCGCGATCATCTGGCGGAGATTTCCCGCAAGAAAAACGATCTCGCCTGCCGGGCCGCCCGGCCCAACCTCCTGATCGTGCACGACCGCTACCGGCTCGATCCGGGCTTTTTCACGGGCTTCGCCCGGTTCGGCTACGACTTCGACTTCGTGACCGTTCCCCAGCGCTATGAATGCGGCACGCCTTTTCCGGCCTATGTGGCGACCGACACCCATGAACTTGGCACCGGCCAACCGATCGACTGCCGCGATTACGACATGATCCGACCGGGGCAATACATCAACGGCGGCCTGATCATCGCCAAGACCGAGACCCTGCGTGACATCCGCCTCAACGACCTGCTCTTCTGGAATCAGTGGGAGGACGTCGAACTCGCACGCCAGTTCCGCCATCAAGGCCTGCCGCCGCGGGTGAACTGCTTTTCGGCAGCCACGACCCTCGGCATCGATCCCTCCTACACGAGTGGATTCCTTTCGGATTCGACGCCCGCGATCGAGATCCGGCGGGATGTCGCCGCCATCGGTGCGGGCATCGCCCAAACGCTGCTGGCGGGAGGGAGGAAATTAGAGCAACGCATGCGTCCCATGTTCAGGCGGTTGGCCGGCAGGGCCTGAGCGGTTCGACACCATGCAGCAGAAGATCGCGATCGTCGTCGAACCGGATTTTCTCCGGCTGCACGTCGGCGTCCGCACCTATCTCCTGGCGCTGCACGCCCTGCTGTCGCGGGAGCACCGCGTCGACTGGATCGCCTTCGAACGGGAGCCGGGGGGTGAGCGGCGCTGGTTTCATCTGTTCCCGAGGCCCGAGGCCGGCCCCGACGAGCAGGCGACGGAGACGGTGTTGCAGGGCCGGCCCGAGGAGGTGTTCCGGTCCGCCGCCGGCATCTCGGGGGATGCGCCGGCCGGACGGGCCGACTGCTGGCGCACCGGAATCGGGTCCGACCTGGCCATGGAGGGCTACGACTCGATCATCATCGGAAATCCCTGGCTGGTGGACTTCGAATCGCGACTGCCGGCCTGCCGGGTGCTGGGAGTCGTCTACGACCTGGTGCCCAACCAGTACGTCTTCGCGATGCCAGGGCCGCACAAGCCGTTCGCTTTTGCCGGCGCGCACCGGCGGGGCTTCGTCCACTACCGGGATCACTGTGATGCCGTGCTGGCCATCAGTCCGCGGGCGGCCGACGACTACGCGCGGGCGTTCGGCGTTGACCACGCCCGGGTGGTGGCCTTGCCGCCCGTGCTGCCAGCCTCCTACGACACCGCGGCCCGGGCCCGCAACGAACGCCCGCCGCGGGTCGTGCTGGCGTCTCCCTTCGATCGCCGCAAGGGGCTGGCGGTCATGCCGGCCATCCTCAACGCAGCCGCGGATGCGATCGACACCGTCAGCATCTACGGCGGGGTGCGTTGCTCCAACCGGGATTTGAAGGACTTCTTCAGGGCGTTGCAGGTGCGGCATGTGGAATGGTTCCCCCAGGCCAGCGCCGCCACCGTGCACCGGCTCTTCCTGGAATCGAAGGCGCTCCTGTTTCCCTCGTTCGACGAAGGCCTCGGCCTGCCCGTGCTCGAGGCGCAGCGTTGCGGCTGCCGCGTGATGATCCGGGACAAGCCGCCGATGCGCGACCTCGCGGGGCCCGGCAGCGTGTTTCTTCCGGCGGACGAGGCCGCGGCCGGAGCGGAGTTTGCGCGGATGGTGAACGAGCCTTTCGATCACGCCGGACTCCAGGATTGGGCCCGCGCCGGCTTCGGTGGCCGGCGGGTTCTCGACGCGGTGAATGCCGTGCTCTCGAGGCCCCCGTGAGGGTGACGGTCGGGCGGGATGCCCCCTTGGAGCAAGCGGCCGGCAGACTGTGGAACGCGCCTGTCCGAGCAGGATGCGCGGATCATCGGCCGGGGAAACCCCCGGCGTTTGGGCCGGCCGATCCAGTGGACGAAGGTCATGGATGACTTTGCCCACGGACGGCTAGAATCCCGGGGCGTTCACCCCCGGAGGTTGCCGTGTCATTCCAGCGCCATGCCGCTCCGCTCATCATTGCGTTCACCGTGGGCGTGGCTTCCATCGCCCATGGCGCCGAGGAGGATGCCGTGCGGAAACCGATGATGATCCCCGAGGCGAAGCTCCCCGCGGGCTTTCCGTCACCGGGCCCCGTGGGCGAGGTGATCACGAAGACATACCCCGCCCACCGGCTCGCGCGGGCGGCGTCCGGCGATCGCGGAAATGATGGCTCGTTCATGAAGCTCTTCCGGCACATCAAGCGGAACGAGATCGCGATGACCGCCCCCGTCGAAATGGTGCTGGACGAGGAGCGCGGCGACGGAGGGGGTGCCGCGACGGAATCGATGGCCTTTCTCTACGGCGACGCCCGCATGGGCGTCGTCGGGCCCGATCCGGCCGACCCGGGCGTGGTCGTGGAGGATGTGCCGCAGATGACGGTCGTCTCCCTCGGCGTCCGCGGGTCCTACGGCGAGGATCGGTTCGCGGGCTTCGTGGAGAAGCTCCGCGAATGGCTGGCGGCGCATCCGGAGTGGGTCGCCGCCGGGCCTCCCCGGACGTTCGCCTACAACAGCCCCTTCGTGCCCGGCGTCCTGAAGTACGCCGAAGTGCAGATCCCCGTCGTGCCGGCCCCAAAACCGGTCGGGCCGTAAAGTCGCCCTCTTCTTCCCCAACTGTCAGGACCGCGTTTGACTGCATTTCCGGCCCAAATCATGCCGATTTTCCTGCCATGAACCATCCTTCCCCAAGCCCCGTAGTATGGATTGCGGCCGATCGTCAACCGGCCGTTTTTCCACCGCCCCGACGGGGCAAGGAACGGCACCCATGGCACGCAAAGAATCCCTCCTGAATCTTCGCTCGATCCTCGTCAAACGGCGGGACGCGCTCCGCAGCGCGCTGGCCGGCGACCTCTCGCTCCTCAAGGAGCTCCGCAGCGAGTCCCCGGGCGACGTGGTCGATGCCGCCTATGACTCGACCCAGGACGAGATCAGTTCGCAGTTGGCCGAGGTGGAGAGCCGTGAACTGGCGAGCATCGAAAACGCGCTGGAGCGGATGAAGGACGGAAAATACGGCCAGTGCGAGGTGTGCGGCGGCCGGATCCCGATGGCCCGCCTCAACGCGCTGCCCTATGCCACGGTGTGCATCGACTGCCAGCGTGAGCTGGAGCGGTCGGGCTCCGGCGGGTTCCCGCAGCGCGCCAATGTGGAGGAGGAGGCCGGCGAGGAGACGGTGAGCGGCGAATTGGAACTCTGAAACCCGCCCGGGATATGCTGAAGCCTTCGGGCCTCTCACTTCCTGCGAGTGTTTCATGATCCGTCGTGGCTTCCCGCCGGCCGTCCTTGCCGTCACGTCCCTGCTGCTGGTCTTCGCGCATGCGGTCGCCGACGAGCCGCCGCTGACTCCCGTCGGTCCCGCAGTCGATCGCCGCACCGAACGCGTCGATCCGATGCGGACGGTGCGGATCTCGGCGGCTGAGCGGGAGCGGCTCTACGAGCAGGCGGCCCGCGATGCGGAGGTGCTCGAACTGCAGGGCCGGCAGTTGCGGCGGCTCACGGATCTGCTCCGCCCCGCCGTCGTGCACATCGACGCCACCAAGCCGATGTCACGGCCCCGCGGCGGCAGGACGACCGAGGACGAGGCCGGGTCGGGCGTGATCGCCCAGGTGGCGGGGGTGACGGCCGTGATCACCAACCGCCATGTGGTCAACCGCGCGGCCCTCGAAGACATCGCGGTCCGGCTCGACGACGGCCGCGAGCTTCGCCCCACGCGACTCTGGTCCGACCCGGGAACCGACATCGCGGTGCTGGCCATCGAGGCGGACGACCTGCAGCCTGCGCGGCTCGCCGAGGGCGACACGCTGCGGATCGGCGACACCGTGCTCGCCATCGGCAGCCCGTTCGGCCTTTCTCACTCCGTGACGCTCGGGATCGTGTCGGCCAAGGGCCGACGCGACCTCGATCTCGGCGACGGCAACGTGAAGTTTCAGGACATCATCCAGACCGACGCCGCGATCAACCCCGGAAACTCGGGCGGTCCGCTCGTCAATCTGCGGGGCGAGGTGGTGGGGCTCAACACCGCGATCGCGAGCAACTCGGGGGGCAGCGAGGGGATCGGCTTCGCGATCCCGATCCCGATGGTGATGTTCGTGGCCCGGCAGCTGGTGGAACTCGGCACGGTGCCACGCGCCTATCTGGGCGTCGCACTCGACAAGAAGTTCGATCAGCAGGAGGCCGACCGTCTCGGCATGCTGCGGCCCGTGGGCAGTCGCGTCGAAATGGTGACCCGCGGCGCCCCCGCCGACCTCGCGGGCATCCGGCCCGACGACGTGATCCTGGAGTTCGAGGGGAAGCCGGTCGAGGATGACGACCACCTCATGAGCCTCGTCGGCATGACGCCGCTCGACAGCACGATCGAACTCGGAATCTTTCGCGACCGTGAGCGGATGGCGCTGCGGATGAAGGTCGCCAGCCGCAAGGACTTCGAGTAGCCCGGGCGAACACCCCCCGAAAGCCATCGGCTGCGGCGGATCGCCGGCCCGGAGGCCGACCGTGGACGCCGTTGTCAGGTGGCATCCGCGGCGGCGGCGAATCCCCGAAGAATGCAGTCGGTGACGGCGGTGGCGTCGCAGCCGACGAGCAGGTCGAGGTGACCGCGCTGCGAGCGGTTCTGGCGGCGATCGACGACGAGCATGCCGGCGGTGATCTCGCCGGCGGTCTCCACGTCGGCGGCGACCGTCACCCGCTCGAAGAGCTCCGGGTTCGTGGCCGCCACGAGGGCGACGACGTCGTGCAGCCAGATGCCTTCGCTGCCCAGGATCTGCCGGTGGGCCCGAAAGGCATGGGGGAGCATCTGCCGCAGCAGTTTCCCAGCCCGGGAAAACTCCCGCGGCAGCCGCTCGAGCAGGTCGAACCCGAACAGCAACTGCGATGAGGTCTCCAGCGGCACGACCGTCTTCGCGACCGGCTCGCGGATCACGTGGCGGGCCGCCTGCGGGTCACAGAAGAAGTTGAAGTCGGCCACCGGGCTCGCGTTGCCCGTCGCGTGGGCTGTGCCGCCGGAGATCACGAGGCCACCGACGAGCGCCACGATCGAGGGATCCCGCGTGAAGACGCGGGCGATGTTGGTCAGGGGACCGAGCGCGAGGATCGTGACCTCCCTCGGATTGGCCTTGAGGCATTCCCAGATCACCTTCTCGGAGGCATGGCCGCCGTGCAACTGCACCCGCGGCAGCTCGGCGCCGCCGAGGCCGCCAGGACCGTGCAAGCTGTAAGGCGTCTCGGCAGGAACGACGTCGGCTGGGGCGACGCCGAACCTCGGCAGCCGGGGCGGATCGAGGAACGACACCAGCGACTGGACGTTGGCGGTCGCCTGCTCCGCCCCGACGCTGCCCCCCACCGCCGTGACGGCCAGCACCTCGAGTCGTGGGTCGAAGAGGGCCAGGAGCAGGGCCACGGCGTCGTCGATGCCGGGGTCGCAGTCGATGATCACCTTGCGGGGCTGCAAAACGCTCTCCGGTGCGGGCGTGAGGTAGGCTTTGGGGATGCCGGGGACGGACGGCCCGTCCGACCTGCGGTGAAATCCTAACGGAAAACGGCCGATCGGGCCCCCCTCCGGATCGCCGAGGCTGCATTCACGTGGCTCACGACAACGACACTGACTTCCGGCGGCCACTCGCGGAACTCGCCTCCTCGACCTCGATGCTCCGCGCGGGCCACCACGCCGCGCGGGAGGATGTCAGCCGCCTGATCTGGGCCGTGCTGGCCGGAGAAATCGAGCCCGCGGCGTTCGGCGAATGGCTCGTGGCCCTCGCCGACCTCGGCGAATCCGCGGCGGAGATCGCCGGCGTGGCCATGGCCCTGCGGAAGTGCATGCTGCCCGTGCCGCGGCGGGGCCGCGCGGCGACGGCCACCGTCGCCGACACCTGCGGAACCGGTGGCGACGGCTCCGGATCGTTCAACATCTCGACCGCGGCGGGCATCGTGGTCGCCGCGGCGGGTCAGCCCGTGGCCAAGCACGGCAACCGCGCGATCTCGAGCCGCACCGGGTCGGCAGACGTCCTCGAACGGTTGGGGGTGAGGATCGACGCCGATGCGACGACGAGCGGCCGCTGTCTCGCCGAACTCGGTCTCTGCTTCTGCCTCGCGCCGACGCATCATCCGGCGATGGCCCGCGTCGGCCCGCTCCGCCGTTCATTGGCGCGGCCGACCGTATTCAACCTCGTCGGCCCGCTCTGCAACCCGGCCGGGGCCACCGTGCAGGTGATCGGGGTGGGCCGACCATCGGCCCGCGAGCCGATGGCCGAAGCCGCCCGGCTGCTCGGTGCCGAACGAACGCTGGTGGTCTCAGGCCGGATCGGCACCGACGACTCGAGGGCCTTCGACGAAGTGAGCCTGTTCGGCCCCACGGACGTGCTCGACGTGGCCGCGACCGGGATCTCACGATCGCAATGGAAGCCCGAGGACTTCGGCCTCGAGACACTCCCCGCATCGGCAACCGCCGAACTCGACGTCGCCGGGCCCGGGGAGAGCGCGGCGGCGATCCGCGACGTGCTCTCCGGATCCCGCGGCCCGCGCCGCGACGTGGTCGTGCTCAACGCCGCGGCGGTGCTCTGGGCCGCGGGCCGGGCCGCCGACAAGCCCGCCGCCCGCGGGATGGCCGAGGCGGCGATCGACTCGACCGCCGCCACCCGCCTGCTCGAACGATTCGCCACGATGTCGCACGAGACAGCCCCCTCCTGACCGCGGACTGTCGCGGGGGATCGCCCCGACCCGCCGGAACGCCCGCGGATCGTGCCTGGGCTCAGATCCTGCGTTCTGCCTGGGTGCTCCGCAGGTGGATGGTCTTTCGCGAGAGGTCGTGATGGGCCTCGATGAACCTGACGGTGCCGCTCTTGGCCCGCATGAGCACAGAGTGGGTCGTGGCCACGGTGCCGCGAACGCTCACGCCCTCGAGGAGCGGGCTCGTACTGATGCCCGTGGCCGCGAAGACGATGTGGTCCCCGCTGGCCAGGTCCCGCGACATGAACTGCGTGTCGAGCCGGTCACCCCAGCCGATGCTCACGAGGTGGCTCCGCTCGGCCTCGTCCCGCGGCCAGATTTTCGCCCGCATTCCGCCGCCGAGGCACCGCAATCCGGCGGCGGAGAGCACCGCCTCGGGGGCGCCGCCGATGCCGAGGTAGAGGTCGATGTCGCTGGTCATCATCGCCGGCGCGACGGCGGCGGCGATGTCACCGTCCTGGATCATGCGGAGCGCGGCCCCCTTACGGCGGATCTCCTCGACGAGCGGCTGGTTCCGTTCCCGGTCGAGGATGCAGACCATCACGTCGCGGACCTCCTTGCCGAGGATCCGGGCCGTGGCGTCGATCAACTCGTCGATCGGAGCATCGACGTCGATGGGCAGTTTCGGGTCGCGGATCCACGCCTTCCGCACGGCCAGCGGATAGGCGAGCTTCTTCATGTAGAAGGCAGGAATGTCGAGCAGGCACGGCGAATCGGCCCCGTCGGCATGGGCCGCGGCGATGCAGGAGAGCGAGTTGGGCATTCCCTTGGCGACGTGGGTGGTGCCGTCGATGGGGTCGAGCGCGATCTCGAACCGCGGGGCGCCCTCCCGCCAAGAGCCGACTTTTTCACCCTTGAAGAGCCCCGGTGCCTCGTCCTTGATGCCCTCGCCGATCGTGATCTCCCCCCGCATGTCGATCAGATCGAACATGCCGCGGATCGCGTCGCAGGCGGCGGCGTCGGCGAGTTCCTTCTGTCCCTTGCCGAGCCAGCGGAGCGTGTTGAGGGCCGCGATTTCGGTGGCACGGAGGAAGTCGAACTCGATCTGCCGCTCGATGTCGGAAGGTTGATGGTTCATAGAACCCCTACGGTAGCCGGGCGGCCATGATGAAAGGGGCATCATAGCCTTCGGGTCGATGGCAACGACGCTCGCGCAGGTGACGGCTTTCCGCCAGGCGGCGGAACCGCGACGAAACCCCGTTTCACCGGCCGATGATCCTCGCATCCTGCTCAGGCGGACATGGTCCAGATTCTGCTCGGTCCGGACCGTGCCGCCAGATTGTGCTACGTGAGCGGAATCTCGAGGCCGTCGTGTGCAAACGCCACGCCCGGCGGCAGCGTCGCCGAGGCTGACGCATGCCGCACGTCGTGCGACATGTGAATGAGCAAGGTCTGCTTCGCGGCCGAGCGGGCCGCCACGGCGAGAGCCTCGTCGATCGAGAGATGCGTCGGGTGCCGCGACGGCCGCAGGCAATCGAGCACCAGCACGTCGAGGCCCTCGAGCAGCGGCCAGGTCTCGTCGGGAATCCCGTTGGTGTCGGTGCAGTAGGCCACGTTGCCGAAGCGAAAGCCGAGCACGTCAGACACGCCGTGCCGCAGCCGCAGCGGCAGGACACGCGCTCCCAGGAGTTCGAAAGGCACCGTCGAGATCCGCTCGAACACGATCTTCGGCACGCCGCCACCCGGCGGGGGCGTCGCGGAGAAGGCGTAGTCGAAAGCCCGCCGGATCCGGGTCTCGACCCGTTCTTCGCAATGCAGCGGGATGGCACGGCCGGTCGCGAAGCAGAGCGGCCGCACGTCGTCGAGACCGTAGACGTGGTCGACGTGATCGTGCGTGTAGAGCACCGCGTCGATCCTGCCGATCCGCTCGCGGAGGAGCTGCGCGCGGAGGTCGGGAGTCGTGTCGATCAGCAGGTGTCCGTCGGGGAGCCCGAGCAGCACGCTCGTTCGGGTGCGCTTGTCTCGCGGATCGTCGCTTGCGCAGGTGTCGCAGCCGCAGCCCACCAGCGGCACGCCGACGCTCGTGCCGGTGCCCAGGAAGAGCAGCCTGCCCGTCAGATCACGACCCACGCCGAGCGGTGGTTTCACGGGCGCGGGGAGCTGATGGTCGGTCGGCGGCATGCGACGGATTATCGGGTGGATCGGCCGGCCGCACCATTGGCGCACCCGGAACCAGCCTCCAGACAGCCTTGACCCCCGCGACGTCCGACCGCGAGAATCAGAAAGTCGCAGGCCCGCCTGCCCCAGTCGCCCGCCGCCCGGCTCCGCCCGGCGGAGGTTTGCCGCTGCGCCAATCCCGCACCACACTCCCCAGCCCCCGGTTCATTTCCTATGGAACAGCTCGAACGCCTCTGGGAAACCATCTCCAACGGTGCCGCCGGTGCGGGCACCCGCCTGGAGCGGTTCCTGACCGGCCTGTTCGGCTCCTCGAACGCCCGCTATCTGCGGCGGCTCGAGCCCAAGATCGACGCCATCAACTCGCTCGAGCCGAAGTATCAGGCGATGAGCGATGCGGAGCTCCGGGGCCAGACGGCCGAGTTTCGCCGGCGGCTCGCCGCCGGCGAAACGCTCGACGACATCCTGGTCGAGGCGTTCGCCGTCTGCCGTGAGGGAGGCAGGCGGTTTCTCGGGATGCGGCACTACGACGTGCAGCTGATCGGTGGGATGGTGCTCCACTCGGGCGCCATCGCGGAGATGATCACGGGCGAGGGGAAGACGCTCGTCGCCACCC
>SXHR01000077.1:0-15976 GCA_005773625.1 Planctomycetaceae bacterium | reverse complement strand
GATCGTCGGCGCGCAGCCCGACCTGGCCGGCGTGATCGACCGGATGGGGCAACTCCGGGGCACGCTCGCCGTGGCACTCGCCGCCGGCGCCCAGGCCGGGGCCGATGCCGCCGGCCCGGCGGCCTTGAAGGCCGACTGGGATTCCTATCGCGATCTCGTGGTCCGCCGCGGCCAGCTCGTGGCGGCCGTCGCCGCGAGCCGCGAGCCCACACCGATCGACTTCCCCCCGCTGACGTCCGCCCCCGAAATCCGCCGCCGGCTCGCCCCGAGGCAACTGCTCCTCTCGTTTCACTGGACGCGATCGGGCCTCTTCGGCCTGCTCGAATCCCGCGAGCGGTTCGCCGTCTGGCAGGTGCGCCAGGCCGGAGACCTGCCGGGCGAGATCAAGGCCCTCGCCAAGGGCCTGTGTCTCTTCGATCCGGCCTCGGTGGTGTCGAGCGAGAGGCTCGCGGCCGGCGACTGGCGGGGCTCGGCCGAGCGGATCGAACGGATGCTCTTCGAAAACTCGAAGGTCACGCTCGCCGAGGGAATCGACGAACTCGTGATCGTGCCCGACGGCTGGCTCTGGTACGTCCCCTTCGAGCTGCTGCCGGTGGGCTCGGGCGGGGCGACCACGAAGATGCTCCGCGACGGCTGCCGGATCCGCTACGCCCCGACCCGCAGCCTCGCCGTGCTGCGGTTCGAGCCGCAGTCGGCAGGATCCATCGGCGTGCATGCCGGCCGCATGCTCCGCGGCGACAAGCCGGCCGTGGCCGAGGAGACACTCGCGCACCTCACGGCCGCCGTCGACCGCGCGGTCCCACTGGCGGCCGCGGCCCCCGCGCCGCCGCCGATCGCCGCCATGGTCTGTGACACGCTGGTGGTGTTCGACGAACTCGCCGGCAACGGCCCGGTCTCCACCTGGCCGCTCGTGCCCTCGGCGGCGGGCAGGCCGGGGATCACCTTCGGCGACTGGCTCTCGCCGCCGCTCAAGCGTCCTCAGCGGATCCTCCTGCCGGGCCTGCAGACGGCCGCCGCAGGCGGCCTCGCGTCCACTCCCAGCCGTCCCGGCGAGGACATCTTCCTCGCCGTCACCGATCTCGTCGCCGCCGGCGCCCACACGGCGGTCGTGAGCCGCTGGCGGATGGGGGGCAAGACCTGCACCGACCTGATGACGGAGTTTCTGCGGGACGCAACCGTCGCCGATGCCCCTGCGGCACCGGTGGCATGGCAGCGGGCGGTCGATGTCGTGCTCGACGAGCAGACCGATCCCTCCCGCGAGCCGCGGCTGAAGATCACCGGCGACGGCACCCTCGGCGACTCCCCGCACCCGCTGCTCTGGGCGGGCTACCTGCTCATCGACTGCGGCGGGGGGAAGTATGCCAACGAGCCGCCCCCGCCTGCCGCCCGGCAGCCGCCGCCCCCGCCCGTGCTGCAGGCACCGGCCGCGGCCGCTCCGCAGGCTGGTCGATGAACGAGCTCTTCGACGAGCGGCTCGCCGGTTTTGCGATGCTCGCGCTGGCGAGCCTGCTCGCCGGCGCGGTCAACGCCATTGCCGGCGGCGGCACGATCCTCACCTTTCCGGTGCTCGGGGCGATCCTGCCCGCCGATCCGACGAGGCTCGTGACGGCGACTGCCACGAGCACGATCGGCCTCTGGCCAGCGTCGTTGGTCGCGGCCTGGGCCTACCGGGAGAACCGCGATGGCCTGCCGTCGTGGGCCCGCTGGCTCGTCGTGCCCAGCGGCATCGGCGCCATGCTCGGCACGCTGCTCGTGCTTCGGCTTCCACCCGAATGGTTTGACACGCTCGTGCCCTGGCTGATCCTCCTGGCCGCCGTCCTCTTCTCGCTCCAGCCGCAGGTGGCCCGCTGGGTTCGGGGCGGCGATTCGACGGGGCCGCCGACGCCGCCGAGCGGTGAGCCGGCCTCGGCCGCCCAGGCGCCCTCCGCGCGACTCGCCCTCGCCTGCGGCCTGCAGCTGGTTGTCGGCATCTACGGCGGCTACTTCGGCGCCGGCATCGGCATCCTCATGCTGGCGGTGCTCGCGGTGCTCGGCCTCGGTGACATCCACCGGCTCAACGCCGTGAAAAACTCGCTGGCCACGGTGGTCAACGGCGTCGCGACGGCGGTGTTCGTGGCGGGATCGTGCGCCGGTGGCCACAATGTCTCCTGGCCGCATGCCGGCGTGATGGCGGTGGCGGGGATGGCCGGCAGCCTCGGGGCCTCCCGGCTGGCCCGTCGGCTGCCCCCCGTGCTGATGCGAAAGATCGTGGCCGTCATCGGCTTCGGGCTGGCGGGCTATTATTTCTGGCAGCAGTGGCTCAGTTGATCCGTTCGCCCCGCGGCGACCCGCCCCGCCCCGCACCGCGCCACAGCACTGGCCCCCCTCCCCGAAGCCACCCCCGCCTCCCGACAGCGTTGCCTTCATGATCGTCCGCACCTCGAAACTCACGAAACGCTTCGGCAGCTTCGCCGCGCTCGACGGCTGCACGCTCGAGGTTCCCGAGGGGGATATCTTCGGGTTGCTCGGTCCCAACGGCGCGGGAAAGACCACGCTCCTGCGGCTGCTGCTCGGCTATCTGCGGCCCACGTCGGGCACCGCCGCCGTCGCGGGCTTCGACTGCGCGACGCAGTCGCTCCTCGTCCGCTCCCGCACCGCCTACCTGCCGGGCGAGGCCCGGCTCTTTCGCCGCATGGACGGCCATGCCGTGCTCGATTTTTTCGCGGGCCTGCGGCGGGAGTGCCGTCGTGAGACGGCCACGACGATCGCCGACCGGCTGGGTCTCGACTGCTCTCGGCAGGTGGCACGGATGAGCACGGGCATGCGGCAGAAACTGGCGCTGGCCGTCGTGCTCGCCACCGACGTGCCGCTGGTGATCCTCGATGAGCCCACCGCCAACCTCGATCCCACCGCCCGATCGGTGGTGCTCGACCTCGTCCGTGAGGCCCGGTCCGCCGGCAGGACGGTGATCTTTTCGTCGCACGTGCTCTCCGAGGTGGAGGAGACCTGCGGCCACGTCGCGATCCTGCGGGCCGGCCGCGTGGTCCACGAGCAGTCGATCGAGGCGCTCCGCCGCGGCCACCGGATCCACACCCACCTTCAGGGTCCGTTTCCGGGCGTGCCGGCGGAGTTTGCCGGCCGGCTCACGGCGACCACACCCGCCGCGGATCGGGTGGTGATGGAGACCGACGAGCCGCTCGCGCCGCTGCTCGGCTGGCTCTCCACGCTCCCGCTCTCCGAGGTCCGGGTCGAACCGGTGGGTCTGCAGGCGGTCTACGATCGATTTCACCGCGCCCCATGAACAGGAAACAGCACCCCATGGATGGAATCTGGAATCGTGCCGTGTGGCGAAAGACCTGGGGCGATCAGCGGGTGCTCCTGCTCTCGTTCGCCGCCCTCTGGTCGGCGTTCCCCTGGCTCTATCTCTGGCTCTCCGCGCAGATCCCGATGCCCGCGTTTCAAAACGTGCTCCTGCAGGTGATCCCGGAAGACTGGCAGAAACTCTCCGGCGTGCCCTTTTCCGAGGTCGCCACCTACGCCGGCCGCGTGGCGTTGGCCTTCGTCGATCCGGTCGTGGTGCTCGCGGCCACGGTGTGGGGCATCACGCGGGGCAGCGACGCCGTGTCGGGCCAACTGGAGCGGGGCACGATGGAGATGCTGCTGGCGGCGCCGGTGCGGCGCACGGCCGTGTTTCTCACGCAGGCGCTCGCCACCACCGCGGCGGCCGCCGTGCTCTGCGGGGTGCTCCTGCTGGCGGTCTGGTCGGCGGTGTCGCTGGGCCCGTGGGCGGGGAAGGTCGAGCCGTGGCGGTTCGTGCCGGCGGTGGCCAACGTGTTTGGCCTGATGGTCTGCATGGCCGGCATCGCGGCCTGCGTTTCAGCCGCCGACAGCCACCGCTGGCGGTCGGTCGGGATCATGTGCGGCTTCTACGTGGCCGCGATCCTCGCCAAGCTCGTCGGCCGGTTGAGCGGGAGCCTCGGCTGGGTCGGCTATCTCTCGGTGCTCAACGCCTACGAGCCGCAGCAACTCGTCGGCGGCGGCACGGCGGCGTGGGAGCTGCTGGCCCGCTACGACGGCATCCTCCTCGGTTTGGGGCTCGCGGCATATGGCGTGGGAGCCCTGATCTTCAGCCGCCGTGATCTCCCGGCCCCGCTCTAGCTTCGACTTTTGCGGTTTTCGGAGGCATGAGAAGTCGCCCGTTGCGTAGGTCGGGGGAAGCGGCGCTCAAGAGCCGGTGGTACGAAGAGAAGTGCTTTGTGGCCCCGGAGCCAGGGCTCACCGAGTCCGCTCCATGACCGACTCCGGTCACGGGAGGGGGGCGTGGGCACCCCCGACCTTCTTCGCATCCGGCTCAGGCAGCGCATCCGGCTCAGGCAGACTCGTTCCACGGTCTGCGAGGCGAGAAAGCAGCGGGCACGGGCAGGGGCCCTCACCGCCGCGGCGGCAGGTGTGGCGGTGCGAGGGCCCGTTGCCGCATACTGTTCTCCCGACGGGCGGCCCGGCGCTGGCCGTGAGCCCGCCTCTGCTTCCGTCCGAGGCACACCGATCGAGGCACCCCGATGATGTCTGCTCGACACTGTTCCGGCTTCTGGCTTCCCGCCGCGACGATCTTCCTCCTCGGAAGCGGCGACGCCCGGGCCGTCGAGCCGCCGGCCGTCGCCGGTGAACCCGCCGCCGCAACCACGACCGACGCCACCGCCGCAAGCCCGGGTCAGGACGACCTCAACGCGGCGATCGATGCCAAGCTCGAGATCAACAATCTCGACGACTTCGGTCGGGTGCTCGACCTCTGCAAGCAGGCGATCGAGAAGGGCCTCGACGGCGACTCGAAGAAGTTCGCCGACGACCTCTACACCGGCACGCTCATCGATCGGGCCGGGATGCTCGTCTCCGCGATCTTCGACGCCGACGAGCCCGATCAGCAGTGGCGGCGGATCCGTTCGTTCGCCATGCGCGACTTGAACGAGGTGGTGGCCCGCGACCCGGGCTTCGGCAGCGCCCACCTGATGATCGCCCGGCTGGAGGCCCTTCCCGGCGGCAGCCGTGAGCGGGCCGTCACCGCCGCCACCAAGGCGCTCGAACTGCTCGCCGACGACCGGCTCCAGCAGGCGCAGGCGAAGCTCGTGCTCGCGGGCCTCGAGGACGATCCCGACGAGCAACGCCTGCTCCTGGACGCCGCCGTGGAGCTCTCGCCCCGCGACGTCGAGGTGCGGCGGTCGCGGGGCCTGTTTCACTACCAGCAGCAGGAGTTTGAGGAGGCCCGTGCCGATCTGGGCGTGGCCATCGCGGAGGATGGCGACGACGAATCGCTCCAGGAGGCCCTCGGCCTCGCCTGCATGATGAGCGACCACATGGACGAGGCCCGCGCGGCCTTCGATCGGGCGCTCGAGATCGATCCGGATTCGACCGGTGCGCTGCTGCAGCGGGCCCGGGTCAAGGCGATCCAGGGCGCCGACGCCGAGGCCTTCGCCGACATCGACCGGCTGATCGACATCCGGCCCGAAGACGAGCGCGACATCCTCATGCAGCAGCAGGCCCGGCTGCTCCGGGCCCGGATCCGGCAGCAGGCCGGGGATGCGGAGGAGGCGCTCGTCGATGTCGAGGCGGTGCTCGAGCAGGACGATGAAAACTCCCCCGCCCTCGAGATCAAGGGGCTGATCGCCGCGGAGCGGGAAAACTATCCCGAGGCGATCCGCATCTTTCGCAAACTCGTGCAGCTCAACCGCGACGACCCGGTGGTCCTGAGTCAGCTGGGCATGCTCTATCTCGCGGCGAAGCAGCCGCGGGAGGCGATCCGGCGGTTCACGAAGGCGCTCGACATCGACGCCGAAAACTTCCCCAGCCGCCGCGGCCGGAGCGACGCCGAAATCTCGATCGGCGACCATCAGGCGGCGCTCGCCGACCTGGAGAAGGCCCACGCCCTCAAGCCCGACGACACGAGCATCCTCAACAATCTCGCATGGCTGCTGGCGACATCCCCCGACGACGGCATCCGTGACGCCGACCGTGCCATCGAACTGGCCACGAAGGCCTGCGAGGCCACCGAGTGGAAAGCCGGGCACATCATCAGCACGCTCGCCGCCGCCCACGCTGAAAAGGGGGATTTCGAGAAGGCGCGGGAATACAGCCGCAAGGCGGTGGAGACGACGGAGGCGAGCGACGAGGTCAGGGAACAGCTCCGCGGCGAACTGGCCAGCTATGAGGCTGGCAAGCCCTGGCGGGAACGGCAGGAGATGGCCGAGGAGCCCGACTCACCGCCCGGCGGGCGAACTGGGCCCAAAGACCTGCCCAAGGCCAATGACGACCCGGGTCAACCGCCCCGGCGTCCATTCGATCCGTGAAGCTCAACCGACGCCTTCGAGGTCGGCCGCGATCGCATCCCAGAGCATGATGCGGGATTCGAGGCACGACCGGGCGGTCAGCGACGACTCGGCCCATTTCGCGGGATCATCTCCGCAGAGCCGGGCGACGATTCGGCGGCAGGTCGGCGCGTGCTTCTCGTCGTCGGCCTCGATGTGGCGGTCGAGGTAATACCGAAACCGGTGCCAGGCCGGATCCCGATCGGCGAGCGAGGCGACGAGGCCGCGGAACATGTCGGGGATCACGTCCTCGCGACCGTAGGTGAAGGCCGCGACGATGCCATGGGTCGAACCCGATTCGATCACGGCGAATGACTGGCGGACAAACGCGGCCGCGGCGGGGGGGGCTCCGCACGAGGCGAGGGCCTGGGGAAGCGGGCTGCCGGCGGCGAGCATCTCGAGCAACCGCTTGATGGGACCGGTATCCGCGCCGGCCCTGTGCATGCCGTCGAGGTAGAGTTCGAAGTGGGAGGCCGAGCCTCCTTCCGGCAGTTCGTCCGACTCCTCGTCGAGCACGATTTCGTTGACCAGCCGCCGCGCTTCCGGGTCGGGCGTGGGCACCCAGGGCACGCTGGTGCAGGTCAGCCGTTGCTGCATCGCCTTCAGGAGGCTCTGGAAGTCCCAGACGGCGAAGACATGGCTCTCCATGAACCGCCGCAGCCGTGCGGCGGAGTCCACGAGACCGTAGATCCGATGCCGAACGAGCCGCTCCCGGGCGTCGCCCAGATCGATGGCGGCCGACGGACCGACTGACGTCGTGACGGGACGGGGTGGGGCGAGCGAGGTGGGCATTGTGGTCGGCGACTTCGCGGGGAGGGGGGCCGGAATCAGTCCATACTTCCTTATAGGCAGGAGCGCCCGGACGGCGAGCCCCCGGTTTTCCCGTGGCCGCACCCCCGCGGCAGACCCGTGGAGCAAGGTCCGGGAGGGCTTGTGCCGCGAACTGCTAGTTGAAGTCGGGTTCGGCGAGCACCCGATACGCCGTCCCGCCCGGCTGTGTTCGCCAGGCATGAGCGACCCCGGTGGTCGGCAGGGCCGCGTCGTTCGAACTCAGAAGCTGGGCGTAGACCCAGTACGCCAGCGAGTCCTTGAGGAAGACGGTATGGCCGTCGCAGAAAGAGACCACGGCGCCGCCCGGATGATTCGACGACGGCTGCGATTTCCAGCCGGGGACGGCATTCACCGTGCCCGGGTTGATGACGGGGTTGAGAGGCGAGCCCGTGATCCCGAAAACGGGCAGGGCCTCGGCCGCGTTCCAGTTGAGCGTGGCCGCCGGAGTGACGTTCCACGACATCTGCGTGGTGTACGCGGGCCCGCATTTTTCCGACAGCAACACGGTCATCGACGTGCCGTCGGCATTCGAGATGTCGTCCATGGAGTTGCGGTTGCTCGCCGCCAGAAAGTTGTCGGTCATGACGCCGTCGTTCTTGTTGTCGCTCGTTCCGCTGCCGCTGCCACAGTTGCCCGCATACGCGAGCACCGGGTTGGTGGAGGGGTCGGGAGGGGATGACTGGCACGAGAAGAACCCGATGAACGGAGCGGCTCCCGAGGCCGAGAGCGGGGTTCCGGACGTCAATGCGTTGTAGATGTCCGTGCGTTCCATGAAGGGCAGAATCATCACCGGCCATGAATACGAAACGGTTCCGCTGCCCACCGTCAACGGATTCCGCCAGCCCGGCACGGATCCGTTCGAATCGTTCGCCCGAATCGAGGCGAAGGCCATCTGATAGAGGTTGTTGGCGCACGCCGTGCGCCGGCCGGCCTCGCGGGCTCCCTGCATGGCGGGCATCAGCAGCGCCAACAGGAGGCCGATGATCGCGATCACGACGAGCAGTTCGACGAGCGTGAAAGCCTTAGGGGAGCGGTGTGGATGGGTCATCGGAGTCATGATTTCCTGGGGTGAGCGATGCGTCGCCATTGTGTCACAGCCCCTCGAACGTGTGAACCACGGTAATCTGCCGCACCTGCTTGCTGGAGGGATCCACGCACCGGATGCGAACTTCGACACCGAGCAGGGGGGCACCGGCGGTCGGGGCGACGCCGTCCTGGTAGTCGGTGTTGAACGACTGGTCGGTATAGGCCGCCTCGCCGGCCTTCAATGCCTTGATGTCAAACGTGATGACATTGCCGAGGATGATGTCCTCGCCCACCCGGGCCAGGGACAGGGTCGGGTTGGCGCCGGAAACGGCCCAGATGCGATTCGCCGGCCGGGACAGGTCGGCGAGGCTGTTGGGAATCATCTTGCTAGCCAGGTTTCCGCAGGAGAGATCCGTCCGCGACCGGTTGATCAGTTGCGAACCACCGTTCGCGAACAAGCCGGCGGCCGGCGACGCCGAGACGAAGAGTTGCCGGCGGTAGAGGTTGTAGAGGGTCTGGCCTGCGAACGTCTCGGCGGGGCTGGTGGGCCGGCAGAACCAGACCACCTCTGCAAACGGGCTTTCGAACCCGATCACGGTGGTGCCGGTGGTGACCTGCAGCGGCCCCACGAACGGTTTGCCGAGAGCCGTGGTGGTGGCCATCAGGCGGTCCGGGGTGGTGGGGGAACCATCGACGATCTCGAAGTAGCCGGCATTCGCCTCCGGCCGCACCCACGGCCTGGTCGTGACGGTGACACCGTGGAGGTCCTGCCGCAGTTGTGACGCCGCGGTGCGGATTCGGGCGTTCAGATCCACGGCCGCCTGGCTCTGCGACACCGTGCGGCCAAACATCCCGAAGAGCGTCGCCACGGAGGCCATCGCAAGGAGGGTGAGCGCCATGGCGATGAACACCTCCACCAGGCTGAAGCCGGCATCGCGGCGCCGGCGCCGTGCGTGGTGGAGCGGGGCTGTCGGAATCATGGGTTCACCGCCTCAGTTGAGAAACCGCCGCAGGCGGATGATGTCGCGGAAGTTCTCGTTTTTTCCCTCGGTCGCCGCCGTGAACGGCACGAGAATGGAGCGATCGACGATGGCGAAGAGCCGGTGGTAGGTCGGCTGGTCGGGGGCGTCGGGATCGGTGATCTCGAGCGTGATCCAGACCGCGAACACGTGCGATCGCACGGTCGCCACGTTGGCGAGCCGATTGGCGACCGTGTGATTGACGCTCCGCACGTCGTAGCTGGCGTCGGAGAAAACCAGCGGTGTCTGCAGGAGGATCTCCGACATGTGCCTGGCGGGCGTCCGAGGCTGTGCGCCCGGATCCGACGGCGTTTCAAACGGGTTGGCCGTGCTGCCGCTGCCGAGGAGCACCTTCCAGACCTCTCCATCACAGGTGTTGATGTTCACCCGGCCGGGCTCACGGTTCGGATTCACGTCGAGCGTGCTTTTGAAGAAAGAGACCGCCAGGTAATCGAGGATCTTCGGGTAATCCTTGATCAGCGAGACCAGCGGCTGGTTGTCGGCTTTCCTCTGTTCGATTTCCGTCTCGGTGCCCCGGGGCACGGCGAGCAGCTCGGCGTAGCTGCGAAAACGCCCGTCGTCCCAGCCGCCGGGGACGACGAAGGTCAGCTTCGAGGGCTCCACACCCCTGACGCCGCCCGCGAAGGGGGTGCTGGCCACGTCCTTGTCACGGAAGTCGAGCAGATTGGCGACCCACTGTTTCGCGTCGGCCTCGGGGGCTCCCGCCAGCACGACGAGAGGCCAGATCGCCGCCCAGTCCGTCCTTTCGTCCACCACGCCGCTGTTATCGGCTTCCCACCTGATTTCGTAGCGAGCCCCGGGCGTGCTCCAGCTGTCGGTGGTGATCCGCATGCGGGCCCGCTCCGCCTGGTCGTGGAAGATCGCCGCCAGCCGTGGCGGCAGCGTGCTGGCGTCCGGATCAAACTGACGCAGCACGCGTTCGAGCTCGCCGAGCGTGAAGGGATTTTGCGACGCCGTGGTGCCGCTCACGGCCGGCCGGGGGGCCTCGAGATCGAGCCGCAGGGAGTAGGTGAACTCCGTCTGGCCCCCCGCGTTGGTCCCCCCCGTGAAGCCGCCGAATCGGCCGCTCACCTGGCGACCCATCACGGGAGGCCGCCGCCACTGGTCGGCGGGCAGGGGCGTCGATGACGACGTCGTCACGCCGTTGCCCGCCATGAGCATGGTTTGGCTCCAGATCGTCGAGCCGGTGGACCAGAGCGGTGCCGGGTTGACCTCGGCGGGCCCGCCGCTGTTGATCGCCAGATCCTCCATCCGGCCACCGTGGGTGTTGACATTGACCCGTCCGTCGAGATCGAGCACGAGATACGACACCCGGAACCCCAGCGGCTGGCCGGTGGCCACCGACAGCGGCGGCAGCAGGCCCGGCCCCCCCGGCACCGCGGGAATCCAGACGCCGTCGAGCACGCCGTCACTGTCGTTGTCCACCGTGGCCGCCGTCCCGCGATTGGCGAATGCCGGACGGGGCACGCTCGCGACCCGGCCCATCGCGTCGAGCGACACCTGCGTCATGAAGCGGTTGGAGTCGTCGAAGGAGTCATACCCCTCGTCGTCGAAGCGGCCGCCCGTGGTGCCGTACATGTCCTTGAGAAGGCTGTCGTTTCCGAGCAGCCCATTCACGGCGGGATCCTTGGAGCCGCGAATCAGCAGGAGCAGGGCCTCGTCGAGCATCGTTTTCGCGATCACCGGCGCGTTGTTGCCGCCCCCGTTGAAGTCCGCAAAGGCCCGCGCGCTCGTGCGGGCCCGCGTGGCGATCACGAGCGCCAGTGCCCCCATGAGCACGAAGAGGGTCAGCATGCTCAGCACGAGGAGCAGCAGCATGCCGCGGCGACCCTGAATCGCGTGGCCTGTCGGGCGGGGCGTCTTCATGGGATGGCTCTCCTCTCCCTCTCTCGGCTCTACTTGAGGATGACCGGTTGCTCGTCCACCCGCAGCACCCGGGTGAAGCCGTGCACGACCATCGAGGTCGTGGCCGACGTGATGATGGGCGACGTGGCATCCGAAAACGACACGAACGAGCTGCCGGAAACCAGGGTTCCGCCCGTGTACCTCTGCGTCGTCCAAGAACTGCCGATGTGCAGCCACTGGTACCGGGGCGGGTTGCCGAGGTCTCGTGCCAGGCACCACGAACAGGCCGGGAAAAACTTCTTTCGCAGGGCATCCCCCGCTGTCCCGGTGTTCGTCAGACGAAACAACCCGCCCGACACCTTGGTCAAGGCGAGCAGCGCCGACGCCTCCACCGGCGGCTTCTTGAAGACCACGATCGAGACGCGGCCGCGACTGCCGGCCGCGACGGGGAGGGACGGATCGGCCGGAACGACCGTCGCTCCGTAGCAGACCCCCGCATCGTTCACGACGAACTTGTCGGCTGATTCCAGGCGAACGTCGTCCTGCCCGAGGTATTCCGCCGCCGGGATCACCGCCGGATACATCGCGTAGGGCGCGGTGTTGAACGGCGTGGGGACTGTCCCGTCGAGCGCGGCGAGTTTCCCCAGGAAGGCGATCTTGATGTTGTTGGCGGGAAACAGCGTCGCCGCCGTGAGCCGATTGCGATTCCTCAGGTCGGCCAACGCATTGGCGGAGAGCGTGCCGGCTCGGTCGATGGCGGCGGCGTCGGCGAGCCTCGCCCCGGCCGCGGGCATGAGCGAGGCCACGCTCGCCAGGCCCGCGACGAGGATTCCGAGGGCCACCAGGACCTCGAGCAGCGTCATGCCGTCACGGCCGCCGCGGACGGTCGCGCCGGGGTTGCCGCTCTGGCGTGGATGGGAAGTGTTCATGGTCATGGGGTCACTTGATCGCCGACCCGGCCCGCGCCTTTTCCCGGGCGGCTTGGATCGCCAGCGTGTCCTCGGTCGTCTGCGAGACATTCTGGGCGACGGTCACGCGGCCGGTGTGCGGATTGATCGCGACCCAGATGCTCTGCGGGTTGGCGAGGGTGTTGCGGTTTTGGAGGATGTCGGCCCGGGGAGCGAAGAGAAAATAGATGACGCCGGTCGGCTCGATGGGCTGGTCGGCGGCCGTGGGTGATTCCTGCACCTTCCGCATCACCTCGCCGACTCGGCCCACCTGCTCGTACGCGACGGCGATGGAGCCCAGGCCTTCGAAGCGGCCGTAGCCGTTGGCGACCCCGGGGTCTTCCCCGACCCCGCTGTGCCTCAAGTCGATGGCCGCGAGCTTGGCCATCTCCGGGCCGGAGACGCTCGGCAGCGGATACGCGGCGATGATGGCCCGCCTCGCCTGGTCGGCCGTACGCGGCCAGATCGTGTTGCCGGAGGTCTGTCCGGCGGACGTGCGGAAAGCAACCGTGCCCGTCGCCGCCGAGAACGCAAACCACGGCGAGACCTGACCACCGTTGTCGGCCTGAAAACGGAGCTTGTAGGCCCCGGCGGGCGCGGGCGTGCCCGCCGTCAGGGCCACGCTGGCGGAGGTGGCCAGGGGAGCGTCGGGGGGCATCCCACCGGCGACGGAGCAGTTGGTCCAGGCGGGCGTCACCGCGTCGAGCACGATCGTCCCCAGCCTGGCGTTGTCGCTGTTGGGGGCGACGATGAGGGCGGCCCCCTCCCGCCTGCCAAGCGACCGGCTCTGGACCGCCAGCAGCCGCGATGCAAAATCCTGCGCCGACCTGCGGACACTCGAACCGAGATTGGGCCGACCGAGCCCGCCGACGACCAGCCCGAAGACGGTCGCCAGCAACGCGGCCACCACGATCAACTCGACGAGGGTGAAGCCCTTGGCGTCGCGCGAGGCGTTCATGGCTTCACCTCGCTGTCGAGGTTGGTGATGTTGTCGGCCCTGCGATCGGTGGGGTCGTCCGACGGCGGCGCGAACGCGGCGAATGTCGCGACGGTCGCATTCTGGGGATCACCGCACGAGGCACCCATCTGGATATGGGATCCGCTCGCGACACCGAGCGTGGCTCCCTTGTCGGGTCCACGGGAATAAATCAGGGGCCGCATCACGCGGCCGCCCGCGGAGGCGCTGCCCGAGAAGGGGGCCGTCGGGGAGAAAACCTTCGTTCCCGGTGGGATTTCCAGCCCCGCCGGCCAGAGGATGAAGCCGATCGGGTTGCCCCAGGCATCCCAGAACTCGGGCGCCTTGTCGCCGTCCTTGTCCCCCTTGTCGGCGATGCCCAGACCGCCGCAGTCCAGGCAATCGGCGAGCCCCCCGAGCATCACCATCATGAACAGGCACTCGGCATCCTCGAACTCCGCCGTCGGCAGCACAGAGTTGTAATACCCCACGTAGGCCCGCTGGGCGGCATTGAGGGGAAACTTCCTCTCCGGGGAGGTGAGCAGCGACGTCGTTCCCCCCTTGAGGACCAAGACCTCGGCCCACGAGTCGGGCATGTCGGCGCTCGCCATCTGCCGGCGTGCGGCGGCGGCGGAGGCCGCCGTCGCGTTGGCCGCCACCGACCTCCCGGCGTACGAGAAATACTGCTGCTGGATGATGGCGTCGAGCTTGGCGATCAGCGCCTTGGTGGACATCTTCTTCTGGCTGCCCCGCGCGGCCGCCGCCGCCGTCGCGATGGCTCCCATCAGCACGATGATGATGGAGATCGCCACCAGCAGCTCGACGAGCGTGAAGGCTCGGCGGACCGGCCGACACGTCGCGCCGCTCCCCCGCGCTCCCGGCACGCGCCGGGGGGCGTCCGCGACACGGCATGCAGGACGGCTGGTGGTCACGACAGATCCTGGATCAGTTTGATCAGCGGCATGAACAGGGCGATCACGATGAAGCCCACCGCACCGCCGAGGAAGATGATCAACAGCGGCTCCATGAGGCTCGTCAGGCTTTCGGTGAGCACCGCCACCTCCTCGTCGTAGGTGTCGGCCACCTTGTAGAGCATCGTGTCGAGCTCGCCCGACTCCTCGCCCACGTCCACCATGTTGACGACGAGATCATCCACGACCGACTTCTTGTAGCGCATCAGATACATGAGGACCCCGATCACCGGGGCGAAGACCGCCCAGAAGAGCAGCGCCACCGCGTTGAACGGCGGAATCGCATAGGCCTTGAGCGGCTTGGAGATCGACTCGCCGTCGCGGATCGAATCCGAGACCTTCGCGAAGAGCCGCTCGAACATCATGTTGCCCGAGGTCTCCTTCGTGATGTTGAGCGCCTCGAGAATCGGCACGCCGCTGGAGAGGAGCGTGCCCAGCGTGCGGGCGCTGCGGGACAGGATGTTTTTCTCCACCAACGGCCCGAAGATCGGCATCTTGAGCGTGAAGAGATCCCAGCCGAAACGGCCGTAGGGGATCAGCTTGATCCCCTTGATGATCAGGTTGATGCCGAACGGAATCGCCGGAATCAGATACCAGTAGGCCGCCACCCAGTTCGAGATGTCGATCAGGATCTGCGTCATCGGCGGCAGTTCGCTGCCGAAGTCGTCGAAGATCTTTTTGAACTGGGGCACGATCTTCAGCATGATGAAGGTGAGGATGCCGACGGCGACGCAGACCACCACGATCGGGTAGACGAGCGCGCCTTTCACCTTCCGCCTGAGCGACTCGCTCCGCTCCATGAACTCCGCGAGCCTGCGGAGGATCACCTCGAGGGCGCCGCCGGCCTCGCCGGCCCGGATCATGTTGCAATACAGGCGGTCAAACGCCTTGGGGCTCTTCGAGAGCGCCTCCGAAAGCGTGGCCCCCCCCTCGATCTCGTCGCAGACGTCGAGCAGCGAGTTTTTCAGCCGGCCCGGCTTCTGCATCTCCGCCAAGACCTTCAGGCTGCGGAGAATCGGCAGGCCGGCGTCCTGGAGGATCGAGAGCTGCCGGGTGAAGAGGGTGAGGTCCTTGCCCTTCACGCCCCCCATCACGAAGGTTCGCCCCGGCTTCCGCCCGCCGGACACCGCGGCTGCGTTGGCCTTCGCCCGCTGGGCCTTGAGCTTGGTGACCATGTAGCCCATCGACCGGATCGTGGCCTGGGCCTCGGCTTCGGTCGCGGCGTCAACGGTGTCGCGGATTTCCTTGCCGGTTGCCGCGTCGATGGCTTCGAAGAGATAGGTGGGCATGGTCACGCATCCAGGATGGTTTCGCGGATCACCTCGTCGGCCGTCGTCAGTCCGGCGAAGATGCCCTCCATGCCGGAGTCACGCAGGGTCACCATGCCATTCCGGCGGGCGGCCTCGCGGAGATCCTCGGTGGAGGCATTTCGCATGATCATATCCCGCATCTCGTCGTTCATGATCAGCAGCTCGTAGATGCCGAGCCGGCCCTTGTAGCCGGTGCTGTTGCACTTGTCGCAGCCCTTGCCGCGGTAGAACTTCCTGCCGACGGCCTGATCGGTCGTCAGCTCGAGATCGGCCAGCACGTCGGCGCCGGGAACGATCTCCTCCCGGCAGGACTTGCAGATCCGCCGCACGAGCCGCTGGGCGAGGATCGCCTCCACCGTCGCCGTGATCAGGAACGGCGGCACCCCCATGTCGCGGAGCCGGGTGACCGTCGAGGGGGCGTCGTTGGTGTGGAGCGTCGAAAACACCATGTGGCCGGTGAGCGAGGCCTGCACCGCGATTTCGGCCGTCTCCACGTCGCGGATCTCCCCCACGAGGATCCGGTCCGGGTCTTGCCGGAGGATCGCCCGGAGGCAGGCGGCGAAGGTGTTGCCGATGTCGGCGTCGATCGGCACCTGCACGATGCCGTCGATGTCGTATTCGACGGGGTCCTCGGTCGTGATCAGCTTGTCTTCCACCTCGTTGAGCTCGGAGAGTGCGGAGTAGAGCGTGGTCGTCTTGCCGGAGCCGGTCGG
>SXHR01000076.1:0-11863 GCA_005773625.1 Planctomycetaceae bacterium | reverse complement strand
GTCGGGATAGAAGTAGTTTTTGCGGTCCCACTTCGTGAAGGGCGCGATGGTGCAGTCGAGGGCGAGCGCCGCCCGCACCGCGAGGTCGAAGGCCCGGCGGTTCATCACCGGCAGCGAACCGGGCAGGCCGAGGCAGGTCGGGCAGACCTGGGTGTTGGGTGCCGCGCCGAAGGTGGTCGAGCAGCCGCAGAAGAGCTTCGTCTTCGTCTGGAGTTGAACGTGAACCTCGAGACCGATGACGGTCGTGAACGGCTCGACGGCGGTTGGCGATGTGGTCATGGCGGCGTCAGGCGGGCAACTTCGGGCGGCGGCGATGCCAATCGGTGAGCTGCTGGTAGCGGTCGGCGGCCCTCAGCAGCAACGGCTCCGACAGGGCCGGGCCCTGGAGTTGGAAGCCGATCGGGAGGCCCCCCTTGGTGAAGCCGCAGGGAAACGAGATGCCGCCGATGCCGGCGAGGTTCGTGCCCACCGTGTACATGTCGACGAGATACATCGCGAGCGGGTCGCTCGTCTTCTCGCCGAGCGGGAAGGCGGCCGTCGGCGACACCGGTCCGCCGATCAGATCGACCGACTCAAAGGCGTCGAGGTAGTCCTGCCGGATCAGCCGGCGCACCCGCAGGGCCTTGGCGTAGTAGGCGTCGTAGTAGCCCGACGAGAGGGCGTAGGTGCCGAGCATGATCCGCCGCTTCACCTCGGGGCCGAAGCCCTCGGCGCGGCTGCGGCAATACATCTCCACGAGCGGCGACTCGAACTCCCCGCCCGGCTCGGCCCGGTGACCCTTGCCAAACTCGGCCCGGTGACCCTTCCCGGGCTCGGCCCGGTGGCCCTTCCCGGGCTCGGCCCGGTGGCCATAGTGGGCTCCGTCATACCGCGCGAGATTGCTCGACGCCTCGCAAGGCGCCACGAGGTAATACGTCGTGATCCCATACTTCGCGTGGGGGAGTTCGACGTCGTGGATCGTCGCGCCCGCCGCCTTGAACGCCGCGAAGGCCTCCTCGACGCCGCGGGCCACCTCGGGATCGAGGCCGGGGCCGAAGTGTTCGGCGACCCGCCCGATCCGCAGGCCCGTCAGCGGCTGTTCGAGCATCGAGGTGTAGCGCGGCACCTCATCGGCGAGCGACGTCGCGTCGCCGCGGTCGTGCCCGGCGATGGTCTCCATCACCAGCGCGGCATCGGCGGCCGAGCGGGTCATGGGGCCGATCTGGTCGAGGCTCGACGCGAAGGCGACGAGCCCGCGGCGACTGATCCGACCGTAGGTGGGCTTGAGGCCGGTGATCCCGCAGAGTCCGGCCGGCTGACGGATCGAGCCGCCCGTGTCGGAGCCGATCGCGACGGGAGCCATGTCGGCGGCCACGCAGGCGGCCGAGCCGCCGCTGGAGCCACCGGGAGCCCGCGTGAAATCCCACGGGTTTTTGACCGGGCCGAAGGCGGAGTTTTCGTTGGAACCGCCCATCGCAAACTCGTCCATGTTCGTCTTGCCGACGATCACGGCGTCGGCCTGCCGCAGCCGCGACACCACGTCGGCGTCGTACGGGGGACGAAAGCCGGCGAGCATCCTGGAGGCGCACGTCGTCGGCTGATCGGCCGTGCAGAGCGCGTCTTTCACGGCGATGGGCAGCCCGGCGAGCGGCCCGATCGGCTTGCCGGCCTTCCGCCGGGCGTCGATGTCGGCCGCCCGCGACAGCGCTCCCTCCCGATCGACGTTGAGAAACGCGTTGATCGGGCCGTTGAGCCTTCCGATCCGGTCGAGAAATTTCTCGGCCACCTGCACCGCGGTGATGTCGCCCTGCCGAATGGCGGTGACGAGGTCGATGGCGGAGAGTTCGAGAGGCTGCATGACCGGAGGGGTGGACGCGGCAGGATCGCCGCGGGTGAGGATCGTTCAGGCGGCTCCCGCATCACCGAGCACGGCCGGCACCAGGAAGCACGAGCCATCGTGCCGCGGTGATGACTGGAGGGCTTCGGCCGTCGTCAGGGAAGGAGCCGGCACATCGTCGCGGAAGACGTTTTGGGTGTCGAGCGGGTGGGCCAGCGGCGCGACGGCCGTTGTGTCGAGTTCCTCGAGTTGCGACACGAAGCCCACGATCTTCGTGAGCTCGCCGGTCATCCGGTCGAGGTCGTCGCTGGAAAGCGCGAGGCGGGCGAGCAATCCCACCTTTGCGACGTCCTGTCGGGAGAGTGCCATGGGCTTCAGTCCGCGGCGGCGGCCGATCGTCAGGGACGGGCGCGCGGGCCGGACGGCACGGTTTCCTCGGTCGACTGCTTCGCCTTCTCGACCTTGGGAAGGCGGAAGGGCTGCTGCCGCACGAGCTTGGTGACGGCCCCGCTCTTGATGCACTGCGTGCAGACGAGCACGGTCGTGCTGGTGCCGCGGCCGACGGTCACGCGGAGCCGCTGCAGGTTCGGCTTGAACTTCCGACGGGTGATCCCGGTGACCTTGGTGCCGACGCCACCGAGGTACTTGGCCTTGCCTCGGATCGTCACCTGGTTGCCGACCGAAAAGCCCTTGCTGCAAACCTGACAGGATCGTGCCACGGGAAACTCGCAAATTACGGGGAAAGTTGTGGCCTGTATGGTACCGGGCGGCCTGTTTCCCGCAAGCCCAAGCGGCCGCGGGCGGTCGAAGGCCTACAATCCCGCCGTCATGCCCGTCTTCGACTACTCATTCGTCGTCGCCGCCCCGCTCGCCGCGGTCAGGGACTTCCACCACGACACCTCGGCATTGAAGCGGCTCACGCCCCCGCCCACGGTGGTGCAACTGCACGCGATCGAACCGCTCGCCGAGGGCTCGGTGTCCACGTTCACGCTCTGGGTGGGGCCGCTGCCGCTCCGCTGGAAGGCGGTTCACCGAAACGTCACCGACCGTGGCTTCACCGACATTCAAGCCTCGGGGCCGGCCGCCAAGTGGGAACACACCCACTCGTTCGTGCCGCTGGCCGACGGCCGCACGGAGATCCGCGAACACATTGAGTTCGAGCACAAGCGGGGCCCGTGGGGGCTCGTCACCCGGGTGCTCTTCTCGCGGCCCAACCTGCTCCTGATGTTCGCCTACAGGGCGTTCATCACCCGCCGCTGTCTCGCCCGCGGAGCCGCCGCATCCGGCGGCGGCTGAGAGCCATCCCAGCTTCGGGAGTGGCGGTCAGCCGGCAGCGAGCAACCGCAGCACGCCGGCGTGGACGTGGCCGTTGGTCGCCACGCCGTCTCCCGAATCGATGCTGTCGCGTCCCTGCCAGTCGGTGAACCGGCCCCCTGCCTCGGTCACGACCACATCCACGGCGGCCGCGTCCCAGGCGTTGAGGAGCGGATCGACCATCACGTCGCCCCGTCCGGTGGCCACGAGCAAATAGCCGTAGCCGTCGCCCCAGGTGCGGACGACGCCGCAGGCATCCTCGAGCCGTTGCCGCGCGGCCATGCCCTCCGGGCGGCCACCGCTCCAGCGGGAAAACGACGTGAAGTCGCTCGAACAGAGCAGCGACTCGCGGAGCGTGGTCCGCGAGGAGACCCGTGCGGCGACGGGGGCTGAGCCGCCCCGTGTGTGCCAGGCGCCGCCCCCCCGGGCGGCGTGCACCATCTCGTCGAGCGCCGGGATCGCGATCACACCGATGATCCCACGCCCCTCGTGGCGGCAGCCGACGAGCGTCGCATAGAGCGGCACGCCGCGGATGAACGACTTCGTGCCGTCGATCGGATCGACGATCCACTCGTAGCCCGAACTGCCCGCGGTGGCGCCGGTCTCCTCGCCGAGGAAGGCGTCGTCGGGAAAGCCGTGGAGCAGCTCCCTCCGCAGGATCGCCTCGGCCGCCCGGTCGGCCTGCGTGACGGGCGATTGATCCGCCTTCGTATCGACCACGAGTGCGGCCTCGCCAAACCAGCGCAGCGTCTCCGCGCCGGCGAGCCGGGCGGCGGCGATCGCGGTCGCGAGGCGGGCGGCGACGGCGGGAGCGGTCATGGCGTTGGCGATCCCTGGCCGGGCGCGACGCCGGCGGGAGTGGAGGGGGAGAAGGAGCCGAGCAGGAGGATGCCGGCGCCGATCACCAGCCAGGAGTCGGCGAGGTTGAAGATGGGCCAGTCGATCACGCCGGGAAGCGTGAAGTGGATCCAGTCACGGACCGCGAGCACGTCGTCGCCGCGACGTTCGAGGGGGGCGTGCCACGTAAGCCCCGGCACGCCCAGCCGGTCGTAGAGGTTGCCGAGGATGCCGCCCACGATGAGCCCCAGCGACGTCAACAGCCAGGGATCACGGCGTGTCGTCGCCCGGCTGACCAGCACGAGGATGCCGGCGATCGCGGCCACCGACACGGCCGCAAAAAACAATCCCATCCCCTGCCCCATTCCGAAGAGCGCCCCTTCGTTGAGGTTGGTCTCGAGGACCAGGATCCCCGGCACGAGCACGATGGGTCGTGATTCCCCCGGCATGCCCAGTGCGCGGAAGATCCACTCCTTGCTGAGCAGATCGAAAGCGGTGGCCAGGGTCGTCACCGTCAAAAACAGCAGCCAACCGGTGCCCGACGATGCCGCCATGCTGTTTTCCCGCCTCTCCATGTCCGGATGTCGGGACCTCATCTTCGCCGGGTCCCTCACCGCCCGGGGCGGGGTGTGTGCGGGGTGTGTCAGCGGGGCTGGCGGGGCCGGCTGTTTTCCATCTTCTCGGCACAGCGGATGCACATCGCCGCGAAGGGGATCGCCTCCAGCCGCTTCTTCGCGATGACGCCGTCGCATTCCTCGCAGAGGCCGTACTTCCGCAGTTTGATCCGCTCGAGGGCATTCTCGACGAGCTCGAGGGTTCCCTCCTCGTTGGCCATCAGGCTGAGGGTGAATTCCTGTTCGTAGGCGTCGGATCCGATGTCGGCCATGTGGATCGGCATCCGCGACAGATCGCCGCTGCCCTCGGTTCCGCCATGACGCAGGGCCGCGTCGGCCATCGTCGAGACGTCGCCACGAAGCCGGGCCCGCATCGATTCGAGGGCGATCTTGAAGACCTTGAGTTCTGCCGCCTTCAGCATGGTGTTCACTCGTGTTCCGCCTCGGGAGGCCCGAGCGGCCTTGTCCGCCGGAACCCCGAGCCTCGCAAGAATAATGAGAGAAAACCCGACTGTCAAACTGACAGGCCGGCCCTCGGGCGGCCCGTGGTTTGCGAGTTCTGCGGCCCGCTTGCTGCCTGGGAAAGCATGACCTAGGTTTGAGGGAACCTGTGGCCGATACCGCAGGAAAACCCCGGTCGCCTCGGCCGCGCGTCCCGCGGTCGCAGGGTCCTTGGGGTGGTGGAGATTTTTGCCGTGGCTGTCGCCGCCCGCACCGACCTCGCCTTCCAGCAGTGCATCGACCCCGCCTGCCGGGCGACGTTTTCCGTTGACGAGGTCCTGACCGCCTGTCCCTCCTGCGGCAACCTGCTCGACGTGGAGTACGACTGGGATCGGCTCCGGCCGCCGACGTCGTTCGAGGTCTTCGAACGGAAGTGGATGCGTCGAAGCGATCCGTTGGCCTTCAGCGGCGTGTGGCGGTTTCACGAGCTTCTCCCCTACGCTCCCCGCGAGAGCGTGGTCACGATCGGCGAGGGGCAGACGATGTGCCCCGTCTCCGACAGCGTCGGCTCGTTCGTGGGACTTCACCGCGGTCGCCTGCACCTGCAGTATGAAGGCCTCAATCCCTCCGGATCGTTCAAGGACAACGGAATGTCCGCGGCGTTCACCCACGCCCGGATGATCGGCGCCAAGCGGGCCGCCTGCGCCTCGACGGGCAACACCAGCGCGTCGCTGGCCGTCTACTGCGCCGTCACTCGCCTGATGCGGGGAATCATCTTCATCGGCTCGGGCAAGATCTCCTACGGAAAGCTCTCGCAGGCGCTCGACTACGGCGCGCTCACGATCCAGATCGCCGGTGACTTCGACGACGCGATGGCCCGCGTCAAGGAGGTGTCGGGCAAGCTGGGCATCTACCTCGTCAACAGCGTGAATCCCTTCCGGCTCGAGGGTCAGAAGACGATCATGTTTCGCGTGCTCGAATCGCTCGGCTGGGAGGTGCCCGACTGGATCGTGGTGCCCGGCGGCAACCTCGGCAACTCGAGCGCCTTCGGCAAGGCCTTCGCCGAACTCCGCAGGCTCGGCCTCATCGACCGCGTGCCGCGGTTGGCCGTGATCAACGCCGCCGGCGCCAACACGCTCCACGAGCTCTACACCCGCCGTGGCCTCCGCTGGGAGGGAGGCAGGGCCGACCTGTCACCCGCCTGCCACTACTACGACGAACTCGACCGCGACAAGAAGCGGGCCCATACGATCGCCAGTGCCATCGAGATCAACCGGCCCGTGAATCTCAACAAGTGCCTGCGGGCCCTCGAGGTCTGCGACGGCGTGGTCCGCGAGGTGAGCGAGCAGGAGATCCTCGACGCCCAGGCCCCGGTGGGGGCCGGCGGCCTCGGCTGCGAGCCGGCGAGCGCCGCCAGCGTGGCCGGCGTCAGGCAACTCGTCGCCGAGGGGGTGATCGGCCGCGATGAACGCGTCGTCTGCATCCTCACCGGCCACCAGCTCAAGGATCCGACCGCGACGGTTGCCTACCACACGACCGACCAGCAGCTTTTCAACGAGGTGCTCGGCAGCCGCGGTGTGAGCCGGGCGAGCTTCGCCAACCGGGCCGTCAGCGTGGGAAATCGTCTCGACGAGATCGTGCAGGCGATCGATCTCTATTCCTGACCCCTTGCCGCCCGTCGTTCCCTGACCTTGTCGCGGTTCGTTGCCGCTGGTGCCTTGATCGATCGATCTGCTTAAGGAGGAGCCCGTGGCCAGCAGTCCGCCTCGTCTCGTCGTTCATGGAGCCGCCGGCCGGATGGGGCAGCGGATCGTGGCCTGTGCCGCGTCCGACACGATTCCCTGGAAGCTCGTGGCGGCGATCGAGCGGCCGGGACATCCGCGGGCGGGCTTTGACGCCGGCGTGCTCGCGGGCATTCCGCCGGCCGACGTGCCGATCGCGGCGGGCTGGGAGTGTCCGGCCGACGTGGTGATCGACTTTTCGCTTCCCGAGGCGGTGGCCGGCATCGTCTCGACCTGCCTGGCGAAAAAGCTGCCGCTGGTCGTGGCCACGACGGGACTCGAGGAGGCGGAACGGCGGGCGATCGCGGAGGCGGCGAAGACGATTCCGATCCTCCAGTCGCCGAGCATGAGCCTCGCGGTGAATGTCGCCATGGACCTCGTGGCCCGGGCCGGAGCCCTGCTCTCCGGTGCCGGCTGCCGCACCGACGTCGAGATCATCGAGTGTCATCATCGGCACAAGGAGGATTCCCCCAGCGGCACGGCGCTCAAGTTCGGCTCGATCGTGCAGCAGGCGATGGGGCAGACGACGGCCGCCCATGGCCGCGAGGGCCGGCCCGGCGCGAGGCCGGCCGACGAGATCGGCTATCACGCCGTCCGTGCGGGCGACAATCCCGGCGAGCACACGATCCTCTTCGGAATGGACGGCGAATCCCTGTCGGTCAACGTCCGAGCGACGAACCGCGAGTGTTACGCCCGGGGCGCCCTCGCCGCAGCCGCGTTTCTCGTCGGCAGGCCGGCGGGGCTCTATTCCATGCGCGACGTGCTCGGCATCGCCTGAGGCCCAGACGAAAGCCGCGGGGGAGCGGGGCCCTCCACCCCCCGGGCCGACGCGGGCGACGACTCAGTTCGACTTTTGCAGTTGTTGAGTGCCGGGCAGAGGCTATCCGTCGCGTAGGGCGGGGGTGCCCACGCCCCGTCGCCGGACGTTCGCGGATGCCATCGTGGCATCCGCCCTCTCGATGCCGGCTGCGCTCCCGGCATCCTGCCTTCGCTTGCCGCCAACGCCGGCTCCTGGGGCATGGGCACCCCCGCCCGTGACCGGATTCAGTCATGAAGCGGACTCGGAATGCCCCTCGTTTCGACTTTTGCAGTTTTTGACGGGTGATTGCCCGGCCGAAGCTGCCGTCCGAAAAGCGGCGAGCCCGGCTCCGGGGCCACAAAGCGCTTCTCTTCGTACCACCGGCTCTCGAGCGCCGCTTCATGGTCACTTGATGCGATGGAGCGTGGAAGTTGCCTTCCGTGACAGCACGCAGTGCCTCGGCTTCGAGGAACCGCAGGGCTGGAGCCGGAAGGCAGTCGAACGGACTGCCCCACTGGCCATGCTTCTCCGCGCGCTTGTCGTTCTCTGGTTCGCCAAGGACGGCCAGCGGCTCTGGCAGCCGCCGACTCACCGCGGGTATCCCAGCAAGCTGGCCCGACTACTCGAACACGCGGTTGCCCTGGCGGCGTGACGACGACGAATTCAGGACATGCCGTGCATGCTTCCTGGCCGAATCAGGGTGGCCCCGACCTACGCGACGGGCGACTTCTCATGCCTCCGAAAACTGCCAAAGCCGAACTCAGAGGCGAGCCCGTGTCATCGACGCGACGCTCGATGGGCAGCCCACACGTCGGGAGAAGTTCTCAGAAGACCGGCGGCGAGCGCGGTGAACCGGGCGGAGGAGCGGACCCGCGGGGGCGTCCAGTGGCACGACGGGCTTTTTGTCTCCGCATCTCGGTCTTCGCGGGCCGGTCGTCTGCCTTCAGGACGGCTTGTTCCTCAGTCGCCTGTCCGCCGGCGGGCGGGCCTGCCCCGCGCATCGTCCGTGACCGGCACAACCGCCGCGACCGGGGCGCGTCGCCGCGGAAAATCGCCGGCCGAAGCGTGACACACGGTGAAACGGCGGCAACTCATCTCCTGACAGCCGGGGCCAACGGAGGGCCCCGGAGACGAAGACCCTCTTGCCAGGAAAGAACAAAAACCATGGATCCCCAGATCATCAGCTGGATCGTGAGCCTCATCGCCGGCGGCGCCGGCGGCAACATCGTCGGCGCGCTGCTCAAGAACCGGAACCTCGGCCCGATGCTCAACACCGTGCTCGGCCTCGCGGGCGGCGGACTCGGCGGCACGGTGCTGCCGATGCTGATCCCGGCCCTGACGCAGTTCACCGGTAGCGGCGACAACATGGTCGGCACGGGCGGGCTGTCGGCGATCGTGGGAGCGCTGCTGCCCCTGATCGTCAGCTTCCTCAAGAAGCCGGCCACCGCCGTCTGACGCGGCGGACCTGATCCCCGGGCAAGGGTGCCCGGGGATTGAAAGCCGATCGGCCGTGAGGCCGTGGGGGCGGTCGGGATGGGGCGGAGTCCATCGTCGGTCACCCCACGCCTCACGGCATTGGGCTCGTAGGCGGGCTGTGGTGCGTGCAAGCCGACCGGCCGTGCGGGGCGGGGCCCGCGTTGACGGGAGCCATGGAGTCGATCGGGCGGATCCGGGCGGCGAGCCACAGGCTCGCGAGGGTGGCCGCCGCGGCGAGCATGCCGACCGTGCCAAAGTGACGCAGCGGATCGCCTGCGCCCCCCTCGACGATCATTCCGCCGAGCGTGGCCCCCAGGCCGCTGGCGACGTGCTGCACCGCCGAGTTGGCCGACATGAAGCTGCCGCGGCGGCGCGGCTCGATGCTCGACGTGATCAGCGACATCGCCGTCACCATCCGGCTGGCGTTGGTCGCCATCAGCACGGCCGCGACCGGGGCCGCGACGGCGATCCCCACCGCCGGGAGATGCGTGAGCACCAGCATCATCACCGCCGACAGCGGCACGACACAGACCAGCACCGGCCATGCGCCGAACCGGTCGACCAGCCGACCGACAAGCGGCGTGCTCACGAGCGTGAGCAGCCCGCCGGCGATGAACACCGCCGGCAACTGCGACTCGGCGACGCCCACGTTGGCCACGAAGGACGTGCTGATGAACGGAATCACGGCGAACGCGCCGACCATCAGCAGGGCGATCAGCGCGAACGCTCGGCGATGGGCGGGCACCGTGAGCGTCTCGAGCAGGCGGCCCAGGGATGTCGCCGCGAGTCATCGAGGTGGGCGGCCAAGGGAGGCAGCGACCACGCCGCCAGCCCCACCAGCGGCAGTCCGAGCGCCGTGAGGGCGAAGAAGGGCGCCTGCCAGCCGAGCCGCGTGCCGAGGGCGATGCCCAGCGGCACTCCCGCCACCGAGGCGACCGCGAACGCCAGCATGAGTGTGGCCGTGGCGCGGCCACGCCGCTCGGTCGGAAACACGTCGGCCACGATCACCAGGGCCAGTCCGCCCAACACGCCGCCGAAGCCGCCCGTCACGCAACGGGCCGCGAGCAGGAACGGATAGGTGGTGGCCAGCCCGCAGGCCGCGGTGCCCGCGAGCAGGCCGACCGAGAACACGACGTAGGCCGATTTGCGCGGCACGCGGTCGAGCCAGCCCGCCGCCAGGAATCCGGCGAAGCCCGCCGCGAGCGTATAGGCCGACACGACCCAGCTGAATCTCCGGGCGTCGATGCCGAGGTCGGCGAGCAGCTGCGGACCCAGCGGCATCACGATCATGAAGTCGACGAGGCTGATGAACTGCAGTGCCGCCAGCGCGAACAGGATCACGCCCTCGCGGCCGGCCGTGCCGGCCGTGCGATCTCGAGGGGCGGACTGGGCGGGGGACGTTGCTGCCACGATCGTGCGGGATCTTCTCGGGGCATTCCGATGCTTGAGACAACGCCGTTCTCCGCACTATACATGGGACGACTGCCGCGTCGGCATCGCCCGACCCGAGCCATCGCCCCCGCAAGGACGTCTCTCCCATGCTGCATCACCTGTTGAAGCGGGTTCTGGAGATCGATCCTGCCCGTCCGATCCTCGAGTCCGACGGGGCGTGGACCACCGCGGCGGATCTCGAGCGGCTGGCCTCGCGGCTGGCCTCGGGTCTGGCGGCCATGGGCCTCGAGGGGGGAGATCGGGTCGCCCTCCTCCTGCCGAACTGCCTCGAGACGATCGTCTGCTACCTCGCCTGTTTCCGGATGAACCTGGTCGTCGTTCCGATCGACTACGAGTACCACCCGCTGCAGGTCGGCCACGCGCTCGGCCACAGCAGCGCGTCGATCCTGGTAGTCGATGACGAACGCATCCCCGGCCTCGAGGAGGCTGGGGTTCTCGGCACGGTGCCGCGGGTCGTCGTCGTGGGCGACGGCTGCGCCGCCGGCAGCCGACGGCCGTTCGCCACGCTGCTCGGCGCCGAGCGCGAACTGCCTGCCGAGGCCCCGCGCGACGACAGTCCTGCGGTGATGATCTACACCTCCGGGACAACATCCCGTCCCAAGGGAGTCGTCCTGACCCATGGGGCCCTGTCCACCGGCGTCCGCAAATACCTCGTCCGCGTCGCCCTCACGCCGGACGACGTGACGCTGATTGCGACGTCCGCTTCGCAGCCCCTCGCGCTCCGCTGCCAGATCATGCCCACGCTCTGGACCGGGGGACGGGTCAGCCTGTTGCGGAAGTTCACGGTCGAAAACTTCGTGGCCGCCCTGCGGCGGCAGCCCGCCAAGACGTTCCTCACGCTCACGCCCGGGAGCCTGGGGCGGTTGATGGCGAGCCCCGAGTTTCAGGCGTGTGACTTCAGCCACCTCCGCCTCTGCCTCGCCGGCGGCGACCGCGTGCCGACGAGGCTCCTCGAGGCCTTCGAGCGGCTGACGGGCGTGGCGGTCACGGAGCAGTGCGGCTCCACGGAGACCGGACCGTATGCCATGAATCCCCCGTTCGGCCGCAAGAAGCCGGGATCGGTCGGCCTGCCGGCGCACGGCGTCCACGTGGCGGTGGTGGACGAGCACGGCGCCGACGTGCCGACCGGGATGGTGGGGGACGTCCGGGTCAGCGGACCGGGGATCATGGACGGCTACTGGAACGAATCGGCGATGACGCGGAAGACCCTGCAGAAGGGCTGGGTCCTGACCGGGGATCTGGGCCGCTTCGATGAGGATGGCTACCTGTGGTTCGTGGGCCGGCGAAGGGACATCATCGTGCGCGACGGCCACAAGGTCGCGCCCCTCGCGGT
>SXHR01000075.1:0-17372 GCA_005773625.1 Planctomycetaceae bacterium | reverse complement strand
CCTCGAGCGTCTCCATGAGCTGCTTCTTCCGCTCGGCCCGCTCCTGCTCGATGAGGGCACGACGCGAGACGACGATGTTGCGGCGGGCCTCGTCGATCTTGAGCACGAGGCACTGGATGCAGCGGCCGCAGTAGTCGCCGATGTCGGCCGGCCGGCGGATGTCCACCTGGCTGGCCGGGAGGAAGACGTTGACGCCGGAGATGTCGACGAGCAGGCCGCCCTTGATCTTCCGCGTGACGAATCCGGTGACGACGTCGTTTTCGTGGACGCTCTCCATGACCCGGAGCCAGTCCTCGATCCGCCGAGCCTTCCGCTTCGAGAGCGTGATCAGCCCCCGCTGCTCCTCGAGCGATCCGTCCTCAAACTCCTCGAGCAGCACCTTGACGATGTCGCCGATCTGAGGAGGCGGCTCGGAATCGTCCCACTCGTTGCGTGGAATGTGGCCTTCGCTCTTGTAGCCCACGTCAACGAGCACGAACTCGTCGTCCACCCGCAGGACCTTCCCCTCGAGCACCGAGTTGACCGCCAGCGTTGAGGTCCCGACCGAGTATTCACCCTCGGCCGCACCCGCCATCGCGAGTTCGAGTTCCTGATCGAGTTCGTCGCCGAGTTCCAGTTCGCGGATGAGGTTGCGGTTGACCATGCGTGGGGGGTTTCGGGAAAAAGCGGGGTTGGGGAAGAGAAAGTGATGCGGGCCACGAAGAATCGAGCACGGCAGCATAACAGCGGGCTGCCGGCGGAACAATCGAGCATGATTCCCCCGCCGCCGCAGGTTTCCCGACCGGCTGAGCCGCCGCCCGGCCTGCGGAGCCCCCGGTCCGCGGGCCGATGCTGTCCAGCGGAGGACAAATCGATGATCGGCTTCCAAGCGGTCCCGCGCGGCCCCCGCGTCGTCGCGGCTGCAGTGCTGACGGTCGCCGCCTGCGTTTCCGGGGCAGCCAGGGGGCAGTTTCTCGAAAACGGCACCGCGGGTGCGGCGGCGATCAAGCTCGGCGACGTCCGCACGCAGAAATACCGCGTCGGGGTCGTCGTGACGGCCGAGGGGGGACCTTGCCGCGGCATCTACGCCACCCTGCCGATCCCGCACGACTGGCCCGAGCAGAAGGTGCGGATCGTGTCGGAGGAGACGTCACCCCAGGTCAAATCCCTCCGCTACAGGATGCTGCCCGGCGACATCCGGCAAATGGTGGTGGAGATCCCCGATCTGCCGAACGGCCAACAGGCCAAGGCGATCGTCACCTTCGAGCTCGAGCGGGCCGCGATCCTCGCCCCCGCCTCCACGGACGGATTGGTCCCGCCGCAGAAGCCCGACCGGGCGCTCCGCGGCCACCTCGGCCCCAGCCCCTACATCGAGGCGCGGGATCCGAAGATCGTCCGGCTGGCCAAGGAAACGACCGCCGATCTCGAGGGCTGGGGGAAGGTCGAGGCGATCTACGACACCGTCCGCGAGAAGGTCGAATACCGCAACGGCGAACTCAAGGGCGCGCGGAAGGCCCTGGCCGACGGCTGGGGCGACTGCGAGGAACTCACCTGCCTGTTCATCGCGATGTGCCGCGCCGAGGACATTCCCGCGCGGACCGTCTGGGTCGAGGGGCACTGTTACCCGGAGTTCTATCTCGTCGATGCCGCCGGCACGGGCCACTGGTACCCGTGCCAGGCCGCGGGCACCAGGGCCTTCGGCTCCATGCCCGATCAGCTGCCGATCCTGCAGAAGGGAGACAGCTTCCGCGACCCCGATCGCCCCGGCAAACAGCTTCGCTACGTGTCGGAGCTGATCAAGGGGGCGGGCGTCGAGGGGGGCGGATCGCCCCGCGTGACCTGGGTCCGCGAGGGGGCCTGATGGTCCGTGGACAAAGTCATCCATGACCTTTGTCCACCCGGTCGACCGGTGGAGACGCCGGGGGTTTCCACGGTCGACGCTCCTCGCATCCCGCCCGGGCAGACGTGTGGCAAAGCCTGCCGGCGGGCTATTCGGCCCCCATGAAGGCGGCCTCTTCCCCGATCGGACGGCCAAACTGGTCGCGTTGCACGGGCGTGAACCACCGCGGTGCGATCGTCAGGCCGGCTTCCTTCCAGGCCGTCTCCAGCCGGTCACCGGCGAGCTTGACGATCTTTTCACGGCCCTTGCCCACGAGCGTCGAGCGGTCGGCCCAGGGCGTGACCGGGCCCTCGAAGCCGGCTGCCTTCGCATGCGTCAGGGCAGCGGCCATGCTGATGGCGCCCGTCTCGCCCGGCATCAAGCGGTGGCCGTGGGTCAGTTCGGCGACGGGAACGTCTCGGGGAGCGTCGGAGAGGCGCAGCTCGACGAGACGGCCCTTCGGCACTTTGGCGATCATCTCCAGCGGCTCGCCCGTCATGTGCAGCGCCCAGACGTCGGCGATCGCGCCGACCCGCTCGTGGGCCACGGCCACCAGGCCGAGCAGGCCCTCGAAGGTGTGGATGAACGTGTTTGCCTTGCCCTCACGCGCCTCGGCCTCCGGCCGGAAGTTGAGTCCGAGCACGATGTCGTGCTTGGCGAGAAGGTCGCCGATGTCGTTGAGCCGCGAGCGGTAGAGTTCGAAGAAGTCCTTGAACGAATGCTCGTCGGATGCGGGGACGACCGTCGCCACGGCCCGGTTCGCTTCGGTGGCCTGGGCGAGTTCGAGGCGGCGGGGCAACGCCGCCATCTCCTCCTTGAAGGTCGCTTCGTCGCCCGCCAGTTGGACGGGCAGATGAAAGGTGCCGCTCTTCAGCCGGGCGCTCACCATCAACCGCCGGGCGTGGGGCACGCCGAACGCGTCGGCCTGCTGCTGAAAGTCGAGGATGTCGATGTCCATGGCGTCGAAGCCGAAGGAAAGCGCCAACTCGATGAGTTCACTGGGGCGGCCGGAGAGGGGCAGGCCGATGGTGCTGAGGTTGCGGAACATGCTCAAAAAGGCTCCGGATTGGAATGTCGTGGGCCGGGCAGTATGACTGACACCTCCGGCATTTGGAAGCACCCCGACGATGTCCACCCTTGAAGCCATCGTGCTCGGCATCGTGCAGGGACTCACGGAGTTCCTCCCGATTTCCAGCAGCGCCCACCTCCGGATCGTGCCGGCCCTGTTCGGCTGGAATGATCCGGGGGCGGCCTATTCGGCGGTGATCCAGAGCGGCACGCTGGCCGCCGTTTGCCTGGCTCTGCGACGGGACATCGTCGATCTGGCCCGGGGAAGCCTCGCCGCCCTCCGGATGGGGCGGCCGCTCGGCACCCCCGAGGCCCGCCTCACCGCCCTGATCGCCCTGGGCACGGTGCCGATCGTGATGGCCGGTTTCGCCTTCAAGGATCTGATCCGCAGCGAGGCCCGGCAGCTGGCCGTGGTGATCGCTGCCCTGCTCGGGGCCACCGCCGTGATGGCCGTCGCAGAACTGGCCTGCCTCCGCCGCGGCCGCCGCACGGGATCGCCGGGTCGCGAGGGCCTCGACCGCGTTTGCTTTTTCGACGGGGTCGTCATGGGCCTCGCGCAGATGCTGGCCCTGGTGCCGGGCACTTCCCGCAGCGGGATCACGATCTCGGCGGGCATGCTGGCGGGGCTCGGCCGGCGAACCGCTGCCCGGTTCTCGTTTCTCCTGTCGCTGCCGGCCGTCGCGGCGGCGGCGATCCTCGAGGCCTGGCAGCAGCGGCAGGAGATCCTCGGCGGCGACGCATGGGCCACGCTCGTCGGCGCGGTCACGGCGGGCATCGTGGGGTATGTGTCGATCCGCTGGCTGCTCCGCATGCTCACCGGCCACACGCTCTGGCCGTTCATCATCTACCGAATCTGTCTGGCCGTCCTCCTCGCCTGGCTGCTCGCCTCCGACTGGGCGGCCGCTCCCGTCGCCTGACGCCGACGGGTACAACACATGGCATGAACAGCGACGCGGGCCCACTTCGACGAGCGCCGCTTTTTTTCACCCGGCGGTGGCTCGATGCGTTTGCCATCGCGGTGCTGGCCGGCACCCTTGCCGGCTGGTGCGGCCACTGGTTTTGGCTGTTCGATCTGGCGAGCCACTTCCGCTCCTCGTGGCTGCTGCTCGCCGGCGTCGGCCTCGTGGCCTGCATCCGCTGGCGCCGGCCGATCGCCGCCGCGCTCCTCGCGCTGGCGACGCTCGGGAATGTGGGCGAGATGCTCCCCTACTGGCTGCCCGCCGGCCCGCCGGCCTCCCCGGGCGGTGCGACCGCCGGCCGCGATGTCTTCGTGGTCGCGATGAACGTGCATCGCGTGAATGACGATCCCTCGGCGGCGCTGGCCTACCTCCGTGATCGTCGCCCCGATGTCGTCGCCGTGCTCGAGGTCGATGACCAGTGGGCCGAGGCGCTCGACACGCTCGCCGATCTCTTCCCCGAGCGCATCATCCGCCCTCGATCCGACAACTTCGGGATCGCCGTCCTCTCGCGATGGCCGCTCGACGATCAGGACGTCGTCATCTTCGGTGACACCGGGTATCCGAGCCTCGTGGCCACGGTGCACGGTCCCGCGGGCGATTTCCGGTTCATCGCCACCCATCCCTATCCGCCGTTCACCGGCCGCGCCACCGCCGCTCTCTCCGCGCACCTCGCCGGCGTGGCCGACGCCGCGGCCGCCTCGCCGCTGCCCTGCATCATCGCCGGCGACCTCAACGCGACTCCGTGGTCGCTCCCCTTCCGAACGCTCGTGGCGCGGAGCGGGCTGATCGACACCGCTCTCGGCCGCGGCGTGCAGGCCACCTGGAATGCCCGGTATCCCGCGCCGCGGATTCCGATCGACCACATCCTCGTCCCCCGGGGAACGCGGGTGATCCGCCGCGAGGTCGGCCCCGACATCGGCTCCGATCACTTTCCCGTCGAAGCCGAAGTGATCCTGCCCGCCGAATGAATCAGGGCCACTCCTCCGCGGTTCAGCGAACCGGCTCGAGTGAAGCCAGATCCAAGCCCAGCCGCTTGAGCTTCTTGTAGAGCGTCGTCCGGTTGATGCCGAGCGCCCGGGCGGCGACGTCGCGCCGCCAACCCGCCTGCTCGAGGGCCGCCACGATCAGCTGCCGCTCCGGCGTGGCCATCGCCTGCTTGAGACGCGTGGGCGCAGCCACGACGCGACTGGAGGACGTGCCGCCGCCGAGCACAGCCGCCGGCAGGTCGCCCGCCTCGACGAGATGACCGCGGCCGAGAAACACCCCGCGTTCGACGGCGTGCTGAAGTCCGCGGACGTTGCCCGGCCAGGCGTGGGCCAGCAGGGCGTCGAGCGCCGCCGGCGTGAAACCTTCGACTCGCCGGGCGGCCCGTGCCGAGACCGTGCGGAGAAAATGGGCGGCCAGAACGGGGATGTCGCTCGTTCGCTCGCGGAGCGGTGGCATCTCGATCGACACCACGTTGATCCGCCAGAAGAGATCCGGCCGAAACCTGCCGGCCGCCACGAGGGCGTTCAGATCCTCGTTGGTGGCCAGGATCACCCGGGCATCGACCGTGTGGGTGCGGGAGCCGCCGACCGGCTCGAACTGCATCTCCTGGAGCACGCGGAGCAGCTTCACCTGCAACGCCGGCGACGCGGTCGCCACCTCGTCGAGGAAGATCGTGCCACCGTCCGCCTGCAGAAACTTGCCGTCGCGGTCGGCCGTGGCGCCGGTGAATGCACCAGCCACATGGCCGAAGAGCTCGCTCTCGAGGAGCGACTCGGCGAGGCTGCCGCAGGCCACCTCCACGAAGCGGCCCTGCCGGCCGCTGGCGCGGTGGATCTCGCGGGCGAGGAGCGATTTACCGGTGCCGCTCTCGCCGGTCACGAGCACGGTGGCCGGAGTCGGGGCGACCTGCCGGGCGATGCCGAGAACGCCCGCCAGCGCGGTATGCGTGCCGAGCACCGCCGCTGGCGTGGTCGTGTCGGCGCGGGCCCGGCCGGCCCGCGCGGCCGACGTGACGGCGGCGAGCAGCGCCGCATCGACGAACGGCAGTGCGACGGCGGCATCGGCCCAGTCGGCCGTCGCGGTCGCGTCCCTGGCTTCACCCGGAACGGTGGCCACGAGTCCGGCGCGGGGGGACGCGGCCCGCACCGCCATCGCGACCCGCCGGGCCCCGTCGTCCGGCAACGCCGCGTCGATGATGCAGATGTCGAAGCCGCCCGTGCCGGCGGCGCGGATCGCCTCGGTCTCCGAGCCCGAAGCCGTGGCGTGCCCGCCGATGCTGCAGAGCCACTGGGCCATCGCCGAGGCCGTCCGTCGGTCGTCATCGACCACGAGGATGCGGGAGGCCTGGGGAACGACCGACTGGCAGAGATCTGGCATGGATGGCTCCTGGCGGAGGCTCTGGCGGCGTGCGGGCCAAACTCTCCACAAGGTTCCTAGGTCGCGAAATGGCGACGGCAAAGTCGCCCCAGGGCGACATCTTTGCCAAATCGTCACCCCTGGTCCGCTACGACCGGCGCGACCGGCGCCACACCACCGGAATCAGCTCAAAAGAGGGTTCGCCGGGCAAAAGCGGCTCATGCCGCAAGGCCCTCGCGGAGAGCCGCGGCAAGCCGTCCCGCCGTGGTCGGGAGACGCCGCAGACGCGACCGCCGTCAGCGGTCGCCCCCGGCTTCCGACCGTTCATCGGGCTCGTCGTGGTTGACGTCACCGAGCGAGACGGCGTCGGCGATCCGGTCGGCCGCCGGCCCCAACAGGATCTCCCGCTTCTCGAACAGCGCCTCGGGGTCGTGGTCGAGCATCCGAATCCGCCGCTTGCGGAACGAGAAGAAGGCGATCACCGCCAGTGCCACGAGGGCCACGGTGATCACCACCGCGGTGACCCCCCGCTCAGCCGAGCGGATCAGCACCGTGATGCGGTCGCCGAACAGGTAGGCCAGGCCGAAGAAGCCGCTGATCACGACCGACGCGCAGATGAAGTCGGCCAGCAGGAACCACCGGTATTTCACCCGCAGCATGCCGGCCGTGAGATAGAAGGGGCTGCGGAGGCCCACCAGGAACCGGGCCACGAAGAACGCCATGATCCCGTGCTTCTTGATCAGGTCCTCGATCGTCTTCTCCCGTTCCGGTGTGAGGAAGCCGGACCACCACGGATGATCCCGGAGGATCCGGGCCCCGAAGAACCTCCCGATGGCGTACATCAGACTGTCGCCGAGGAGGGCCCCCACCATGCAGGCCGGAAGGGCGTAATACCACTTGAGACCATCCTCGACCCGGCTCGCCACGCCCGCGGCGACGATCGGCACCTCCTCCGGAATCGGCAGGCCGATGCCCGTGAGCGTGAGGAAGAGGATGATGCCCAGGTAGGAGCCCCGCTCGATCCAGTCGAACATGATGGATGGAATGTCGGCGGGGGAATGACGGTGTGCCGCGCGACTCGGTGCCGCCGCGTAGGGTCGGGGAAGTGTACCGCACCGCCGCGGTCTGGTCAGGGCACGGCGGGGGGTGGCGCCGGTGGCCTGTTGATCCATTCCACGTCGAGGCCGGCTTCGGGCTCGAGCGCCACGGTCTGCTCGTCGAGATTCGCGAGCACCAGCCGGAGAGTCGCGGCCCCGCCCGGCAGCATGAGGATCGCCGCGACATCGCCCCCCTCCGGTGCGATCAGCGGCAGCCCCGCCGGACCGAGCACGTAGAGCGCCGTGGCCAGCGCGTCGGCCTCGGCCGCGGAAGGGGCGATGACCGTCGCGGAGATCACGCCCTCGGCAGGCCGACCGCTGCGGGGATCGAGAATGTGTCCGAGCTTCACGCCCCGGTCGATGAAAAACTGCGTGCCGGAGCCGCTGGTGCCGAGCGCGCGGTTGTCGAGCACGATCGTCGCGAGCCGCCGGCCGGGGCGCAGCGGATGCCGCAGGCCGACCCGCCAGCCGTGCCGGCCGGGGATTGCCGGCCCCTGTGTGCCCCGCCCGCGGACGCTGCTCAGGCCGCCGTGCACCAGGACGCTCGGCACGCCCGCCGCCGTGAGCCGCTCCAGCGCCCGATCGAGCGCCCAGCCCTTCCCGATGCCGCCCGGGTTGATCTCGACTCCCGGCCGCAGGAAGCGGACCCGCCGGGCATCCGCATCGAGGTCCACCCACCGCATGCCGCAGGCGGCGACGGCCGCCGCGAGCGCGGCCGCGTCGGGCGTGCGGCCCTGACGCCGCACGAAACCCCAGGCCCGCACGATCGAGCCGGCGGCGATGTCGAACGCGCCGGCGGTGCGGGCCTGCAGGGCGCGGGCCCGCACGAGCAGGTCGCAGACCTCGGCCGAAATCCCCACCCAGCCCGCCGCGGCCGTGGCGTTGATTCGCGACAGCTCGCTCGACTCCCGGTATATGCTGATCCGCTCCTCGAGCGCATCGACGAGGTCGAGGGCCTCGATCGCGAGCTCCGTGTCTCCGGGCACCTCGCCGGCGTTGAACGCCACCTCGAACCGGCAGGCCATCGCCTCCCGTCCGACCACGAGCGTGTTGAGCTCTTCGTCGGCCATTACCGCGGGGCGAGCCCCCTGTCGAAGGCGTCCTGATCGCGGCGGGCGACGGCGAGTTCGCTCTCGAACCGTTCCAGCGGAATCGTGTAGACGGGCCGCTCCGCCGTGTGGGCATGGCAGTGGGCGACGAGCAGCCGGTAGAGAAACTTGAACAACTGCCGTGGCACGCGGAGCGCCCGCAGCCCGTCGATGAGCCGCCGCTGATCGACGGCGGGATCGAAGAGCTGGGCCAGGGTGGCCGGCGGCGTGCCCACGCTCGCCGCCTTCACCCGCGTCGAGGCGATGTCGTAGAGCGTCTCGCCAGACCACTCCAGCGAGGGTACGAGGTTCTGCTTGTCGAGGCGGGCCCGCTGATTGAACTGCTCGCTCTCCCGTTCGATGAAGCGGTAAAGCTCCTGGGGGAGCAGCAGCTTGAAGCCGAGGCCGGGGACCTTGAGAAACTTGTTGTCGAGCATCGGCCAGATCACCTGCCGCATGCGGTCGGCCGATCCGTTGATGAGATCGGGTTCGTCGAGCCGGTCAACGATCACGACCATTCCCTGCCAGCCCAGGGCCGCGAGCACGCCCTGCAGCTTGGCGAGGAGCTCGTAGCGATCGTCGCTGCGGGCGAGCGCCGGCAGCGGCTGGCCGGCAAGTTCGACCTCGGGCATCGAGGTGAGCGCCCGCGCGAGCTGGCCAACCGTGCGATTGCCGCTGCGCATGCTGCGGACGATCCGCCAGGCCCGCCAGGTGCTTCGCAGCCGCCGCCAGGCGAAGGGGAGCCAGGCCGCCGCGAAGACGCCCCACGGCCAGCGCCACGCCGTCCACGCGAGTTCGCCCCGGGCGACGCCCGCCCCGAGGGCGGCGAGCAGCCCTGCGGTCGCGGCCAGGCCGAGGAGCCACGGCCAGTTGCCCAGCCAGGTTCGGTAGCCGACCCGCCGCCGCAGCCGGCTCCAGCGCACCGGAAACGAATCGCCGGTCGACTGGTCGTAGCAGGCGGCGAGCAGCGCGAGGTCGCGGGCCTGCGGGCGTGACAGCCGGGAGGGCTTCGCGGCCGCCTCCGTGATCGTCGTCGTGAGTTGCGTGACGGCCAGGGCGAGGATCGCATCCATGTGGTCCCAGAGCTTCCACTGGGCGAGCGCCTTCTCCACCGAGCGTCCCTTTCCGACACGGCTCACGAACCGGTCGAGAAACGGATTGAAGTCGTCGTAGAGCACGACGAACGTGCGGGCCTCGGGATGGGCTTCGTTGTGCCGCTCGAACTGCCGCACCATCTGCAGCTTGAGCGCGGTCTTGCCGGAGCCCTTCTCGCCGAACACGATCGACGTGCTGGGGTCGGCGGGGTCGCCGTAGATCTTGTCCCACGCGGGATGAAACGTCGTCTCCAGGCAGGTCCGCTTGAAGACGGTGTCGTTCTGCGCGTCCTCCTCGGCGAACGGATTGCCGGCGATGCCGTGGTGCTCGAGGAACTCCTGGACTTTCATCGTGCGGGGCGGCTCCCGGGGCTCGTGTGGCCGGTCACTTCGACGCCGGCACCATGCCCTCGACCATGCCGCGGAATCCCGCGGCGTGCTTCTCGACGGTGGCGGCCGGTCCGTAGAACTTCAGGAAGTAGTTGCCGCCCGGGCCCTCGACGATCGCGGCGAGCATCCGGTAGTCCGGCCGCTCGATCGTCTTGCCGCCGGCGAACGGTCCTCCCGGCGAATCCTTGAAGGTGCCCGAAACATCGACGATCGTCACCTCCCGGCCGGCGATCTTCATTTTTTTGGTCGCGGCCTTGTCCTTGGTGCTGCCGCCGTCGGGTTGTGCGAACTGGCCATACCAACGCTCCACGTTGGCCTCGACCGTGCCACCGGCTCCCATCACGGTCATCCGCCCGGCCGGCAGCGGCGCCCCGTCGGCGGTGACGCCCTCCGAAGGGATCGAAAACTCGGTCTCCACGATCCCCGACTTGGGCTGCACCCGCTGCCAGCCTGCCGGCGCCTCGAGCGACATCGAGCCGTCGGCGATCGTGAATGCCCCCGCCTGTTCGGCGACTGCGGGCTGCGCCATGGCCACACCTTCCGGCACGGCACAGACCGCGCAGGCAACGGCAACGGCGAACCAGCCTGAAAGACGTCTCGAAACAAACGCGGTGGTCATGCGCGGCTCTCCGGGAAGGGGGCGGGAAGCGTCATCCGAACGGACAGCGGACTTTAGCACAACGGCCACCCGATCGCTCACCGCCAGGAGAGTCCGACATCCGGCGGCCGCGGGGGAAAATCGGGAAAAACCTCGCCGATCGACCGCCACTCGGGCCAGTCGGATCGCCAGACGAGCTCGGCACCGGTGACGTCGGCCGAGCCGAGCCACTCGAGGATCGCCTCCGCCGACATGGCGCTCGAAGGCGTCCCTCCGGGCACCGCGACGCACCACAGGGCCCCGGGTGCCTCGGCGATCGAGGCTGGCATCGCCGTGGGCGCGGGGGCGTCCGCTGCGAGGAGCACGTCGACATCGGGCTCGGGCGGCTCCTGTGCCGCAGTCGGGGAGGGCTGCTGCGGCGTGCCGGGCTGCACCGTGACGGCGTTCGATCCCGGCGACGCCAGTGCGAGGGCCCGCGGAAGCGTGACCGCGAGTTCCTGATCGAGCGACACCACGGCCGCCACGGGCAGGTTCGCCTGTTGCTGCGGAGCCGGCGTCGAGGGTTGGGCCGATGTTTTCAGGGACGCCGGCGGTGCGACGGCGAGTTGCGGGATGCGAAACTTCGCACCACACGTCGGGCACACGCCTTTCTTGCCGGCGAAGGAGTCCTTCACCTTGATCCGGTGGCCCATCGGGCAGTGCGCGACGATCCCCATTGGCGAACCCTTCCGATCATGCAAACCGTGACCGTTCACGTCCATTCTCGGGAGACTGGCCGTTCGGAGCAAGGGCGAGGCCCCATACTTGTCGCGGGGTTCGGCAGACAATAGGCTCCCGACGAACGTGGTCCGAGATGGCATCACGGTCGGCCCCCACACGAGGAGAGTTTCCGATGGCACGGCGAGACGCAACCGAATCGGACCAGCGCCGGCCGGAAGAGGAGCAGGAGCGGGGCCCGGTCGAACTCGCGATCGTCGGCGACCTGACCGACAACGAGTCTGAACTCACCGACCGCCTGCTCGGCGTGGAGCCGGGCGGGGAATGCACGATCTACTTCGACTCGCCCGGCGGCAGTCCCTACTGCGCCATGTCGCTCGTGACGCTGATGCGGATGCGCGGCATTCAGGCGACGGCCGTGGTCACCGGCGAATGCTCGTCGGCGGCGCTCTGGCCCTTCGCGACCTGCACCCGGCGGTTGGTCACGCCCTACAGCGTGTTCCTCTTCCACCCCATGAAGTGGCAGAGCGAGGAGCACATCGGCATCCGTGAGGCGGCCGAGTGGTCCCGGCACTTCGCCGACCTGGAGCGTGACATGGACGTGCTGCTCTGCGACCTCTTCGGGCGTTCGGCCGACCTGATCAACGAATGGATCCGGGGGCATCGCTATGTCACGGGCAAGGAGATGGCCGCCGCCGGCCTTGCCGAAATCGTCGGCCTCGAGCCGTTGGAGTTCCTCGTGCCCAAGGACTGAACGGCCGCGCCGGGCGGTCGTGACGGCCGCTCAGCTGCGGTAGTCGCCGTGGCAGGCGTCGCAGGATTTCTTGAGTTCGCTCGCGGCGGCGCGGGCCGTCTCGTAGTCCTTCTTTCCGCAGGCGTCGCGAATCTTGACGGCGGCGTCCCGCATGGTCGCCGCATAGCCGCGGTAGGAGTCGTCGTCGTGATACTCGAAGTCGGGCTGCTGGATCGCCTCGCCGATCGCGGCCACGATTTCGGCGTCATGCACGAGCCGCGCGACCGCGCGGTCGAAGTCGCCCTTCGACGCGATCGCCCCGCCGATGCCGTTCTCCGCCGCCTCCAGACGCGTCATCAGGGCGGGCCGGCCGGCGACCTGATTCCAGCGGAAGTCCTCGTCGCGGTCGGCCTTGCCCTGGGGTGAGCCGCCGTCGAGCATCGCCTCGAGGTCGGCGAGGCGGACCTTCGTCTCGCCGAACGACTGGTCGGTGCCGACCTTGCAGTTGAATCCCACCCGGGCGAAGAGATCACGGGCGGTGGCGGCGTCCTTCTTCCAGCGGATGTCCTTGTCGTAGGCGGCGATCACACCGAATGCCAGTGCGATCGCGCTGAAAGATTCCCGCGCGGTGTCGTAGCCCCCCCCCTTGAAGTCGGACGGTCGGCTCGAGACGCCGGCCACCGCGGCCTTCATGTCCTTGATCTCGTCGGTCAGTGTCTCTTCCGAGATCAAGGACGACCACTTGAATCCGTCCCCGCCGCCCGGGCCGTTCGCCGCCGCTGCGGGCTGCGATGCGCCGGCGGCCGCGGTCACCATGCGGGCGGCTGAAAACGAGGGCCTTTCGCCCTGGAGTGTCGCGAACGCGTCGTCGAAAAAGTTGCCGAGGGTGCCCTTGTCCCACGGTGCCGAAGGGGGCCTGGCCCGCTTGGCGGCCCTGGCTCCGCGTTCGGCCCGGGCCGCGCCGGCGGCGGCCCAGATGCAGGCGATCGCGATCATGCCGACCAGCGTTCGGAGAATCGGCATCCTCCACGCCTCCCGCCGTCGCCAAATCTGCCGCCGCATGAGGCTGATCCTCGGGGGTTTTTGCGGCCTCTCCGCCGCGGTTCCCAGCATACCAGCCGCCCGCCCGAGGGCCCCGGAGGTTCGCCTTGACGCGTTCACCCCCGGCCGTCACTGTCCGCGCCGTTCCGGCCCGGCAGAGCCCCGGGCCACGACACTCCGAGGAGTTTGGGCAGCATGCGACGCGATCAGCACACCCCGGCCACCGGTTCCCTCTGGCACTTCCGCCTGCAGCGGCGTCTGGCGGGCCCTGCCTGGATCGTTTTCTCCTGCCTGGCCGTCGTCGCAACGGGCTGTTCCTCCGCCACGACCGGGTCGTCGGGAACGGAGCCGGCAAAGGCCTCGGTCGTCAAGTTCCTCGATGCCATGAAGCGGGGCGACGAGGCCGTGGCCCGCGACATGCTCACCAGCGTGGCCCGCGTCAAAACCGAGGAACTGGGCGTTTCCGTGGCACCGCCGGTCGGCGACACCGCGTCCTACACCGTGCGGGAATGCGAGATGGTCAGTGAGACCGGCGACCTCGCCCATGTCGCCACGACCTGGAGCGACACCGACGAGGCCGGCGGCACCACCAACGAAAACATCATCTGGGCCGTCCGCCTCGATCCGGAAGGCTGGCGGGTGGTGGGGATGGCGATGAAAATCTTCGACGACATGCCGCCGCTGCTTTTGAACTTCGAAGACCCGGAAGACATGGTTGCCAAGCAGGAGATGGTCGCAGCAGAACTGACCAAGCGGGCAGCCCAGGCCGACGGCGAAGCCGAGCCCCGCACCGCCAGGGGCCCGGCCCAGGCCCCGGCCAAGGTCCAGTAAGGCGATCGCCCCGAGGGCTTCCCGGCCGCTCGCCATGGGCCCTCAAAGCCTGTGAAATCGGCATATTCTCGTCAAAACCCCCATCTTTCTTGACATTTGGGGTCTGGCTGATAGTTTTTCAGCCAAGTTTGCCCAACCGGGACGGCTTTCCTAGCCGGCAAAGTCGTCGGCCTTTGGAATGGCCGGCGTTTGCGATTCCGGGCGGGTTCGACAGACATCGATTGCTGCGGTCCGGTGGCCGTCCCGGATCGGATTTCAGTTCGTGACGGTTTCTTTGGACGCATAACGCGTTCGGTTCCTTAACTGGAGGTTCTGATGAAGCGGTATCTCGGTTTTGCACTCGCGATGTTCTTCGCGATCGTGGCCATCGCCCTGGTCGGTGGCGACACCGGCGCGATCGCCGGCCACGGTTGCCATGGTGGCCGCAAGTGCCACGGCGGTTTGCGGGCCCGTCATGAGGCCAAGAAGTGCCATGGCGAGCGTGAGGGCCTCCTGGCTCGTCACCGCGCCAAGAAGGCTGCTCGCTGCCACGGCGAGGAAGCTGCTGCGGCATGTGAGTCGGGCTGCGGCGAGGCCGTCGAGGGCTGCTCGAGCTGCGGCGAAGCCGTCGAGGGTTGCTCGGGCTGCGGCGAGGCCGTTGAAGGCTGCTCGGGCTGCGGCGGTGAGGCTGTCGGCGGTTGCGCCGGTGGCGACTGCGGCGGTGCTGGCGTGATCTCGGAAGGCGTTCCGACCGAGGCTGCCCCCGAGGCTCCGGCTGCCCCCGAGGCTCCGGCCAAGACCTGAATCTGACTGGACCGGGAAACGGTCCGTGATCGGACGATGATCAAGAGACCGGGCCTCCCTCACGGGAGGCCCGGTTTTTTTGTTTCCGAGCGGTCCCGCGATGGGGGCGATCGGCCGTCAGAAAGCCGACGGGCCGGGTGGCGGAGCGTCGGGGATCGGCGGTGGGCTCTGCGGCGGTGGGCGCCGCGGGAGGAGTCGGCCGCGTCGCGGAGGCGGAGCCTGATCGGGGTTGGCCGCTTCGGCCGCGCGACGCTCCGCACGACGCTTCGCGACTTCCTCCAAAACACTTCCCACGATATCGACAATGGCCTCGGTCGTGCCGGGCTCCGCCCCCGCCTTGTTGGCCGCTTCAGCCGTCACCCGTTCGGCCATTTCACGCGGTGAAAGAGGCTTCTCCGTCTCCGGGCCCGCCGACGCCCTGTCTGATGACGCCCCGTCTGCGGAAGCCTTGCCTGCGGAAGCCTTGCCTGTTGCTTCGGCGGCCACGGAATCCGAGGCTGGCTTTGGTGGTGAGCCCGGGGGCGACCAACCTGGCTGCGGTGGTCCGGCAGGCGACGGTCCACCTGCCGCTGGTGCCGGCGCGGGTGCGGGTGCGGGTGCGACCGGCTGCGGACGCGGCCCATCCCGCAGTCGGTCGATCAGATCGACGAGCACCTCTCCCGCAGCGGCCTTGATCGAGCCGTCGAAGATCACCTTGGGATCGCCCAGATTTCCGCCCACGCCGAGTGAAATCTGTTTGCCCGCGAGCGCCGCCACGAGCGGACGGTCTTGCGGCAGGTCGGCCGGGATTGGGAGCGTGAGTTTCAGGTCGAGCGAGCGGTCCTCGAGGCCCACCGAGCCCTCCGACCGCACGTCGAGCCGCTGTCCTGCCTGCTTGAGCGGAATGCCAAACTCCAGCCCCTTGTGCCACATCCGCCGGTCAACGAGATGAAACTCGATGTGCGATTCGTCCGCGATCCGCAGCGTGGGTGGCGGTGGCAACTTGAGCGGCATCGTCTTGAACATGTTCTCGACCAGCGGCCCCGGTCCGAGATTCACTTCGTGCATCGACAGGAGCCCGGAGAGTTCGATCTCCTCGGGACGGCCGATCGGCAGTCGGGCTCCAGCGAGTTGGAGGGAGAATCGGCCGCTGGTTCGGGCTGAATCGGCGAGTACCGGCACGATGTAGGCGAGCACCTCCTGCGCGACCGTCTGCTGGAGTTCTGCCTGCGCGAGAAGCCGCACGGGCTCGACGGTCCACTCCCCGGAGCCGTCGGCGGCGTTGGCGAGGGTTGCCCGCAGGTCGATCGGGTCGCTCACCCAGGCCTCGGTGGTCCAGGGACCGCTGATGCGGACGACGGCATCGTCGACCTCGAGCCGCACGCGGACGAGGCTTCGCCGCGGAACTCCCGCCGCCTTCGGGGCCGCGGGCGGCCTGCCGCCCGGTGGCGTGGCGGGGTTGTCGGGAGGCAGGAGGGCGTCGATGTTGGAGCGGTGCTCGCGGTCGAACGTGATGTCGGCATTGAGGCCCTCCACCCGCAGGCGACCGAGGTCTCCCAGTGAAAGGAGGATGCCGGACAGCCCGTTGCTGATTTCAACGCGTCGGACCGTGATCGGCGTCCTGCCGCCGTTTCGTGGCACGACCTCGAGGCCGTCGAGCACGATCGGGCCCCACCAGCCCACGCCGATCCGCGAGAGTTTGAGATCGGCCTGCAGTTCGGGAAACGCCCGGGCCACCAGCCGCGACACCCGCTCGGGCGTGCCCACGATCGAGGGCAGCCAGAGAATTCCGGCGATTGCGGCGACGACGATGCCGCTGAGGAGCCAGCGGACGAGCGTCCAGGCGGGGCTTCGCGGGCGGCTGGCGGCGGGGGACGGATTCGACTCGGCCATGGGCGGTGGTTCTCCGGACGATCGCCGGGCATCTTCTTCCCGACCGGCGACACGACCGATTCTACGCGGAACCGCCCCTTGCCGGTTCGTGCCGTGTGAAACCCGGCATCGATGCTGGTATGCTGCTTGGGAGTTCGCGGGCGTAGCTCAGTTGGTAGAGCGCTAGCTTCCCAAGCTGGATGTCGAGGGTTCGAGTCCCTTCGCCCGCTTTTCTGTTTTCGACCCGCGGACGTGCTCGCTACTTCCCGCTCGCCCGGTAGTCCCAAGGCGACGTCGGATTCGGCTGCGACCAGAGGCCGATCCGCTGGGCCTGGGCCTGGGCCTGGAGTGCCGCGAGGTCCTGATCGTTCGAATAGGCGGCGTAATGCCACGCATTGCCCGTGGCCACCAGCTGACGATTGACGTTCATCCCATCGACCGAGAGATGGCCGATCCAACGGCCGTAGCGGTCGCGGCCGTCATCGACCACCTCGACGCTCCGACCAAACACCATGCCGGCAAGCGCCTCCCGCGATGTCTTGCCATAGTCCTGCCCGATCTCGGGGGCGTCGATGCCGGCCAGCCTGATCTTCTGCTGCTGATTGTTTTCGTCGAGGCACGTCACCGTGTCGCCGTCGCTCACGCCCACCACCCGCCAGAGGTGCGAGTTCGCCGCGCGGCTCGCAGGCGACGGCGACGACATCCCGCTCGAACTGACCGGCTGCGCGGGAGTCGATCCAGCAGACGGCACCGGCATGACGGGAGGCGGCAGCGCCGCCATCTGCGGCTCCGCCGGCCGGGCGCCCGCGGCCAAAGCGGCGCCGGCGACGGCTGGAGGCACGACCGACACCCAGTCGCCCGACGACGGTGGGGCGGCGGGCGACGGGACGACGGGCGGCTGTGCGGCGGACGCCCCCCACT
>SXHR01000074.1:0-6435 GCA_005773625.1 Planctomycetaceae bacterium | reverse complement strand
CGCTCCGCCATCCATGGCTCCGCCGGGCACCGATCCGCCGCAGGCGGTTGGTCGGCCTACGCCGGCTCCCGGGGCACGGGTAGCCCCTCACGGTCTCCTTGTTCGCCGAGAAGAACGACGCCGCATGCGTGGTTCCCTGCGGACCCTGATCGTGTCGGCTTGGCCATCTTTATCGCCAGGGAGGGGTCCACCGGCTGCTCAAGCGGCATGGATTCGTGTGCCGCTCCCGTCGCTATCCCTTGATGACGCCGAGCGGTCGCAGCCGGGCGACCTTCGTGGAGAGGCCCGCGCGGTGCACGACGTCCACCACCACGTCCACGTCCTTGTAGGCCGCCGGCTGTTCCTCAGCGAGGCCCTCACGGCTGCGGCACCGGGCGATCACTCCGGCCAGCTCGAGCTCATGGGCGATGCTGCGGCCCTGGGCGGCTTTCGTGGCCGCGGTGCGGCTCAGGCAGCGACCGGCTCCGTGACAGGTCGTGCCGAACGAACGCTCCAGCGACCGCCCGCCGCCGGCGAGCACCCAGCTCGCGCGGCCCATGTCGCCCGGGATGATCACGGGCTGCCCCGTCGCACGGTATCGCTCCGGCACGTCGGGATGCCCGGCCGGAAAGGCCCGCGTGGCCCCCTTGCGATGGACGCAGACCTCCTTCTTCGCGCCATCGATGGCGTGCCTCTCGAACTTCGCGATGTTGTGCGCCACGTCGTAGAGCAGGGTCATGCCCAACGACTCCCACGACCGGCCGAAGATGCGCGAGAAGACCTCGCGGACCTGCCACATCAGGAGCTGGCGGTTGCAGAAGGCGTAGTTGGCGGCGGCCCGCATCGCGCCCAGGTAGTGGCGGCCCTCGGGGCTGTCGATCGGCGCACAGACGAGCTGCCGGTCCGGGAGGCTGATGCCATATTTCGCCGGAGCGTCGCGGAGGGCCCGCAGGGCGTCGTCGCAGACCTGATAGCCGAGGCCGCGGGAGCCTGAATGAATCAGCACGCAGATCTGCCCGGCGTGAAGCCCGAAGGCCGCGGCGGCCTGCGGGTCGGCGATCCGATCGACGACCTGCACCTCGATGAAGTGATTGCCGGCCCCGACGGTGCCGCACTGGTCGGCACCCCGGGCGAGCGCCCGATCGCTCACCAGACCGGGCACGGCGTCGTCGATGCGGCCCTCGGCCTCGGCACAGGCGACGTCGTCGGGCGTGGCCAGGCCGCGGTCCGCGAGCCACGGCACGCCCCGCTGCATCATCCCCCGAAGCTCCTCGGGGGAATAGACGTAGCGGCCCCCCTGCCCCACGCCCACGGGCACGTCGCGGATCAGCTGATTGACGAGCTGCCTGATGAGCGGCGCGGCGTCTTCGAGCATGAGGTTGGTCCGCACCAGCCGCACGCCGCAGTTGATGTCGTAGCCGACGCCCCCCGGCGAGACCACGCCCCCCGCAGCCGGGTCGGTCGCGCACACCCCGCCGATGCAGAATCCGTAGCCCCAGTGGATGTCAGGCATCGCCAGGCTCGCCTGCTGGATCCCCGGCAGAAAGGCGACATTGGCCACCTGCTCGGCCGCCCGATCGCCCCTCACGAGTGGCAGCAGCCGCTCGTCGGCGAAGATCAGGCCGTCCACCAGCATCCCGGGCCGCGACGCCTTAGGAATCCGCCAGGTGCAGTCATCGACCCGCTCGAGGGGCCCCTCGTAGCCGCGTTGGGACGTCGTGTTGGTCATGATGAAGCCGCGCCTGCCGCGTCTGCCGGAGATGGATCGATCAGATGTCCACGATGAATCGGCCTTCCCAGCCCTCGGCGGTTCGTCGCAGATCGAGTTCGTGCTGGGTGATCGCCTTGATCTCGTGGGCCAGCGCATGCCGCGCTGGATCGTAACGTTCGCCGCGGGCCGTCGCCCTCAGGCCGGTGGCGACGCATTCGACGCTGAAGTCGGCGAACAGCATCCGCCGCAACTCGAAGGCGGCGTGAAGTTCGCTCACCCAGTCGAAGAGGAGCCAGGCGGGGTCGGCGCCGGGGACGACGAACGACTCCTCCGCCGCGGGGTGAATCTGGCCGAGGTCACCCGCGATCACGGCGAACAGCCCCCGGCCCGCGTCGGCCATGGCCTGCTCGAGCGTCGCGGCCGAGACTCTGATCCCCAGGTCGGCCGTATGCTCGAAGATGTCGTACATCAACGACCCCTTCCTGTCCGTGGACCAAGGCAGCCATGACCGTCGTCCACCTGATCGAACCCGGAGACGCTGGCGCTTCCACGGCCGACGATCACCGCATCCCGCCCGGGCGGGCTTGTTCAACGGCTTCTTCCGGCACCCGACCGGTGGGCAGCCCCGCCGACCGCGTCACTCCACGCCCTCTTCCGCCTCCGGGACGGCCTGGTCATTCTTCTCACCGTCCGCCCCGCTGGTCGCGGCCTGGTCCGCCTTTTTCGTCTCGGGGGTCGCTTCCAGGGCGGGAAAAGCCCGCGCGGGATCGAGGCCCTCGGCCTCGGCTTGCTCGCGGAGCGTGTCGGCCACTTCCCCGGAGACGCGTGCCCGCAGCGCGTCCGGAGCCCATGCCCAGATGCGGGCCCGCGTGAGCAGGGGCATGCTGCCCTGCTTCATCACGCTCACGAACGAGTTGTCGACGAGTTTGGGGAAGTCCTGGAGTTGGGCCTCCTCGAGCACGAACTTCGTGCCGGGGCGGGACGCCGCGAATCTCCGATCGTAGGTGGAGTGGGCCACCCGCAGGTAGCGGTTGAAGACCTTGAGGTCGCCCCGGGCGAGCCCCTCGAGAATGCCGCGGCGAATCATCGCATCGAGAAACTGCCGCAGGTTGGAGACGTCGATCGCCAGCACCTCCGCGATCCGCAGCGAGACGAACGTCTCGAGGGTGTCGGCGTAGAGCGGATCGTCGCCGCGGCCCAGCCGGTCGGCGAGATCGACGAGTTTCGCGAAGCTGGCCCGGGCGCGGGCCTGGTCGCCGTAGAGATACTCGAGAATGGTCGCGAGGTTGAGGAAGTTCTCGTAGCCATCGAGCAGATCCTTCTCCTCGGCCCGACCGAACTCCCCCGCCGCCACCCCCTGCTCCGAGCCGATCAGGTCGAGCGCCTCCTGGAGCGACCGTTCGTAGGCGGCGGCGAACCGCGGATCGGGCAGGAGATCGACGCGGTTCGTCACCGGATCAAAATCGACCCTCCCGCTCCGCATGAGGTCCGACAGCATGTGCAGCCGGCTGCGGATGATCATCAGCTCGTTGACATCCTCCCGCTCGATGAGGGAGCGGCTGATGTCGATGCCCCCCTCCATCCAATAGATCCCGTGCGACTCGGCGTGTCGCCAATCGAGCGGCCCATACCGCTCCATCAGCGCGAGCATGCGGGCGGGATCCATGCGGTAGTGCTCCACGAGCGTGCGATGCTGCAAGTGGGGCACGACGGTGTCGAAGAGAATCGAGGACGTCTCCTTGTCGGCGCGGATGGCCTTGAGGAGGGGCACGTTGGTGCCGGGCGGAAGCTTCTCCTCGCCGAGAATCCTGGCGTCGATCGAGCTGGCCTGCATCAGGGCCCGGCCCAGCATGCGGACGAGTTGCTCGTCGGGCTTCGCGCCGTTGGCGGCGAGCAGATCGAGCGCCTTCTGGGCCTGGGGCGTGCGGGCGAGGAGCTCCGCGAGCGTGGCGGGGGCGTCGACGACGCGTTGAAACAGCGCCGCCGTCTGTTCGGCGGTCTGACCCGTCGTGATGTCGCCGAGCAGTTCCTGCATCTCCCGGGCCAGGCGGGCCTTGTAGAACCAGTGCTGGCGGTCGGACTTGCCGGCGATCTTGTGATGGAAGAGCAGCGCGAGCTCCATGCGGAGTTGCGGCGACCGCGGGTTGAGCGGAATCCCCTGGTCGCGAAGCAGGCTGATGCCGCGCTGCACCCAGCCCCAGCGTTCGGCCGGGGCCTGCGTGGCGGCGGCGATGTTGTAGGCGAGGTTCCATGATTGGAAGCCCCACACGCGATCGAACCGCGGCTGCAGGGCCGTGATCCATTGGCTCAGGGTCTGGGCCTCGAAATACTCCCCCTCGGTCTGCAGGTGATCGGCGCGGGCCCAGAGGATGTCGACGGCGAGCCCGCGGAAGGTGCCGAGGGCCGCGGTCACGAGCGCGACGTGGGGGGGCATGCCCTCGGTGTCGCCGATCGACTCCACGAGCTCCAGCTCCCGTCGCTGCCGCTGCACCGCCGACGCCGACCAGACGGCGCCGCCACCGCAGGCAACGAGCAGCAGCAGGGCGACCGGGGTGGCGAAGCGATCGGTGTTCATCGTGGTTGGAAAGTGGTGTTCAGGAGCCCGAGACATTCACCAGATCGCGGCGCTCGAGCAGAAACCAGCCGACGGCGAGCAGAACGAGCGGGTAGGCGACCGCCAGCACGAGCAGGCCCCAGCCCACGTCGGCCCACGAGATCAGCCGCCCCGTGGCGAGCTGGGTGACGCCGTCATGGGCGCCGAACGAAGGCACGAGGGCCAGGAATCCGTCGGCGCAGGAGGAGGAGACCGTCTTGGCGGCGTCCCAGAGCTCGAGTTTGTTGAGCCGTTCGAGCAGCAGCGACGCCCGCAGTCGCACCATCGCAGTGAACGACGCGTCGGCCGCGTCGAGCCCGGTGTAGATGTCGATGGCATCGGCGAGAAAGCCCCGGGCGCTCGCCGACACGTAGACCATCATTCCGGTGAGCACGGCGACCGGGAAGCCGAGCCAGGCCGCGGCCGCCAGCGCCGCCGCGGCAAGCATCGCGAGTTTGGCCCAGGCGAGCACCATCGCCCGCAGGAAGTTCGCCTCGAATCCGCCGACCCGCGCGAGCACCTCCAGCCCCTTCCCCGGGGAGAACGAGATGCTCGTCGCCTCGGTCTCGCCCGGTGGCACGAGGTTGCGATTGGCGATGGTCACCAGGAGCCGGCCGTCGTCGGCGATGACCGACGACGGCAGGGCGATGGTATGGAACGTGGCGCTGGTGAAGGTGAACTCCTCGTGCTTCCCATCGCGCATCGGAAACGGCTTCTCATTGAGCCACATCGCGAACCTGACCTCGGCCCGGTCGATGCTGGCGTTGTTGGCGAAAGGCTTGAGCCGCAGCTGGAGCGGCTGCGAATCCCTGCTGGCGCGGCCGAGGCCGGTGAACAGATAGCTCGAGACGACGTCGGGCCGGACGGTGTGCCACTCGAGCACCTGCTGCGAGCGGATCCGTCGCCTGGCTCCCGCCGGATCGGCGGCGAACGACGAGGGATCGTCCTTCTCCATCCTGGCGGTCGCGGCGGCGATCGCCTTGTTGAAATCGTCCCCCTGCGGATGCTGCGGGCGGGTGGATGACCGGGCGGCGAGCACCTCCTGCTCGACCGCCCTCCGATCGGCCCGGTCCAGTTCCGGGGACCGCCGCAGGGCCTGGGTGAAGGCATAGATGCCGAGTCCCGCGAGGCCGACGAGCAGGAGATCGAGCAGGACGATGCCGAGCCATTTCCCGAAAAGATACTGCCAGCGCTCGATCGGTTTGACGAGCGTCATGTGGATTCGCTGGGTGTCGATGTCGCCGCAGACACTGCCACAGGCGAGCACGAGCGTGACCATGGCGAGCAGAAAACCGGTTCCCGAGAGGCCCCAGTTGAGGAAGAACTGCATGCGGTATTCGAGCCGCTCGGTGGGATCGAGCACGAGCGGCAGGGCCGGTAGACCCATCACGACGAGCATCAGCAGGATCAGGGGAAGGCGGGTGCCCACCGCCTCCTCGACCACCGCCCTGGCCACACCGATGACGCCGTTGCCGGGCGACAGGACTGCCCGCAAGAGGATGATGCCGAGCAGGAATCCGCCGACGAGCCCCGCGGCCCCGGCCACCGCCGTGGCCGCGACCGGCCGCCCCGTCCACCAGAGCAGGGCCGCGGAGGCCGCCAGCGCGGCCAGGCCGAGCGGCAACACCATCCAACGTCGGAAGATCGTGGAGCGTGGAGCCATGCTAACGCCGTGTCAGGCTGTCGATCAGGCCGGCATCGACGCCCTCCGTGCCGGCTGCCGCCGCCGGCTGGCCGCCGGCATCGTCGGCCAGAAACCCGGCCACCGGCCCGCCGGCGCCGGCCCCGAACGTGCGGACGCCCTCCGACCGGGCCCGCTCGACCACCTCCAGAAACAGGCTTTCGAGCGAACGCCGCGGATGCTCGACCTTCGTGAGCGGAATGTGGTGGCGGTCGAGCACCTGCCGCACCTCGGCCACCACCGACTCGGGCATGTCACCGGCCTCGAGCACGGTCGCATGCCGTTGCTCCAGCAGCTCGTCGCAGGTGCCCGCGGAGCGGATCCTGCCGCCATACATGATCGCCACGCGGTCGCAGAGGTCCTCGACGTCGGACAGCAGGTGGGAGCAGAGCAGGACCGTCTTGCCGCGGCGGGCGAGCGTCGCGATCAGGTCCTTGATCTGTCGCGCACCGACGGGGTCCATCCCGCTGG
>SXHR01000073.1:0-8754 GCA_005773625.1 Planctomycetaceae bacterium | reverse complement strand
CGCCGCTCGCCGCCGGAGAGGGATTGGGCCTTCGCCTTGCGGAGCTTCGTGACGCCGAACTGTTCGAGCAGCTCGTCGCAGCGGCGACGACGTTCCTTGCGGTTCATGCCGAGCATCTCCATCACGCCGAGCAGGTTGTTCTGCACGGAGAGCTTGCGGAAGACGCTCGACTCTTGGGCGAGGTAGCCCATGCCCCCTTTGCGGGACCGCTTGTACATCGGCCAGTTGGTGACGTCCTTGTCCTGGAGGGTGACCTTCCCCGCGTCGGGGTCGATCATGCCGCACGACATGCGGAAGGTGGTCGTCTTGCCGGCGCCGTTGGGCCCGAGCAGGCCGACGATCTCCCCCTCCTCGACGTGAAAATCCACGCCATCGACGACCCGGCGGCGGCCGTAGTTTTTGACGAGGCCTTCGACACTCAAGAGCGACATCCGTCCCACTCCATCGGTACGGCCCGGGCGCGGCCGGCCGACGGGGCCGCTCACCGCACGAACCGCATCCTCCCGAAGTTGGGCCACGAGGGCAATCGCAAATCCCAGCCCCGGAACCGCAGGGGAACGCTCCACTTGGCCGGCACGGCATGGGGCCACCAGACGGCCAGCGCCCGGCCGATCAGGAGCCGGCGGTCCACGTGGTGGCCCGTGAGCCACAGGCGGCTGTCCTTGCTGGCGGCCGAGTTGTCGCCGAGCATGAAGAACTGGTCGGAGCGGAGCGGAAAGCCGAGGACATCCTCTTCCATGATCATGCTGTTGCGATCGATGTCCACCGCGCCGATGTAATAGATGTCGCGGAGCACCCGCAGATCGGTCACCCGCACGTCCGCGGCCAGGGCCCGCACGCCCACCGGCGCCAGGTCGCTCGCCTCCGCCGAGCCCGGTTCGGCCGCCGCGGCGCCGGCCTGCGGCGGGGTTTGCGGCATCGGCCGCGCCCAACTGGAGGGGCCGTCGAAGACGATCGTGCGGCCATCGACGAAGAGCGAAAGCTCGTCGTCCACGTTGGCGAAGAGGATCTTCCAAGAGCCCCTGCCACGAAGCGGCGTCGAAGCCGTCGCCGCGTCGCTCGCGTCGCGGCCGGCCATCAGCAACCGCACGGCACCGTCGGCGAGATCGATCGTGAGCCGATGGCGTGCGGCCGCTTCGACGAGATCGAGCTCGACGACGCCCCCCGTGGAGCGACTCTCGAGGACCATCTCGACGGCGAGGTCGCCCACCGGATGCAGTCGGGCGGGATTGGTGTTGTAGGGCTGGAAGTCGTCAACCGGCACCGGCTGCGGCGTGGGCCGAGGACGGCCGCCCGCGCGGATGGTCCGCCAGTCTTCGCCGGAGGGGAGCAGGTGCCGGTAGCGGAGTTCGGCAGATTCGCCCGCGGCGCAGGTCGCCGCGAAGGACCGGCCGTCGTCGTCCGTCGTCCAGCGGCCGCCGCCGGCCGCGACCCAGTCGGCCCACGCGGTCGGCCAGTCGGCCCTGACGAGTTCCTCCGACACGTGCCGGCTGTCATGCACGCACTGCAGCATCGCGAGGAGTCGTTTCGGGGGCTTGCGGGCGATGACCGGCTCGGCGTCGTCCGTACTCGTCCAGATGTCGCCCCCCGCGATGAACACCGTCTCGCCCGGCAGGCCGACGAGCCGCTTGATGTAGTTGGTCTTGGCGTCTTCTGGATATTTGAAGACGACCACGTCCCAGCGCCGGGGCTCGGCGAAGTCGTAGACCAGTTTGTCGACGAGGATCCGGTCGCCGTTGAAGGAGGGATAGCGGGGGTCGGGCTGGCCACGGCCGATCGCGAGCGACATTTCGTTGCCGCAGTTGAAGCAGCGGGCCTTGGGCACGAGCCTGTCGGGCCGCACCCGCCCCGCCGCCTCGTCCCATTCCTGGCTGGCGCCCACGCGAAACTCGGCGGTGCAGGAGGAGCAGGTGAGATCCTTGTGCCGGCCCATCAGCGTCGGCGCCATCGAGCCGGTGGGGATCACGAACGCCTCGGCCTCGAACGCCCGGAAGAGCAGCGCCAGCGTGAAGGCCACGACGATCGACTCGACCGTCTCGCGACCGCCGGCCAGAGGATTGCGGACGATGTCGGCGGACGCCGTGCCGCGACGAGAAACCGACGACATGCGGGCGCTCCAGCGGAAAGCGGAAACACGGATGCGGCAACGGCTTCGTTTCCGCGGGAAGACAGGGAGTCTACCGCCCCTCGCGTAACGCCCTCAACCAGCCGCTGCAGCGGCTCGGGCGCGGGGTGACAGAAGCTCAGGGCTGGGGAGCGTCCAGGAGTTGCCGCACCGTCGCTTCGACATCGTCGTAGGTGAAGGGCCTGCCGAGCGTCTTCGAGGCGAAGTCGTCGTCGTACCGCGTGGCGAGCGAGCCGTCGGGCCGCCAGATGAACACCGCCGGCACGCTCGTCAGGTCGAGTTTGCGGTACATCACGTCGGCCTCCTCGCGGGAGAGCATGTTGCACACGTCGCCGGCCCCGACCTGTTCGAGGAATCCGCGGACGCGAGGCAGCGACTCCTCGGGGGTGCCGATTCCCTCGTAATCGAAGGCCAGCGACAGGCAGGCGATCCGGTCGGGATGGGCGGCGGCGAGCGAGACGAGCCGGGGAAACTCCTTGACGCATGGCGGGCAAGACGTGCTCCAGCAGTCGAGCACCACGACCTTGCCCCTGTGGGCCGCCACGGCCGCCAGGAGGCCCTCGTGATCGACGATTTCCAGGCCGACGTCGCCCCCCTCCGCCTCGCCCAGGGCCGGTGGCATCCCGCCGTCACAAAGCCAGCCGCAGCCCGCCAGCATGATGGCGAGGGTTTGCAGTGTCGTTCGCCGGCCGCACAATCCGCTCATCCAGTTCCCGCTCCGCAGTTCGTGCTTCAAGACCCCAGTGCCATGCCGCGGTTCGAACACATCCGTCACAAGCCTCCCGAGCAGCTCGCGTCGGCCCGCGAACTGATCGTGGCCTGCGCGGCCATGCGGAGCCATGTGAACCTCTCCCATATCGTACGGACCTGCGGCTGTTTCGGCATCGCCCGGGTCGTGGCCTGCGGCGCCGCCGGCGTTCATGGCCGGATCGCGCGAGACGGCGCCGCATCGGTGGAGGTCGCCGTGCATCGCAGCCTGCCGCCGGTGCTCGACCGGCTGCGGGCGGAGGGTTACGAACTGGTCGGACTCGAGCAGACCACCCGCTCGGAGAGCCTGTTCACCTTCGGCTTCGCGAGCCGCACCGTGCTCGTGATCGGCAATGAACGGACGGGGCTCGAGCAGGACGAGCTCGACCGTCTCGACCGCGTGGCGGAGATTCCGATGGCCGGCCTGCCGCACAGCCTCAACGCGGCGACATCGGCGGCGATCGCCATCTACGAATACTGCCGGCAGTGGCCACCGCCCCCCGGGTCGCAGGCATGACGCTCGTGATCGGCACCGACGAGGCGGGCTACGGCCCGAACCTCGGACCGCTCGTCGTGGCCGCCACGGCTTGGCGGGTGAACGCCGGCGCCGACCCGGCCCTGCTCGAGGAGGCCTTCGCCCGCTCCGCCGCGGCGGCGGGGCCGCTGTGGGGTGATTCCAAGCGGATCTTCCGCGGCGGCGCCGGGTTTGCGGCGCTCGAACGCGGCGCGGTGGCCGGACTCGCGTTGGCGACGGGGAGTGTGCCGGCGGCATGGCGGGAGCTCGCGCCCGATTCAACCGCCGCCCACGACCGCGAGTCGGGCCCGCCCGAGGCGGCCGTGCGCGACACGCTCCCGCTCCCGCGCGAATCCGCCGCGGCCGACTGCCTGGAGATCGCCGGCCGCGCCGCAAAAGCCCTGGCTGCGTGGGGTGTGACGCTCGTGACGGTCCGCTGCCGGGTCATCCAGCCGGGGGAGTTCAACCGGCTGCTGGCCGCGGGCCTCAACAAGAGCGACATCCTTTCCCAGGCCACGCTCGGCCTCGCGGCGCCGCTCGCGGCCGGGGCGCGGAGCGAGCCGGTGGTCGTGTGGTGCGACCGTCACGGCGGGCGGCGCCGGTACGCGCCGCTCGTGTCGCGGGCGGTCGGGGCTCCGCTCGTGCAGGTCGTCGAGGAAACCCCGGAGCGGTCGGTGTATCTCGCGCCCGATGCGTCGTGTCGTTTCGAGTTTTGCGTGCGGGGTGAATCGCGGCTGCCGGTCGCGGTGGCGAGCATGACGGCGAAGTATGTCCGCGAGATTTCGATGCACGCATTCAACGCCTTCTGGGGCTCGCGTCAGCCGGGGCTCGGACCGACCGCGGGATATCCCGTCGATGCCGCCCGCTGGAGGGACGAGGCGGCGGCGGCCGTGCACCGGGAGGGCTGCGGCTGGGACGAGCTCTGGCGGCGGGCCTGAAGCGGATGTCGGCGAGGTGGAGGGCGGCGCCCCACGTTCGCGGTCGTGGCATGGCGACGGAATGCCGCCGCCTTGCCCGCCGCGGCAGCGGCCGCCACAATCGCCCCCATGAGCATGATCACGACCCGACTGTATGTCGTCAGGCACGCGACGGCCGAGGATCTCTCGGCCGATGGTGGCGATCACTCGCGACGGCTGACCCGCAAGGGTCGCAAGCGATTCGCCCGACTCGTCCGCCGACTCGTCCGCGGAGGCATGGAGATCGACGTCATCGCCACCAGTCCGCTCGTGAGAACGATGGAAACCGCCGAAATCCTCGCCGCTGAACTTCCGCGGCGGCCCCGAATCGAGGTCGTCGAGCCGCTCGCCCCGGGATCCGACTGGCACAAACTGGTGGAGTGGACGATCCGTCAGGATGCGGCCAGCGTGGCCTGGGTGGGGCACGCGCCGTGCGTCGGCCGACTGATCGCGAGGTCGATCGGAGACGGTTCGGCGGGGGTCAGGATGCAGAAAGGGGCGGTGGCGGCGATCGCCCTCGATGACGGCCCGGGCCAGCCCGGGGAACTGGAATGGCTGGTGACCCCCGATTTCATCGGCCGCCGGTAGGCGGATCGGGTCGTCCGGCGGCCGGGGCGGAAGCGACTGTTCGCCTGTTTCGAAGCACTTATAATGCTCACGCGGTTTACCGCACGACACCCGCCGAGTCACCCCCGAGTGAGGTTTTACGTGTCCATCTGCATGTGCGACATGTCTTCACGACCCGCCGCCTGGTGTGGTCGTCCTCTGGCTCTCCTGGCGGTCCTCTCGGCCGGGATCGCGATCGGCTGCTCACCTGCGGGCGGCCCGATCGCCCGCGAAGACATCGTGGAGATCGAGACCATCGAGATGGAACCGGCGGCCGTGAACCCGCCGGCCGCCGCATCGGCCTCCCAGACGATCGACGAGTCGCGGAAGGAGGTCGATGAACGGACCGCCGCCGCCGATCGGGCGATCGACGCCGCCGCCGCCGCACCGCCGGAGCAGGTCGCGCCGGAGAAGGTCGCGCCGGAGCAGGTCGCGCCGGAGCAGGTCGCGCCGGAGAAGGTCGCGTTGGGCGAGCCCGCGCTCACCGCGGGCGTGCCCGGCTCAGGCCCGATCACGCTGGCGGAAATCGACGCCTGGCTGGCCGACCCCAGAAACTTCAGCGTGCTCGAGCCGGTGCTGCCCCTGGGGCTTTCCCAGGGTGCCGCGCAGATCACCGGACTCGACACCAATCCGCTCACTCGTGCCAAGATCGAACTCGGGCGGCAGCTCTACTTCGATCCACGACTCTCGTCCGATTCGACCGTGAGTTGTGCGAGTTGTCATAGTCCGACCGAAGGCTATTCGGCCCATACGAAGACCGGTGTCGGTATCCGCGGCCAGCTCGGCGGCCGCAACTCGCCGGTGTCGTACAACCGGATTCTCTCGGGCAAGCAGTTCTGGGATGGGCGCGTCGATTCGCTCGAGGCCCAGGCGGTGGGGCCGATCCAGAATCCGATCGAGATGGGTTTCACGCACGAGGGCGTCGTCAAGCGGCTCTCGGAAAACCCCGTCTACAAGAAGCAGTTCGACATGGTCTTCGGCGAGCTCACCATCGACCGGGTGGGTCAGGCGATCGCCGCCTTCGAGCGGGTGCTCGTCACGGCCCCCTCGCCCTACGATTTCGGTGAACAGTTGCGGTCGTTCGCAGGGATCGACGCGGAGGACATCGCCGACGATCCCGAACTCGCGGCGAAGTTCAAGGCGGCCACGGCCGCCGCCGAGGCCCAACCCATGTCGGATTCGGCGAAGCGGGGGCGGGACATCTTCTTCACCGAGAAGGGCAACTGCACCGCCTGCCACGTCGGCGCCAACCTCGCCGACGAGCAGTACCACAATCTCGGGGTCGGCATGGATCAGGAGAAGCCCGACCTCGGCCGGTTCGTGGTCACGAAGGACGAGAAGGACACGGGCGCCTTCAAGACGCCGACGGTGCGGAACGTGGCCCTCTCGGCCCCCTACATGCACGACGGCTCGGTGGCCACGCTCGAGGAGGTGGTCGAGTGGTACGACAAGGGCGGTCACCCGAATCCCCACCTCAGCGAGAAGATCCGGCCCCTCCGGCTCACTGCGGAGGAGAAGGCCGATCTGGTCGAGTTCATGAAGGCCTGCACCGGCCCGACGCCGACGGTCGAAACGAGCCGTCTGCCGGAATGAGCGACTCCGGCCGGGATCTCCTGCCGCTCGCCGAGGCGACCCAACCGCTGTATGCGGGCGTGGATCTCGGCGGCACCAACATCAAGGCCGCACTCGTCGATGACGAAGGGCGGCTCGTGGCCTTCCACACCGAGCCGACGCATGCGACCCGTGGGCCGGAAGATGCGGCCGCCCGCAGGGGCCGCGCGGTGCACACGCTGGCGTCGCTTGCGGGGGTCGCCACGGCCGACCTCGCCCGCGTGGGCCTGGGATCGCCCGGTCCGCTCGACATCCCCGCGGGGAGGATCGTCCGGGCGGGCAACCTGCCGGGCTGGGATGACTTTCCGCTGCGTGACCGCGTGGCCGCCCACAGCGGCCACGCGGTCACGTTTGCCAACGACGCCAACGCCGCCGGGTACGGCGAGTTCTGGGTCGGTTCAGCCCGCGGTTCGTCGTCGCTCGTGCTGCTCACGCTCGGCACCGGCGTGGGCGGGGGGATCATCATCGGCGATGTCAACGTGGAGGGGGCCCACAGCCACGGGTCCGAATGCGGGCACATCATCGTCGATCCGTCGCCCGAGGCTCGGACGTGTCCGTGCGGCCAGCCGGGCCATCTCGAGGCTTATGCCAGTGCCACCTCGGTGAAATCGATGGCCGCCGAGGCGCTTGCGGCCGGGGGCACCGGATCCCTCGCCGAGGCCGTCGCCGCCGGCGAGCCGCTCTCGCCGATCCTGATCGCCCGCGAGGCGGCCGCGGGCGACTCCCTGGCGCTCGGCGTGATCATGGAGGCGGCCCGCTGGCTCGGCATCGGCATCGTCACGCTCATGCACACGATCGATCCCGAGGCGGTCGTGATCGGCGGGGCGATGACCTTCGGCCGCGACGAGCATCCGCTGGGCCGGATGTTCATCGATCGTGTCCGTGCGGAGGTGCACCGGCGCACGTTCGAGGTGCTCGTGCGGCGCACGACGATTCGCTACGCCACCCTCGGCGGTGATGCCGGCGCGATCGGTGCCGCCGGCCTTGCCCGGCTCGACCACCGGCGAAAGCACGCCTGATCCGGCTTCCGGTCCGGGCTCCCCGCCAGCCTGCCGTTCATGCTCGTGGATGGCGGGGCAAGCCCGATCACCCACCCGCCGGCGGGTCAGGCGTGGGCCGCGGAACGGCCGCCGGCGGCATCCATCCCGGAACGACGGCCGGAAAACGGTACAATCCTCCCATGGACTGCAAACACATTCGCAATTTCTCGATCATCGCCCACATCGACCACGGCAAGAGCACGCTCGCCGACCGGCTTCTCGAATCCACCGGAACGGTGGAAAAACGGCAGCTCAAGGAGCAGATGCTCGACGATATGGAGCTCGAGCGGCAGCGGGGCATCACCATCAAGGCCCGGGCCGTGCGGATGGAATACCGGCATCAGGGGGAGGTCTACGAGCTCAACCTCATCGACACCCCCGGCCACGTGGACTTTCACTACGAGGTCTCCCGCAGCCTGGCCTGCTGCGAGGGAGCGGTGCTGCTCGTGGACGCCTTCCAGGGGGTCGAGGCCCAGACCGTGGCCAACGCCTTCGCCGCGATGAACCTCGATCTCGCGATCGTGCCGGTGATCAACAAGGTCGATCTCGTCCACGCCCGGGTGGACGACGTGCTGCTCGAGATGGAGCAGAGCCTGGCGATCGATTCGGCGGACGTCATCAAGGCGAGCGCCAAGACGGGCATCGGCATCGATGACCTGCTCGGGGCGATCATCGAACGCATCCCGCCCCCCAAGGGCGATCCCGACGCCGTCCTGCGGGCGATGATCTTCGACAGCCACTACGACAGCTACCGCGGCGCGATCACCTACGTGCGGCTCATCGACGGCACGATCACCAAGGGGCAGAAGATCCGCTTCCTCGAGACCGGTGTCACCCACGAGGTGCTGGAGCTGGGCCAGTTCGTGCCGCAGCGGCGGGCCTGCGACGCTCTCTCGGCGGGGCAGGTGGGATATCTCGTCTGCAACATCAAGGACGTGAAGCAGGTTCACATCGGCGACACGGTGACGATCCCCGGCGACCACGCCGCGGCCCCGATGCCCGGCTACAAGCCGCCACAGCGGATGGTCTACTGCGGCCTCTATCCGAGCGAGGGCGAAAACTTCGAGGAGCTCCGCGACGCGCTCGAAAAGCTCGTGATCAACGACCCCTCGTTCGAATACGCCCCGGAGAGCAGCGAGGCGCTCGTCTTCGGCT
>SXHR01000072.1:0-3039 GCA_005773625.1 Planctomycetaceae bacterium | reverse complement strand
ACGATGGGGCCATCGATGGCCGCATACACCGGGGGCTTCGTTATGATCGCCTCCTGGAGACGCCGGGCGATGCTGCGCTGATCGCCCGGACACGAAGCCGGCTCCACTCCGGAGCGGCTTGCAGCAGTCATACGAGACTGCGTGGAGCATCGTCAATCGGTGCCGCTCAGCGGTTGCGATGCAGGGCCGGCTTCACGCACGCGGCCACCGCTGGTGATGCCTGGAAGCGGCCCGCGAGGACTTCCGCGAGCCGGGCGATCACCGGGGCCGGATCGGCCACGAGGTCGGGATACGACACCTCCACGAGCGTGACCCGGTCGCTCGCGGCGAGCGCGGCGCGGATCTGGCGGCTGTGGTGCTCCTGCACCTCGACGAGGTGCCGCTTCTCCGATTTTGGATTCTGCCCCTGCCGGGCGAGCATCGCCCACTGGGAATCGACCACCTGCTCCACGGGCCGCACCATGTAGATCACGGTGTAGCGGTGGGGCGGCGGGAGGCTCGGCAGCAGGGCCGAGATCACCTTCACCGCCTTGCCCGCCGCCTGCTCGATGAGCCGCGGGTTCTTCGGGAGTTTCTTCACGTCTTCCCACTCCCAGTAGCCCTCGGGGTTGTCGTCGTCGGGCTTGCGGGTGCCATCGGTCATCGGCTCGATGCCGCCGGCACGGAGCATCTGCATCATCAGCGACGTGCCCGACCGCGGCAGGCCCGACACCACGAGCAGGTCGAGCGGCTCGATCGCGGCGAGTTCGGCGGCCTTCCGGTCCGCGTCGGCCTGCACAAGGCGATCCTGCTCCGCCCGCACCGCCGCCCGGGCCTCGGCCGCCGCGCGGACATCGGCCTCGCGGACCCGCTGCCGCTCGCGCACCCGCCGCATCGTCTCGAAGCTCTGGGCCTCCTCCACTGCCGCCTCCGCGGGCCGCCCGAGCCGGCGGTAGACGCGGCTCAGGAGCCTCCGGGCCTGAAGAAACTCCGGTGCCAGCTGGAGGCAGTTGGTGAGCGGACGGACCGCCTCTTCCAGCCGCTCGTCCTGCGCGAGGGCCATGCCGAGGAGGAAGTGGCCACGCGGGTTGCCGTATTGCAGGCCGATCGCGTCGAGGGCGGAATCCGCCGCTTCGGCGGCGCGGTTCGTATGGAGCCGGATCCGCGTGAGCAGCAGATGGCCCTGCGGCGAATGCGGGTCGGCCGTCAGCAGCCGAGCGACGGCATCCTCGGCGTCTGGCCAGCGGCGGAGGGCGGCGTGGCACCGGCCGAGCATGAGCAGCAGTTGCGGCTCGTCGGGCATCTTCTGCCGCACGCGGTCGAGGGCCTTTAGGGCCGCATGAAAGTCGTCCTTCTGGATTGCGATCGACGCCTTCACAAGGTCGGCCTGCTCGGTGCGGCCAAACGTCTCGCGGGCCCGGTCGATCGTGGCGTCGGCCTGGTCGAGCAGACCGAGCTGCATCTGACAGGTGGCGAGCACCTGCGCCACGTCGGCGCGGTACGGTGCGGCGTGGAAGCACGACTCGAGCAAGGGCAGGGCCTCCTCGAATCGCTGCCCGTGCATCAGCGCCCGGGCCATGTTCCAGTCGTTCTCGCGGTTCGTCTCGGCGGCCGCCTGCCCGGGGTCGTCGGGCATCTCCTCGATGTAGCCGAGGGCCACGAACTGCTCGAGCAGGGCCTTGTCGGCCTCGGCGTCGAGCCCGGTCCGCTCGCGCCGCGGGGCATTGGCCAGTTCCCAGGTGGGCACGGTCTCCACGGGCCGCCGCGTCTCGAAGGCATCCTCGAGCACCCGGCCCTCCATGTCGGCCCCGACCGGCAGGCCGAAGAAGTGGAGGATCGTGGGGGCCACGTCGAGCAGCCGGGCGCCGAACACGAGTTGGTCGCGCTTGAAGCCGGGGCCTGCGGCCGCGAACACGCCCTGCGGCCGGTGCCAGACGGTGATGCCCGCGGGCACCCGAGGCGTGAACTTCGGCCGCAGGTGATCGGAGTGGAAGCCGTGATCGGAGACCACCATCACGGCCGCGTCGGGGCCGGCGAGCTGCACGAGCCGCTGCAGAAACAGATCGTGTAGCCGGTAGATGCCGGTGACGACGTGCCGATAGAGTTCGAAGTCGGCCTCGGGGATGCCCGCCATCCGCGGTGGATGGTAGGGCATGAACATGTGGCTGATCTCGTCGATCGTGCGGTAGTAGACGGCGCAGAGGTTCCAGTCGGGATCGCTCGTGAGCACGTGCGTGACCGCCTCGTGCACGGAGAAGGCCTCGGCGAGCTTCCCGGCGAGCATCCACAGCCGCTGATCCTTCGCCTGATCGACCGTGTGGGCCTCGGGTACGAAGAGGCGGATCACCTCCTCGGGATCGAGGTCGTGCGGGCTCACCCGCAGGTCGTTCATCGCGGCAGCGAGCGACTCGGGCCAGTAGGTGCCCGGCGGCGGGGGCGGCCAGTCGGCCGGGTCTGTGTCGGGCTTCACGTTCGGCACGTGGCCGAACATGTTCGACACCATGCAGCCGTCGAAATCCCGCTCGCCGTGGGTGGCGAACCAGGAGATCACGTGGCTCCGCAGGCCCCGGTCGCCGAGGATCTCCCAGAGCGTGCGGCACTTCCGCGTGGCGGCCGACACGGGCACCACGCGGCCGGTGCCGGGGTCCACTTCCGTGAACCCCGGCACGCCGTGGTGGTAGGCCATCTTGCCCGTGGCGATGCTCGTCCAGAGCATCGGCGAGAGCTGCGGCTCGAGCGTGGTGAGGTTGCCGCTCGCGCCCTCCTCGACGATCCGGCCGATGCCCGGCATGGCGCCGGAGTCGATCAGCGGCTGGATGATCTTCCAGTCGGCCGAGTCCCAGCCCACGAGCAGGAGTTTTCGCTTCACCGGATCAGGCATCGCCCACCAGGCCTTGGCCGGCAGTCACGCTCAGCTGGCGGCCTCCGCCTTGCGGCACCGTCGAGCCTTCCGAATCGCCCCGGCGCCGAGGGCCAGCGCGGCCACGCCAGCCGCGGCGATCGCCGACGGCTCGGGCACCGCCGCGGGAGTGACGATCGGCGTATTCGGGGTCGACTCGT
>SXHR01000071.1:0-10026 GCA_005773625.1 Planctomycetaceae bacterium | reverse complement strand
TCGTCACGGTGCCGTACTCACGGCCGCGTTCGCGGAGATGCATTCCGGTCGCATTGTCCTGCTCCGTGGGGAGCGGTCCGCCGCCGACACGCGTCGAATAGGCCTTCACCACCCCGATCACGCGATCGATCCAACGACCGGGCACGCCCGATCCGCTCGCCACGCCCACGCCCGACGAGTTGCTGCTCGTCACGAAGGGAAACGTGCCGTGGTCGATGTCGAGGAGGGCACCCTGCGCGCCCGCGAAGAGCCGACGGCTCCCCTGCTCGACGGCATCGAGCAGGTAGGCGTTGGTGTCGGCGACGTGGGGCCGCAGCCGCTCGGCGTAGGCGGCGTATTGGGCGTGGATCGCGGCGGCGTCGAGCGGTGCCGCGGTGCCGGAGGGCCAGCTGGAGAACAGCCGGTTCTTGAAGTCCACCACGTGTTCGACCTTCGCGCGGAAGTCGTCGCGGTAGAGGTCACCCAGCCGGATCGCGAGCGCCCGGCCCACCTTGTCGCGGTAACAGGGCCCGATGCCCCGGCCCGTGGTGCCGATCGCTCCGCCGCCGGAAAGGCTTCCGTCCAGCAGGCGGTCTTCGACGACGTGCCAGGGAAAGACGACGTGCGCCCGATCGCTGAGTTGGAGCTTGCCTTCCATCCGGATGCCCCGCGACTCCAGGCCGTCCATCTCCTCGAGAACCTTGGCCGGGTCGAGAACCACCCCTCCGGTCACGACGCAGGCGACCCGGTCGCGGAGGATGCCGCTGGGGATGATGGAGAGTTTCCAGGTCTGGCCGCCGGAGACGACGGTGTGACCGGCGTTGGCACCACCCTGGTAACGGACGACGATATCGTGGTCTTCCGTGAGGATATCGACGAGCTTGCCTTTGGCCTCGTCGCCCCATTGCAGACCGATGACGCAGGTGCCGGGCACGGTTCAGAAGTCCTCTCGACGTGGAAACGACGGAGGCGTGAAAGCCGCGACCTCCTGTGAGAGTCTAAAACCGCCGGAAAACCGGTCAAGGCGGCCCGGTTCGCGGGCAGCGGCATCGGCTCAACCGGCGGAATGACCGCGACGTCGTCGCCCCAGGGCCAGCGCCAGCGCTCCGCCTCCGCAGGCCGCCGGCCAGGCGTTTCCAATCCAGATCGCGGGAGTGGTCGCGTCGAGGAGCGGCACGTCGGCCGCCAGCACGCCACGTGTCTGCGGCTCGAGCATCGCGAGCACCCTGCCGGTGGGCGAGATCAGGCAGGTCTCGCCCGTGGCCGCGCAGCGCAGCAGGCAGCGCCGGCACTCGACGGCCCGCAGCTGGGCGAGCATCCGATGCTGCGCGAGTGTCAGCGGCTGCGTGAACGCCGAACCGTTGATCAGTGACACGAGCACGGCGGCCCCTGCCCGCGCGAGCGAATGGGCGGCCTCCGGCACCATGTCCTCGTAACAGAGCATCACGCCCAGTCGCGGCCCGGTGCCGCACTGCAGGACACACGGCTCGCTGCCCGCGGTGAACTCGTCCGCCATGGGGAAGTAGAGCGAGATCTCCGGCACGAAGCCGCTGCCCGGCAGGTATTCGCCGAAGGGCATCAGGTGCCGTTTGTGGTAGCGGCCCCGGATGGTTTCCGTGGTATCGATCAGGATGCCCGTCTGGTGCAGGGACTCCGGCCGGTCCGGATGGCCACTGTAGGTCTTTCCGCCGAAGAGCAACGGGCAGGCGGGGGCGGCGAGCGGCCGCAGGCCACGATACGGCGCTCGTGAGTGCCCGGCGACGCGATCGGCGTCCGCGAGCGAGTCGAGCGTCGCCTCGTAGGAGCCGCCGCTGCACTCCGGCCAGCAGACGAGATCCGGCACGACCGCCGTGGCGGAGCAGCCCGCGCGGGTGAGCCTCCGCAGGGCGTCGATGCCATCCTCGTCCTCGGGGTTGGCCTGAACGAGCAGGACGGAGCAGGTCGCCGCCTTGGCGACGCGGTCGTCCCAGGAGTTCAGCGCAGCGCTGCCGTAGGCCAGATTGGCGGCACACACGGCGATGGCGAGCAGGCTGATCGGCGGCGGGGAGATCGAGGGGGGCCGGCCTCGTGAGACCGCCGGTGAACCGTGGTATCGAGTGACGCCCGTGTGGATCAGCCATGCGATCGCCCCCGCGTGTGCATGGAGGACGAAGGTCGCTGACTCCGGACCCAGGAGGTCAACCGACTGGATGACGACAGGCCACCCGACCTGCGCGTACCCGAGTTTCCAGGGGAAGACCGCGGGGACGAACGCTTCGGTGAAAGTGCCGGTCAGGGCCGCCGGCAGCCACGCGGTGCGGGGATCGCGGGTGATTCTCGCGGCGAACCAGATCGGCATGGCCAGCCGGGCGGCATCCCAGAGCACGAGCGGCGTGGCGACCAGGAGGCCGGTCCGTTCGTCCGCGTTCATCGCGGCGGCGAGCGCCTGCGGCGCCCAGTGAAACGCGATCGCGATCGCCGCGACCGCCGAGGCCAGGGTCCACGCCTCGCCCCGCCAGCCGCGGACGTGGTCGATGAGCAACAGCGCGACGGCCACACCGAGCCATTCGCACCACACCAGTCGCGGGTCGAGCCACGGCGCGGCCAGGAAAACGGCGACCGCACCAGCCGCCGTGGCCGAGGCCAGCGCCCGCGTGACCGACCCGAGCAAGCCTCTCGTCATGCCCTGATTGCATCCTGTGTTTCGCGGCCCGTGGAAAAAGTCTTCCATGACCTTTGTCCACGTGAAAAACGCCGGCGAGCGGGCGGCTCAGTACTTCGGCACGATTTCGACCGTCGGTCCCGGCGAGAAGATCTTCGCGTAGGCGATCTTCCCTTTGCGGACCGAGTAGGCGACCGTGTCGTCGGGCGGCGGCAGCAGCCCCGCCGGGGGAACCGAACTGGCGTCGATGACCGCGATGGTTCCGTTTCCGGACGGCACCGGATAGAAGATCGCCCTGCTGCTGGGAGCGAGCAGGACGGCACCGAGCCGCTTGGCATCATTGACCGTGACCGGTGTCGCGAACCCCTGGGGAATGATCACGACATACGTCGGGATCGCGCCGACGTTCTGGATCTTGACGTTGGCGGTCTTCTTGACACCGACCGCGCCGCCGGTGGCGCCGGCCTGCGCCGTGGAAGCGACGAGGAAGCCCATGGCCACGACGGCCAGGGCGGCGAGACATTTTCTGCGAAACATGGGTGACCCCTTCGAGGAAAAACAACCGAGCAAAACGCCTGGACCGAAGTGGCTTCGGTCACGGCGGATGGTGTCGCGATCCCTCGCGGCGGACGGTCGCAACGCGCGGCCGCCCGCCACCGCACGTCGCGGAGGCGATCACTTGTCCGCCCGGGACGAGGCGTCGGCCTCGCCGCCGTTGCGGGTGCAGATCGCCGCCAGAACGCGCGGCTCCGTCATGTCGGTGAGAAAGGCGACGCGGCCGTCGGCAAAGGCGGTCTGGGCCCCGCCGACGTGGTTGCTCGCGATGTCGCTGCCGCGGGTGTTGATGAACGACGCGCTCTGCGCGAAGCAGTTGATCCGCGCCCAGCGGCCGGTCGCGTTGGGATCGTCGGCCGGCTCCCCGGCGATGCCGCGATCGACCGCCTCCGCGACGAGCAGCGTCTGGCCGAGGCCGTCGGTCACGGACGCCGCCCGTGCCGGCCGATGATCGGCATCGACGGCGAAGAGGATGCCGTTGGTGAATCCGGCCGGGCCCGCGAACGGGACTCCTTCCTCGACGATCCACGATCCCGCGACGCCGCCGTAGTCGGCTTTGCCCACCGATGGCACGATGCCGCTCGGGCAGGCGTAGATCGAGACGGCCTGATCGGATGCGATGTCGTTGCCACCGGGGGCGTCCCAGCGGATGGCGTAGTTGATCCGCGAGGCCAGGCCCTGTTCTTCGATGGAGGGGAGGATCACCGACGACCAGGCGTGCTGCGTGCCTTCCGGCAGGCCTGGTTCGTGCGGTGTCGCGTCGGAACCGGCGGGAAACGACCGGCGGGCCGACTCGTAGGAGCCGACGCCGAGGGCGATCTGCCGGATGTTGTTTCCGCACGTGATCAACCGAGCCGATTCGCGGACCCGCTGCACGGCCGGCAGCACCAAGCCCACGAGCGTCCCGAGGATCGCGATCACCACGAGCATTTCCACGAGCGAAAACGCCCGCCGCCGCGGAATGGGCCATCCGTGGGGGCTCTGCGAACGAACGGGAGCGATTGGAGGTATCATCGGCATGAAAGTCCGTGAGAACCCATGGGAAGCCATGGAAAACCATGGGCCGGCGGCCCCCCCAGGAACGCCTCGGCGAGGGGACCCGCAGCATGCGCGGCGGCCAACCCTACGTCCCGGTGGACCGGAGGCAACGGAGCCGGCGAAAACATCCGATTCTCCCGCACCGAGTTCATTCAGACACCTGGCACGTCAAGACGCTCCCCACCCCGGGCGGCGTGCCGCTCCCCACACCGCCTCATGAAACAGCACCCCGGACAAGCCCATCACGTGACCCCCGCCGAACGCGGCCAGACCCTCGCGGCGTTCCTGCGGAGCCGGCTCGGCGGGGCGAGCTGGTCGCGGGTCCAGAAACTGGTGCGGTCGCGGCACGTGCTGGTCCACGGCAACGTCTGCATCGACGCCGCCCGCCGGCTCAAGGAGGGAGAGGTGGTGAAGGTGCTCGAGGTCGCGGCCGCGGCGCCGCCGAAGGCGGATGACGTGAAGGTCGTCCACGTCGATGACGACGTGGTGGTGGTCGACAAGCCGACCGGAGTGACCACCACCAGGCACCACGAGGAGCTCTCGTGGCCCGCCCGCCGCAAGCAGATGCAGCCCACCCTCGAGGAACTGGTCCCCGACGCGATCGGCCGGCACCTCGCGGCCCGCTACGGATCCGTGGCGGGCCGTCCCGCTCCGAAGCGCCGGCGGATCCCGCCCGTGAGCGCGGTGCATCGGATCGATCGCGAGACGAGCGGCCTCGTCGTCTTCGCCCGCAATGTGCCGGCGAGCCGCATCCTCGCGGAACAGTTCCGGATGCACACCACCCACCGGCGCTATCTCGCCATCGTCGTCGGCCGTGCCAGGGCCAGAACGATCACCTCCAACCTCGTCCGCGACCGCGGCGACGGCCGGAGGGGGAGCGGCGAGGGAGAAGACGGCAAGGAGGCGACCACGCACGTCACTCCCGTGGAGCATTTCGGCGACGATTACACGCTCGTCGAATGCCGCCTGGAGACGGGCCGCACGCATCAGATCCGAATCCACATGTCGGAGAGCGGGCATCCCTTGTGCGGCGAGCGGGTGTATGCGTCGTCGCGCCGCGACGGCAAGCAGGACGAGTCGCGGGCACCGCGGGTGATGCTGCACGCGGCCGAGCTCGGCTTCGTGCACCCGGTCTCGGGCGAGGAGTTGCGGTTCACGAGCCCGCTTCCCGCCGACATCCGCCGTGTGCTCGCCTGGCTCCGCAAGGCCTATCCCCCGCAGTAGTCGCACCCGCGGCGGTATGGAGCGGGGCCACCCCCGGCGATCGACCGCTCAATACCCCTCGTTGCCGGCCCGCGTCGCCAAGCCGCGCCACGTGTCGGCGTCGATGTTGTCTTCCACGAAACGTACCGAGCCGTCGGCCATGCCGACATTCACGCCGGCCCCATGCCGGCTCCGCGCGGATCGCCAGCCGTAACCGGCATACATTCTGGTGAGGTCGGGCGAGCTCATGAGAGCCGCGAGGCAGTCCATCACCTCGCTGTTGGGGCCGCGGGCGTGGTTGTAGAGCGTCGTGCGGTATTCGCCGTTGGCCCAGGAAAAGCCCCGCAGGTCGGTGAAGTTGTAGTAGAAGGGCCGGCCGCAGGCCGGCTCCGTGAGCGGCGCCGTGAAGGTGAAACCATAGCCGGTGGCGGCGTCGATCGAGCCACGGTTCCGCTCGCCCTTGGGACCGGCGCCGAGGATGCTTTCCGAGAAGGCGACCGTCTTGGAGAGGCCGTCGGTCACGTCGCCGGGCCGAGTTCGCGAGTTGATGCCGTAGATGCCGTCGGTCTCGAAGGGCGTGCCGCCGCCGCCGCCGCTGCCCGTGCAGCCCGCGTAGTTGGTGGGCCCGAAGAGGTCCGAGACGGGGCCGCCCACGTCGCTCGGGCAGAGGAAGAGCGGCACCGTCAGCTTCACGATCGATTTGTTCTGCGGGGCGACGGAGTCGGGCGTGAGCCCGGTGTAGAGCGGCACGGTGAGGTCGAGCCCGCGGAGCAGTTGCTCCTGCTCGTAGTAGGGAGAGAGGTGTGCGAGCACCGACCAGCGGAAGAACTGGTGGGGGAAGTCGGGCCGCTGATCCCACTGCCGTGATTCGGCCCCGATCGGAAACCGGCCGCGGCCCGATTCGTGGTTGGCCGCGGCAAGGCCGAGTTGGCGGAGGTTGTTGGTGCAACTCGTCCGCCGCGCCGATTCCCGGGCCGACTGCACGGCCGGCAGCAGCAGCCCGACGAGCGTGGCGAGGATCGCCACGACCACGAGCAGTTCGACGATGGTGAAACCGGCCCGCCGAATCGTCATGCCTGCTGACGGCGGCCGCCACGCCGCATGGCCCGCCAGACGATGGCGATCAGGCCGCCGGCCGCGATCGCGGCCGTGCCCGGTTCCGGGACGGCCGCGACGGTCGCGATGCCGCCGATCTGACCAAGGCCCGAGGCGTACGTGCCCAGCAGGGTGCCGTCGCCCCCGAACTGGTAGATGTTGCCCGATCCCGACGGACTGCCGGCGAGCAGGCCGCCATCGGCGAGCAGGGCCAGGGCGCCCACCTCGAACGAGCTTCCGGTGGAGGCGAAGGGCGTGGTCACGTCGGTGGCCAGATTCGTCCGCAGGATCGTGCCGTTCATGATGCTCGCCGTGTAGAGCGTGGAGCCGCTGATGGCGATGCCGGTCGGTCCGGAGAGGCCGCTCGAGCCGCTCGCGATCACCTCGCCCAGGAAAGAGCCCGCCGCATCGAACCGGCTCACCGGGCCGCTGGCGGTCCCCGTGCCGAAGCTGTAGGTCTGGTTGGACACGTAGAGCCGGCCGTCCGCGGCGAGCGCCACCCCGGGGCTGCTCGCGAGGCTGCCACCCGTCGTGTAGTCGCTTACGGAGATCGTACCGCCGGTGGCGTTCGAGACCCGGACGATCGGCCCGGTGTTGCTGAAGAAGGGATTGCGTCCGACGAGCAGATCGTTGCCCTGGAAGGCGAGGCTGCCGGGGAATACCTCGAAGCCACCGAAGGCGACGACGGTGGAGAGGGTGAGGGTCGCCGGCTCGAACCTCGAAACCCGCGGCGCGAACGTCGCCCCGTCGCCGTCCTCGCCGATGTAGACGTTGCCGTCGGGGCCGATCGCCACGGCGCCGGGCTTGACGAGCGAACCCGATCCGGTGAGCAGCGTCCGTGTGCCGGCGGGGTTGTTGGAGTCGTACCGCACCAGTTCACCGGTCGTGAAGCTGACCACGTAGACCGTGTCGGCGCGGGACGGTCCCGCGAGGGCGGCGAGCGCGAGGGCGAAGAGGCAGTGTGCGAAGCGGCGGGGCATGATGATCTCCGGGAAACGGCTGATCGGCTCCAATCGGGAGCGGCGATCACGGGCTTGATGAACGGACGATGCGGGGAGGGACGCGGCAAAGCCCGGCTGGGCATCGGCGTCGGCATCGAAAAACCGTCGGTCCGGCGAGCGGAGCGACGGTCGGAGGTTCAGCAGCGGTTCCTTCGGAGACGGAAGTCGGCCGGAGCGGTCATTCCCCGGGGGATCCTCGATTCTAAAACGGTGAGCGGCCGTTGCAACAGCCCACGGCAGCTTCGCCGGCGGCCGGGGGAAAACAACCGTCGCCGCAAACTGCCCGACTAGGATTCGAACCTAGACAAAGGGAACCAAAATCCCTTGTGCTACCGTTACACCATCGGGCAAAGGCGTTTTCAGGCCGTCCATGGTAGACGATTTTGCGGGGGGCGTGGAGCGTGTGAAACTCGGGCCAGGACGCGAGAACCCCTGGGCACGGCGATCCGTAAGCCGTGGCGTCGGCTACTCAGGGCTTCCTGACGGAGAGCATGGCCCGCGGGTGACCCTCTCGATTGCAGATCGTGAGGAGCCGGTCGGGGGCACGCGCAGAAGCCGGGGAATCTTTGCGACTCACGAGACGCGCCCAGTCGGCCATGCGGGCATCCTGTAGCAAAATCCCCCGGCGCCGAGCATGTCACCGCCGGCGAACCAATCCGGCACCGTCTCGAAGCGACCCGCATACCCCGCGCTCGCGCTTGGGGCTTCCTGACGGAGGCGGCGCTCAGGGCTCGACGCTCCCGGCCGATTCACCGGCTGCGCGGGCCAGTTTGCTGGTCACCGCGAACGACAACTGCTCCAGTTCGATCGCCAGATCGACGCCCACGTTTTGCACATGGGTCGGCAGCGTGAGCGTGACGGGGGCGAAGTTGACGATCCCCTCGACGCCCGCGGCGACGAGTCGGTCGGCGGCCTCCTGGGCCCGTTCCACCGGCACCACGATCATCCCGAGGCGGATTCCCTTCTCGCGAACGGTCGCGGCGAGTTCATCGATGTGCTGGATGCGGATGCCCTGGATCATCTGCCCGACCTTCGCCGGATCTGCGTCGAAGGCGGCCGCGATCGCGAAGTTCTGGCGGCCGAAGCCGCGGTAGCCGAGCAGGGCCTGGCCGAGATTGCCCGCTCCGACCATCGCCACGTTCCAGGAGTGGTTGGTGCCGAGAATGTCGCGCATCGCGCGGATGAGTTCTTCGCAGCGGTACCCCACGCCGGGGTAGCCGAACTGGCCGAAGAATCCGAGATCTTTCCGGACCTGGGCGTCGCTAAATCCGAGCAGCGTGCCCAGCTGGCTCGAGGAAATCGTCTGTTGTCCCGCCGCCACGAGCCGCTGGAGCTCGCGCAGGTAGAGGCTCAGGCGGCTCACCACCACCTTGGGAACGGATGCGTCTGAGGGGAGGTCTGACGACTGGAGCGGCTGCTGTCGCTGGTCCGTCATGGGAAGAGTCTGCCGGTGAACCTGCCAGAAACCCGGGTGCGACTGTACCGGTGGCGCGGGGAATAGCCAAGGAATCGCCTCGCGGGGCCGCGTGGCTGACGGTTGTAACGCGCCTGGGGCACTGGAAAAGCGGGAGCGGTTGCGTCAACGAGTCAACCTGCGGGGAGTTTATGGACGATCTTTGAAGGTGTGTGGAGATGGGCTGCCATCGCCCCACCCCAGCGTTTCGTTTCCCGGAACTTTCCCCAGTGCAGGAGGCCTCCTCAACAGAGGTGGCAGACATGAAAAGGAAGTGGTTCGCCTGTTTGCTGGCGCTCGCAAGTATCGTGACCTCGGTCCATCGGGCCGACGCCGCGTATTGCGGGCTCGCCAGCTTCAAGCACGGCGGCGTGAAGATGACGACGGTCAGCTTCGCGAGCGCCCGTGCAGCGTGTTCGAGTTGTGATTCGTCCGATGAGCCGAGCTGTGGTGCCGCACCTTCGTGCTGCGGTACCCGGCTGGTCAAGGACGTCGTTTACGAGCAGAAGCAGTACACCTGCTACAAGACGGTCTGCGAGAAGGTCGTCGAGCAGCGGGAGATCGACTGCGTCCGTTACGAGACGGAAAAGTCGTTCAAGGAGGTCGAGTACACCGTCTGCAAGCCGGTGTGGGAGAACCGTTCGCGGACCATCAACTACACCGTCTGCAAGCCGGTGTGGGAGACGGTCGTGAAGGAGATCCCCTACACGGTCATGAAGCCCGTGTACGAGACGAAGACCCGCGAGATCCGGACGACCGTCTGCAAGCCGGTCTACGAGACGATGACGAAGGAGATCCCCTACACCGTCTGCAAGCCGGTCTATGAGACCCGCGAGCAGTGCTACACGGTGATGAAGCCGGTGTACGAGACGCGGACCCGTGAGATCCGCAGCACCGTCTGCAAGCCGGTGTGGGAGACCGTCACCAAGGAGATCCCGTACACGGTCTGCAAGCCCGTGTACGAGGAGCGGCAGGAGACCTACACGGTCTGCAAGCCCGTCAAGGAGGTCTGCTCGAAGGAGGTGCCCTACACCGTGTGCAAGCCGGTGTGGGAGACCCGC
>SXHR01000070.1:0-4106 GCA_005773625.1 Planctomycetaceae bacterium | reverse complement strand
TGGGACTGAGTCGACGGGTGGACGAGCGAGGGTGACGGGCCTCGAACCCGCGGCCTCCAACGTGACAGGCTGGCGCGCTAACCAACTGAGCTACACCCCCGTTTCGGGCCGAGCGGGTCGCGATTGCGACGCCGAACGGCGGCATCCGGTGACGGGTGTCCACGTCGTCGAGCCCGCAGTATAGCGAACGATCACCGCCCGACCAGAACACCCGACCGAGGCGGCTAAAAAATCCCCTTCTCGGGAGAATATCCCTTCCGGTCGGCGATTTCGAAATCCTGCCGCGCCTGACCATCGAGGCCCAACGCCTGGCAGGCCAGGCCGCGGTGCTTGTGCATGACGGCGAGCCCGTGGTCGAGCGAACGCAGCCGGTAGGCGAGTTCGTCGGGGTCGGCGTGGCCGGCGAGACGCAGCAGGTCGCGGCGGGTTTTCTGGGTGCCGTCGATCGCGAGATTGAGTTGGTCAACCGCCTCGTGCTGCCTGCCGAGAAGATGAAGGATCAGTCCCCTGGTATCGAGAAACTCGGGGGCGGCCCCGCCGCTCTCCGTGAGCGCCGCATCGATGTCCTCGAGGGCGGCGTCGAGATCACGGCCGACCAGGGCGCGGATGTAGGCCCGGTGGTTGAGGGCTTCGGGATCGGCCGGGCCGGAGAGTTCGACGACGGTCTGCGCGTCGGCGAGGGCGGCGTCGGGGTCGCCCAGCATCACGCGGGCGAGCGCCCGCACGCGGCGGGGGTGGGCCGATGTGGGGGCGATCGAGATCGCCTGTTCGGTGTCGGCGATGGCGGACTGGGGATCGCGGTTCTCGATCCGCAGCATCGCCCTCCAGCACAGCAGGCGACTGCGGCCCGCGGCGTTGTCGTCGGCCCAATCAATGGCCCGGCCGATGTCGCCGATCGCGGCGCCGACGTTGCCGCGGGCCTCGCGCACCACGGCGCGTTCGAGCGACCATTGCACCACGGCGTCGGAAATCAACGGCATGATCGAGGGCGTCAGCAGGCCCGGCACGACGACCGCCGCCAGGACGCCGATCAGGAACAGCTTCTTGCCGCGGCCGGCCACGCGGGATTGAGGCGGTTGGAACTCGTCGCGCCGCGACGGCATGACCTCCTGCCGCGCGTCGGGGGGTGCGAACTCGGGCGGGATCGGAAAGCCGTGGCGGTCGTACTTCATCGAGCGGCCTGACGATGACGGCGGGGGCGGACGAATCCGCGACTTGAAACTGCCCTCATTCTACGCCGCGGCGGCCGCCCGCCAGGGTTTCGGGCGGGCCGTCGGTTTGACGCCCCGGACCGGGCGCCGTACCCTCGCTTCCATCCGCCCCAGGAGCGTGTGCCATGCCTCTCTACGAAATCGAGACCGATGCCCACATCATCATCTCCTGGGCCATCGACGAGCAGGCCGCCTCCGCGGTGGTGCACGACGCCTATCCCGGCGAGAAGATCGTGCGGCTCACCCGACGTCCCCGGGACTCGTGGGTGATCTCCAAGTCGGCACTGGGGCTCACCGACTCGCGGGCGAATCCCTGCAGCACGGCCCGTGAGTGCCTCGCCAAGGCTGCGGGCGACAAGGTCCATGCGATCCGGCTCTACATGCACGAGACGGGCGACGATCTCGATCGGGCCCGCAAGGTGATCGAGTCGAACATGGTCATGGGCTGGTGAGCCGGCCCGGTGGCGGCCCTTCGAGGGTGAAGGCCACGAGTTGAGTCGGCGAGCCGAGGCCGCCATTGTCGGCGATCGCGATCAGCGCCCGCCTGCCGCCGGCGATCGCGGGCCCCAGGCAGAGCCCCTCCACGTTGCAGCCCAGGGAATCCTTCCAGAGCACACGCTTGGTGAGCAGGTCGGCGGCACGGTCGGCGAGATCACGGTCGATGTCCGAGACATCGGTCGCCCGCGCGCAGTCGACGAGATGGATGCGGTTCTCGAAGGGGGGGAGGCCGGGGCCGCCCGACCGCTCGAGCACGAGCAGTTTGTCGTCGCCCAGGGCGACGATCGCCGCCACGCCCGAGAGCGGCTCCCCCTGCAGCAGCCGCACGAACGCGTGCGGCGGATCGACACGATAGGCAAACTGCCGCGGCTCTGCCCGCGCATCGTCGCCGGCTGTGGGCACGGGGATGCGGGCCAGCCGCACGACGGTGCCCGCATCGGCCGTCGGGGGCGGGCCGTCGGCGGGCAGGGCCTCCTCGTTCGCGGTCCAGACATGCCGGCCGTCGGGATCGACGGCCAGGGCTTCGAGGCCGCGATTCGGCCGTGGGCTGCGGAGCGGCTCGGGGATCGGCACCACGCCGAGGAGGTCGCCCGAATCGAGCGCCACGGCTCGCACGGCCGGTGTGTCTTCCTCGCAGACGAGCAGGCACGGCCCGGGATCGGTGAATCCTCGTCGCAGGCGATGCGCCACGATCCGGCTGCTGAGCGAGTCGGGGCAGGTGGCCAGATCTTCGTAGTCGTGCGGCTCCCCGAGACCGATCAGCCGCAGGTCGTTGACGGCCGTGATTGCCCCGTCTGCCGCCAGTGAAAGGCGGAAGCGGGCCAGCCAGCGGCTGTTGTCCACGATGGCGGCGTAGCGGTCGCCGCCGAGCCAGGTCACGCCGCTGAGGCCCACGAGCCGCACCGTGTCGCCATCGGCATCGGTCGCGGTGTCGGGCAGCGGGAACATCCCGCGGAAGTGCACGCGGCAGGGCGACGGCGGCTCGGCAGCGAGCGCGGGCGGCGTCAGCCGAGACGACAACCCACACGAGACAAGCACGCTCACCGCTATCGACATGAGCCAGTCAGCGACACGCATGGCCCGAATCTACCACGCGGCCCGCCGCGGGTGGGTTGGAGTGTGTGCCCGTGACCTGATCAGGGGGTCTGGTCAGGCGACCTGGTCAGGGGACCTGGTCAGGGGCCCACACCGGCGTCCTTCTCAAAGGCTGCCGGCTCCACGCCACCGGTGTCGCCGCCCGACGATCCGGCGATGATCGTGCGGCTCGTGCGGTAGCTCGAGGTGCCGCCCGGACGGTAGCCGGGATCGGGCCGGCGGGTCGGCGGGGGAGGTGCGACGGTTTCCGAGAGCGGCGCGGGTGCCGCAGGCAGGCCTGCCGGGACCGCCGACGACGGCGGCAGCGACACTTCGGCCGGCACGGTCGTCGGGCGATCGAATGCCGCGGGCGGCGCGGCGGGCAGCGAAGCGGGCTCCGCGGGCAGCGAGCCTCCGGAGAAGCGACTGCCCGTCGAGCCATACCGTGACTCGGTCGTGGTCGGAGCGGCTGCCGGCGGCATCGACCAGCTGTCGGCTGCACGGGCATCGGCCACGCGTGTGCCCGCGGCTTCGCCAGCCGTCGCCCCGGCCGCGACGCCAAACGTCGAAGTGGTGGCGGCGACCGGCGACTGCTCGGCGGACGCCGGAGCGCTTCCGTAAGGACCGACTTGCGGCGTGATCGAGGAGAGGCCGGTCTGCGGACCGCCTGCGGGCGCGATCGGCCGGGCTTCGGCGACCGCCGGGGCGGCGGGCCGTGATCCGTAGGTCACGGCCGCTGGCACGGCGGGCTGCTCGAGTTGCGGCGGCGTCCCGCCACCGGCGGACGACTTCACCGCCGACTCCGCGCCGGCGAGCACATAACCCTCGGGCGTGGTGGTCGTCGGATACGGTTTGGACGCCGCCGAGGGCTTCGTGATGTCGGTCGGGGCAGGGGGGGCGGTGGCGAGTTTCGAAGCCTCTTCGGGACCACCGCCGAATGTCCACCAGGAGGGCTTGGCCGTCCAAGAACTGCCCGTCTTGCACCCCACCGCAGCCACGGCCACAGCCGCGGCCAGTGTGCCACGGAGGGCCGTGCCGGCGAGAAAACGCTGCCACTTCGACGCCGTGATCATGCAAACTGCCTCCGGACGGGATCCATGCACCCAGGGAGGGGAAATAGGATCCCGCCGGAAGGCGAGTCAACGTCAGACCGGGCGGGATTCCGCGTCGGGCTGCTGCGGTGTGAAGCTGGGCGGGCCAGGCAGGCGGCTGCCGTGCCCTACTTCTTGATCGAGGCGAATCGCCTGTCGATGGCGTCCCAATCGATGACGTTGTAGAAGGCGTTGACGTAGTCGGCGCGGCGATTCTGGTAGAGCAGGTAAT
>SXHR01000069.1:0-7103 GCA_005773625.1 Planctomycetaceae bacterium | reverse complement strand
GATGGGGATTCCCGTGCAGATGTTCACGGTGCTCTTCGCGATGGGCCGACTCCCCGGCTGGATCGCCCACTGGAACGAGATGCACCATTCGCCCACGAAGAAGATCTGCCGCCCCCGGCAGATCTACTCCGGCGAAACCCTCCGCGAGTTCCTGCCGATCACCTCCCGGTCGTGAGGGGGAGCCGGCCGGTGGAGCCGGGGGCTCAGCCCCCAGCGCCGGACCCGCGCCGCTTGCCCCGGAAAAACTCCGTGAGCACACGGCCGCACTCATCGGCCAGCACATGGCCGACATGATCGACCCGGTGGTTGAGCCGCGGATCTTCGAAGAGTTTGTAGAGCGATTCAACCGCCCCCGCCTTGGGGTCGGCCGCGCCCCAGACCACGATCGGCACCCGGGCCTGCAGGATCGCGCCTGCGCACATCGGGCAGGGTTCGAGGGTGACGTAGAGCACGCAGCCCTCGAGCCGCCACGAACCGAGCGCCGCGGCCGCCTGCGTGAGCGCGATCATCTCCGCGTGAGCCGTCGGGTCGGAGAGCTGCTCCCGCTGGTTGTGGGCGCTGGCGATGATCCGCCCGCCCGCCACCACGATCGCGCCGACGGGCACCTCGTCTTCGGCGGCGGCCGCCCGCGCCTCGTCGAGGGCCAGCCGCATCCAGCGGTCGTGGGGCAGCCCGCCCGGCAGCGCTGCTCCCGGATCGGCCTCCTCGTCGAATTCGTCGAACTCTTCCATGCCTCGGCACTGTAGGCGGGGGACGGGGGCCAAGACAATCGGGCCCGCGGCTCACGCCGCTTGCGCAGCCCCCCGTCATCGGTTACCATGCCCCGAAACCTGTCAGATTGTCACGAGGGGAAGACATGGATCCGACTCTGCTTTTGCTTCGCTGGGCCCACGTCCTCGCCGCGATGATCGCGATGGGGGGACTCGTGTTTGCCCGCTTCGCCCTGCTTCCGGCGCTCTTCGAGATCGACGCAGCCACCCGCGATCGCATCCACGACCGCATCCGTCGGGCCTGGCTCCCCTGGGTGATCGGGGCGATCACGCTGCTTCTGGCCACCGGTCTGGCGAACTTCCTGCTCTTCAACGCCCGCGTCAAGGGTGAGGGCTGGGCGGATGGCCAATGGATGCGTCAGACGAGCTATCACGCCCTCTTCGGGGCGAAGTTTCTGCTTGCCCTCGTGGCCTTCTACTTCGCAAGCGCGCTGGTCGGCCGCGGGGCCGGCACGGCCTGGGTGCGGAACGACCGGGCCAAGTGGCTCTCGGTCACCATCGGCCTCATGCTGGCCATCGTGCTGCTCTCGGGTTGGATGAGGCAGTTGCACACCGGCCCCAACGTGATGCCGGTGGGCGATGGCGGTGTGATGATCGAACGCGGAAACAACCAAGGCCTGAGCCGTGAAGGCGGGGAGGATCTCGATGGATCGGAAAGACAAGAAGCGGATCGAGGTGCTGCAGCAGAAGATCGCGAAGCTCCAGCAGTTGGTGGCGGGGGCGAAGAAGCAGCCCGATGATCCGGCCGAGGTGCCGCGGCTCGAAAAGGAACTCGCCGCCGCCCATGCCGAACTGGCGGTCTTGAAGCAACACTGAGCCGGGGGGAGGGTGTCAATGGGGTTCTTCGGTTCGCTCTTTGGAGGGTCGGGCAAAACCGACCTCTGGAAGCGGTTCGAACGGCTTCGGGAGAGCTCCTCCGGCACGATGTCGGCCTTCTACAAGGTCCGCGACCTGAAGAGCGGCGAGATTTTCGGGCTCAAGATCGTCGATGCGGCGAAGGCTGCGGCGGTGGAGAGCCGTTACAAGTCGCTCGGCAAGCCCTGCGAAGGAGAGATTGGCCAGAAGATCGTCGGGCCCAACATCGTCCGCACCCTGGAATGGGGCACGACGACCACCAACGAGCCGTTTCTGGTCATGGAATACATCGACGGCGCGCTCCTGCACTCGCTGATCACGTCCCACAAGACCTTCAGCCCCGCCCAGCGGATCGATCTCGTGCGACAGGCCGCGACCGCGGTTGCCGCGGTTCAAGCCGCCGGCTTCGTGCACCGCGACATCTGCCCCCGGAACTTCATCCTCCAGCCGGACGGGCGGCTGGTGCTGATCGACTTCGGGCTCGCCGTGCCCGACAAGCCGGTCTTCCTGCAGGCGGGCAACCGCGTCGGCACGCCGAACTACATGGCCCCCGAGGTGGTGCGGCGAAGGCAGGCCGACAAGCGGCTCGACATCTTTTCGTTCGGAGTGACCGCCTACGAAATCTGCGCGGGGCAGGGGCCATGGCCGCGGGGCACGAGCGGCAATGCGGCCATGGCCCACGACACAACCCCGGCCGATATCCGTACCTTCTGGCCCGAGATTCCTCCGCGGCTGGCCACCGCGATCACCGCCTGCCTCGAGGCGGACCCCGCTCGCCGCCCCGAGTCGATGGAGAAGTTTCTCGCCTCGATCGCCGGGTTGAAGGCCTGAAAACAGCCGTCGCGACCTGCCCTCGGTGGCAGCCCTTGAAGCCGACGGCGATTGTCCGTAATTTCCTTTTTTCCTCGGTGGCCTGCGGAGGCGTCCATCACGCCCCCCGCCGCCGTTCATTCCGAGCCCGTACGATCAAGGACCATTTCCCATGACGATGGACAAGAGCCTCCGGGTGCGCAAGGGTTCCTCCGGCGCCCGTGGCGTGCTCAGCCGAGCCGAGCGGATCACCAAGCTCAAGGAGCAGGAGCGGTGGCAGGACGGCCGCAGCCCGCTGGGACTGCCGAAGGTTCGCGTCCAGAAACTCGCCATGAAGAAGAAGGTCAAGAAGGCCGAAGGTGCCGAGGGTGCCGCCGCCAAGCCCGCGGCCGGGGCCAAGAAGAAGTAGCCTACCGCACCGTCGGCATGCTCACGACCCGCCGAGGCACCGCACTGCCGCGGCCTGCCCCGAGGCGATGACCTGCGGAATGCCAACGCCCTTGTAGGCCGCGCCCGCCAGGGCGAGGCCCGGATGCCGGCCCGCGAGTGCGTCGATGCACGACACCCGCCCGACGTGGCCGACATGGTATTGCGGCATGGCGTGCCCCCAGCGTTCCACCCGTGCGAGCCGCGGTTCTCCGTGGGCCCCGAGCAGGTCGGCAAGTTCGCGGCGGGCCAGCGCGACGAGTTCGCCGTCGTCGAGCCGCATGATCCCCGGGTCGAGGGCGCCGCCGACGAAGACCCGAATGAGCACGCAGCCATCGGGCGCGCGGCCCGGAAACTTGGTGCTCGAAAAACTGGCCGCGAGGATGCGGCGGCCGGCAGTCCGCGGCACCACCATGCCGGCGGCGTCGAGCGGATGAACGACGTCGGCGCGGGCGTAACCGAGCGAGACGACGCACGAGCCCGCATAGTCGATGCCGGAGAGTTCGGCCGCAAGCTGCGGGTCAACGCCGCGGAGGATCGTCGCCGCGACGTGCGCCGGAGCCGCCACCACGACCGCATCGACCAACAGCGAGCCCTCCTCGAAGCAGCCGGCGTCGAGCCGCCAGCGACCATCGGAAGCCGCGGCGAGACCGCTGATCGCGCCGTCGATGAATCGCACACCCGATTGGCGGAGCCGCTCGGCGAGACGCCGGGGCAGCGTTTCCATGCCGGATGCGAGCGTGACGAACTGGCCGTACCGGGCACCGGCTGCTTCGGCTGCACTTTTCTGGCGACGCAGCCGCGCCCGCTCACCCGCCCAGAGGCTTCCCCGCTCGCGTTCCATCGCCAGAAAATCGGGACAGGCCGCGGCCATGCTGAGCCGCGCCGGATCGGCCGTCCAGATCCCCGACGCGAGCGGCTGCACGAGCCGCTCGAAGGCCTCGCGGCCGAGACGGCGAACGGCGAAACTCTCGAGTGATTCGTCGTCGTCCGCAGGGTCGCCACGCCGGGCGGGAACGAGCCGCTCGCAGAGCATCCGCAGGCGGCCGCCCGGAGACAACAGGGGCGTGCGGAGAATCCCCGCAACGCGGCTCGGGGCAATCAGGCGAAATCCAGCCGGTGCGGGAACGGTCCGTCCTGCATGCCAGATGAGCGCCCTGCGTGCCGCGGGTTCGACGCCGATGACTTCGTCCCGGAGCCCCAGCCGCTCGACGAGCGCCAGCCCCTCGGGCCGGGCCGCGAGGAAGCAGTCGGCCGACCGCTCCACGAGCCACCCGTCCTGATGCACGGTGCCCAGGACACCGCCCACCCTGCCCGGATCGATGATCGTCACCCGACGCGGATGACCTTCGCGGACGAGCGCCTCGGCGGCCGCGAGGCCCGCCAGCCCGCTCCCGATCACCGCCACATGATTGGACTCTGGTCGTGACAAGGTGACGAGACTCACTCCAGGAACGGATCCCTATCGTATCCCAGGAATCATGTCGCTTCAGACCGCAGACTTTGCCGCGTCCCCGGCCCCCCGGCGAAAAAGCCCTGCCCGGCCCTGCAGCCGCGGAGCCCGGTGAAGCGCGTTCCACGAAGTCGATCGCAGGAAGCGCCGCGGGATTCCCTGATCGACGATCTTCGCCTCCGTGTTCGGACAGACTTGCTCCACGGTCTGCCAGGCCCTGCCAGCCGCCCTGGTTTGCCCAAACGACGATCGACAACGACTGGATCCGCTCCGTGCGGCTTGGCGGCATCTGGAAAGACGGGCGGAGCCGCGCGGGATGGTCTGGACCCGCGGACCGTGGCCCCCTACCTTCCCCGGCCTTCCCGGCGGACTGCGCCGGACGATCCCAGACTTTCCCGACTCCCGTTGAAGGAGATATCTCGTGGCCACGCTGCGGTCCCCGACATCGCGATCGATCCTCAGCGGATCGCTGTTTGCGGCAGCCTGCGGACTCACTCTCGGCGTGCGGGCGGCCGATGCTGACCCGACTCCGCCGCGGACGCTGATGCGGCTGCCGGGATGGATCGAGTCGTTCGGCGAAGGTGCCGTCGGCGGCGCATCGCAGGCAGCCACGGCGGAGCACGATCCCGACGCCGCCGTCGCCCTGCCCGCCGCAAACTGGAGCGACTCAGAGCCGGCCGCCAAACCCGTCGTCAAGCAGGTTCCGCCCGCCCAACCCCGCCCCGGCGCGGCGGCCACCGAGGCCGAGACGGGGGGTCTGCGGCGCTGGATCAACGACCGGGTGGCGACGCTGCCGAAGCCGACCATTCTCACCCCCGCTCCCGAGACACCCGCCGCCGCGGCCGAGACCGTCGATCCACCACGGGCCGAAACCGTTGCGGAGACGCCGCCAGCCGCCGCGCGGCAGGCGGACGCGCCCGACGCGATGCCGACGTTGTCGGTCGATCCGGCAAGCTTCCGTGGAGTCCTGCCGGGCAAGACCAGCCGCGCGGAAATCGAGAAGGACTGGGGCGCCGGCGAGACCGTCGCCCGGGAGGACGGTTCACCTGCCTCGAGCTGGGCGATCGCGCCGTTCGAGCGGGTCGAAGTCACCTTTCAGGATGACGTCGTCGATTCGATCACGATCGGACTCGCCGCGCCGGTTCCCGTGGCCGACCTTGCAAGGCAACTGGAGATCGCCGACCTTCGCACCGTAACGGTTCGCAACGAGGACGGGGCAGCCATCGGCACCGTCTATCCCGAACGCGGCGTGATCCTCAGCGTCGTACCCGGAACCGAGAATGCCACCGGGATCCTCATCGAACCGCTCGACCCGGATTCGTTCGTGCTGCGGGCCGAAGAGGAGATCGAAACCCGCTCCGCCTATGCGTTGGCGGACCTGCAATATGCGGTTCAGATCGATCCCCAGCACGTCCGGGCCCATCGGCTGCTGCTCGCCATGGCCGCCGATCAGGGCAAATGGACGCAGGCGCTGGCGCTCGCCCAGCAGGCCGTCCGGCTCGATTCCGAGGATGTCTGGACGAAGCTCAAGCATGCCGGCGTCCTGCTGGCGCTCGATCGCCCGGAGGAGGCCCGCTCGGTGCTCGACGACGTCACTGCCGCCGCCAATCCGTCGCCGTTGGTGATGGCGCAGGTGGCACGGCTCGCCGGCCGCATCGAACTCGCCCAAAAGAATCCCGATCACCAGAAGGCGGTTGAACAGTTCAGCGAGGCCATTCGCCGCGGCTCACCGCTGCTGGCGAAGCGTTCGCCGGCGGTGCAGGCCGCCATCCGCGAGGTGTTGCTCGACGCCCACCTCGGCACGGCGCTGGCGATCGCCCGTGGCACGTGGCAGCAGAAGAGCCGCGTGATCCCCAAGTGGATCAGCCGGGCGGATGCCGTCGTGGAGGAATACGAAGGCGACGAAGGCGAACGGCACGTGCTGGAGCTCCAGCTCTGCCGCGGCGCGCTGGCCGCCGCCGCCGGATCCAACGAGGCGATCGAGCCCGTCGTCTGGGTGAAGCGTCTCATTGAACTCCGTGACCGGATTGGCGAGACCGAAGCCGACCCGTGGCGACGACGTCAGCTCGATTGGGAGGTCGGACAGGGGCTCGCCGACGCCCTGACCGCCGCCCAGAAACGCGGCGACGCGACCGACATGCTCGACAACGCGACGCTGACCGCGGCCTACCTGGAGCGGGGCGCGGAGCAGCGGGAACTCACGGCCAACGAGCGGAAGAACATCGGTGAGTTGATGTTCCGCATCGGCATCATGCACAGCCTGCAGCGGGGCGACCATGCGACGGCAGTCACCTGGTTCGACCGGGCGATCCCGCTCTGGGACGGCAGCGAGCGGCTCGAACGGACCGACGCCCTCGGTCGGCTCGGTGAGTCGTACGTGAGCATGGCGATCTCGTATTGGCAGGTGGCACGCCGGGAGGAAGCCGTCACGCTCAGCCGCCGCGGCGTCGATCTCATGGTGGCCGCTGTCGACAAGAGTCAGTTGGAGGAGCGGGCTCTCGCCGTGGCCTACGGAAATCTGGCGACGATGTACGCGGAGCAGGGCGACGAACAGCAGTCGCGGAACTACGCCGAGATGGCGAGCCGCGCCGAAGCCACCGGCACGGTGCGGTAGCCCGGCAGGGGTGCCGGTGATGCCCGTCGCCCCCGAACGACGGTTTTCCGACGGGAAACAACCCCGGACTGCGGGTTGTCTCTTTGTCACGAGCGCTCAAAAGCGGGCTGCCGGTCGGGGCTGCCCATGCCCCGCGAGCCGGCGTTGCCGGCCAGCGCAGGCATGGATGCCGGAG
>SXHR01000068.1:0-12154 GCA_005773625.1 Planctomycetaceae bacterium | reverse complement strand
GCAGAGAGATGCCTGCCCTTGGTCTTGGGCGTCCACGAGAGTTCCGCCACACGCTTGACCATGGCTCCGCCGAGCACCGATCCGCCGCAGGCGGTTGGTCGGCCTCCGCCGGCTCCCGGGGCACGGGTAGCCCCTCACGGTCTCCTTGTTCGCCGAGAAGAACGACGCCGCATGCGAGGTTCCCTGCGAACCCTGATCGTGTCGGCTTGGCCATCTTTATCGCCAGGGAGGGGTCGCTCACAGGCTGCGATGGCCACGGCGGATCACGCCTGAGGATTAAGGAGGAACCGTATCAGCCGCCGCAGTAGTCGATCGCCCGGGCGATCTCGCTCTTGAGGTCCTTTCGCGGCACGATCCGGTCGATGAACCCGTGCTCGAGGAGAAACTCGCTCGTCTGGAAACCCTTCGGCAGTTCGACCCGGATCGTCGCCTTGATCGTCCGCGGGCCGGCGAACCCGATCAGGGCCCGCGGCTCCGCGAAGCAGAGGTCGCCCAGCGACGCGAAACTCGCCGCCACTCCGCCCATGGTGGGATTGGTGAGCACCGAGATGAAGAGCCCGCCCGCCTGCGAGTAGCGGGCCAGGGCCGCCGAGACCTTCGCCATCTGCATGAGCGACAGGATGCCCTCATGCATTCGGGCGCCGCCGCCCGAGGCGCTGATGATGATCAGCGGCAGTTTGCCCGCCGTGGCCCGCTCGACCAGCCTGGCGAGTCGTTCCCCCACCACGCTGCCCATGCTGCCCATGATGAACGACGAGTCGGTCACTCCGCAGGCCACGCGTCGGGCGCGAATCATGCCCGTGCCGGTCAGGGCCGCATCCTTGAGGCCGGTTCGCTTCTGCTCCGACACGATCCGGTCCGCATAGGGCTTCTTGTCACGAAACCCGAGCGGATCGGTCGGCCTGAGGTCGGCGTCGCACTCCTCGAACGTGCCGGCGTCGAGCAGTTGCTCCATGCGTATGGCGGCAGAGACGTACCAGTGGAAGCCGCAGCCCGGGCAGACGTTGAGGAGCTCTTCCGCCTCCTTGCGGTAGATCGTGGCTCCACACCCGTCGCACTTGAGCCACAGCCCCTCGGGCACGCCGCGCTTGGGCCGCGGCGCCGGACGGCGGGTCGAAGGGGCATGCGTCGCTGCGGGCTCGGCCGCCGGCTGCCGGGAGGCCGAAGTCTGCGGCGCGGCAGTCTGCACGGCTGCATCGGAGGCGTTCGATGACGGGCGGCGGCGTTCCATGCTCGGGACCGGCGGAGGAAAGTGGATGTCGGACGGTGGGGCGGACAGCTGCGACGGCGGTGAGCCTGCCGGTGCGATCAGTTTATCGCCTTGGCATGGGGCGGTGCTGCGCCGCTTTCACCGGGAAACAAACGGTTGCGGGGACGTGCCGCCCTTGGCCGGTGTCAGGGCCAAGCCGGCTCGCGGGGGCTGCCATTGAGCGGCGACGGGAAGTTCGTCGATGAGGTTGACGTCCCGATCGAAGACCCAGAGATCGCCCATCGAGCGGCCTGACACAAGCCACCGCACGACGGCGTCGAGCGGCTGCGGCACGACCAGGGCGATCCGGCCCCCCGGATGCCGCTTGAAGAGTTTCTCCACCGCGGCCTCGATCCGTTCGCAGGCCTCTTCGAGCAGTTCGCCCTCCGGCGGCGCGACCGACCACGGGTTGTCCTGCCACTGGCGATAGAGTCGGGGCTGTTTCTCACGGATCTCGTCCACGAGCTTGCCCTGCCAGAGGCCGAGGTCGAGGTTGCCGAGATTCGCCACCTGCCGCGGCCTGATGCCGCAGGCGAGGCCGACGATGCGTGCGGTTTCAGCGGCGGGCTCGTCGGTCGAGGCGTAGATCGCCTCGGGCGACTCGGCGGCCAGTCGTTCGCCGGCGCGGCTTGCCGCCAGGATGCCTTCCTCCGCGAGCGGCATGCCGAGCGTGCCGCGGATCCTCTCCTGGAGGTCGTAGTCGGTGGCGGCTGAACGAATCACGATCAGATGGTCGGGCACGGGTCAGCAGGTCTCCGGGGTGAGTGGATATCAGGCCGCGGCGCGGGCCAGAGTTTCGAGTTCCGCCAGCGCGCGGCCGTAGTCGGTCGAACGGATCACGGCGCTGCCCGCCACGATCAACTCGGCCCCCGCCGCAGCCACCAGGCCGATGGTTTCGGTCGAGATGCCGCCGTCCACCCCGAGGCGGAACGACGCATTCCGCCGACTGCGGGCCGCCGCGAGCCAGGCGAGTTTTTCCAGGGCGACGGGGTTGAAACGCTGGCCGCCGTAGCCCGGCTCCACGCTCATCACGAGCACGCCGTCGCAGGCATCGAGGTATGGTTCGAGCCGCTCGACGGGCGTGTCGGGGCTGATCGCCAGGTGGGCCCGGCAGCCGAGCGATGAAAGCGTTTCCAGCGCCCGACGGGGGTCGTCCAAGGCCTCGATGTGAATCGTGACGATATCCGAGCCGAGCTTCGCGTAGTGCTCGAGGTAGCGTTCCGGCTCCTCGACCATGAGGTGCGTTTCGAGCGGCACTCGTGCCGCCTTGCGGACCGCTTCGATCACCACCTGTCCATACGTCAACTGGGGCACGAACCGGCCGTCCATGACGTCCAGGTGCAGGGCCGACGCCCCCCCGGCTTGGAGCCGCTCGACCTCATGGGCCAGGTGGCCGAAATCACAGAGCAGCAAGGCGGGCAGGACGATCGGGCCGTGGGCCTCGAGGGTCCTCGTGAGCTGGTCGAGAGCCTGTCCTGCCTGGTGGGTCACGGGTGCGTGATGCGGGGGGTGGCGGGGCCGGAAGGCTCCGCTTTGGTGGGCAGAGTCTACCAAGTGGTTCCGAAGAGCGTCTGGCGGAGGGAGGGCAGCGGCCGGTTGTTTGCGACGCAAACAGGCTCTGTGGATAGACTTGCATCCCGAGGAAATCCCCAGTGACACGATCGGTCATCGAATCCGCAGGCGGGGAGCGCGACCACCGTGTTGCCCTGCTGCCCAGCCGTCTCACGGCGGCCGATCTGGCCCGGATCGAGGGCCGTGTCCAGCAAATCGGCCGGGAACTCCTCGCGGAGGCCCTGGCCGCCCGGCCGTCGGTCATCTCGCCGGAATACTGGGCCGAGCAGGCGGGCGAGTGGGCCACGTCCGACGACGACCTGAAGGTGCGGCTCTTCCGGCTCGTCGATTGCATGCCGATGCTCGACGATGCCGCCGCCGTGGACCGGCACCTCCGGGAATACATCGACGACGATGTCATCGAGCGCCTGCCCACGGGTCTCGGCATGGCCCTCAAGGCGGCGCGAACAGGGATCCTCGCCCCCCTCGCCGCCCGCGCCGTTCGCGCCGCCATGCTCGCGCAGGCCCGCCGGTTCATCGCCGGCACGACACCGGCCGAGGCCGCGCGGGCCGCCCTCGTCGAGCGCCGCCGCCACCGCGGCTTTACGCTCGACCTCCTCGGCGAGACGGTGACGAGCGAGGGTGACGCCGACGCCTATGCGACCGCCTACGCCCGCCTGCTCACCGAACTTCCGCCACAGGCCGCGGGCTGGCCCCACGATCCACTCGTCGACGACGGCACTCCCGTGACCGGCCGCCCCACCCCGCTGCCCCGCGTGAACGTGTCGCTCAAGCTCTCGGCGCTCGACAGCCGTTTCGACGCGATCGATCCCGCGGGCACGACCGAGCGCGTGCTCTCGCGTCTGCGGCCGCTCTGGCGGCTGGCCCGCGACTCGGCCGCCCAGATCCATGTCGACATGGAGAGCCACGCCACGAAGGACCTCACGCTCTCCATCTTCAAGCAGATCGCGATGGAGGACGAGTTTCGCGAGTGGCCGCACTGCGGTGTCGTGGTGCAGTGCTACCTCCACGAGACGACCCGCGATCTGCCGGCACTCGCCGCCTGGGCGCGCAGCCGTGGCGCTCCGATCTGCGTGCGGCTCGTCAAGGGAGCCTACTGGGATTACGAGACGGTCCGTGCCCGTGCCGCCGGCTGGCCGATCCCGGTCTGGGGGGAGAAGTGGCAGACCGACGCCTGCTACGAGGCCGCCACGACCTTCGTGATGGAACACGCCGACGTGCTGCGACCCGCGCTCGGCAGCCACAACCTGCGGTCGCTCGCCCACGGCATGGCCGTCGCGGAGCATCTCCGCATCGATCGCCGCACCGTCGAGATGCAGATGCTCCACGGCATGGGCGACGCGGAGAAGGAGGCGGTCACGAAAGCCGGCTGGCGGATGCGGGTCTACATGCCCTACGGGGAGTTGGTGCCCGGGATGGCGTATCTCGTCCGCCGCCTCCTCGAAAACTCGTCCAATGAGTCGTTCCTGCGGGCCGGTTTCATCCAGCACGTGTCGCCGGAGGTGCTGTTGGCGGCCCCGGCGCCGCACGTCGCCCCGGGGGCGGCTGAAACCCCCCTCGGCGGGCACGTCGTCGGCGGCTTCGCCAACGAGCCGCTCGCCGACTTCTCGGTCGAGGCCAGCCGTCAGGCGATGCAGCGTGCGATCGTTCGCGCTGACGCGGAGCTTTCCCTGGAGCCCCGGCGGGTGCCGGTCGTCATCGACGGCCGGTCCTTCGACACCGCGGACCGTCTGATCCGTGCCGATCCCTCCGACATCCGCCGGGCCGTGGCCGAGGTTTCCCTCGCCTCGGCGGAGGATGCCGTCCATGCACTGGCCGTGGCCCGCGCGGCCCTCCCGGCATGGCGGGCCGTGGACATCGGCCGGCGTGCGGAGATCCTCCGGGCCGCCGCGTCGATGATGCGGGCACGCCGCTGGGAGCTCGCGGCCACGCAGGTGTTCGAGGTGGGCAAGCCGTGGCGGGAGGCCGATGCCGACGTCGCCGAGGCGATCGACTTTTGCGACTACTATGCGCGGCAGGCGACCGAGCTCTTCGATCCGCGGCGGGTGGACGTGCCGGGCGAGGAGAATGCGACGAGCCCGCTTCCCCGCGGCGTCGGCGTCGTGATCGCTCCCTGGAACTTCCCGCTGGCGATCCTCGCGGGCATGACGACCGCCGCGCTGGTCACGGGCAACACGGTCGTGATGAAACCGGCCGAGCAGTCGTCGCTCGTCGCGAAACAGCTGCATGAAATCCTGCTCGCCGCCGGCGTGCCTCCGGCGGCGCTCGCCTTCCTGCCCGGTCGTGGCGAGCTGGTGGGCCCCGTGCTGGTGTCGCACCAGGACACGGCCCTCGTCGCGTTCACCGGATCCCGCGCCGTGGGCATCGAGATCAACCGGCTCGCCGCCGAGGCCGGCGGTGGCGGGAGCCGCCTGGTGAAACGCGTGATCGCGGAGATGGGGGGCAAGAATGCGATCATCATCGACGACGACGCCGACCTCGACGAGGCGGTCGTGGCGGTGGCGCAGAGCGCCTTCGGCTTCCAAGGACAGAAGTGCTCGGCCTGTTCGCGGGTGATCGTGCTCGACCGCGTGCACGACGCGTTCGTCACGCGACTCGCCGGCGCGGTGGGCAGCCTGCACGTCGGCCCCGCCGCCGATCCGGCCACGCGGATCGGCCCGCTCGTTGACGAGGAGGCCCGGGACCGCGTGCGGTCGTTCATCGACATCGGTCGTCGCACGGCCCGCGAAGTGGTCGCCGTCGAGGCCGGAACGCTCGGTGACCGGGGCTGGTTCGTCGGGCCGCACGTCTTCGCCGACGTCGATGCCGCCGGTCCGCTGGGACAGGAGGAGATTTTCGGGCCCGTGCTCGCGGTGTTGCGGGCCCGGGATTTCGACCACGCGATCGCGTTGGCCAACGGCACCCCCTACGCGCTCACCGCCGGCGTCTTCTCCCGCAGTCCGGCGCGGCTCGCCCAGGCCCGTGAAACCCTCGAGGCCGGCAACGTCTATCTCAATCGCGGCATCACCGGCGCGCTCGTCCATCGGCAGCCGTTCGGCGGGTATCGGATGTCGGGGATCGGCAGCAAGACGGGCGGGCCCGACTACCTGCAGCAGTTCGTTGTTCCGAGGACCGTCACCGAAAACACCATGCGGCGCGGGTTCGCCCCCGTTGGGTCCTCCTCCGAACGGCCGACACCCTGAGTTCCGCCGGGCGGAATCCCGCTGATTGCCGGGGGCTGGCGGAGGCTCACAAAAGGCTCACAATACGCCGCTACACCTTCACCGCGGCCCGTTCGTTCGGCGTCCCGACGGCACATGCGGTGCGGCCGATATTCCTGGCGTTCTTGGAGGCGGTGTCATGACGTTCAAGCTGACGTGGTGTGGGGCGATGATGGTGGTCGTGGCGATGACGGCGCCGCCGGCATCGGCCCAGGAGGGAGACGCCTCCCTGCCCCCCTACAAGAAGGCGTCGGGCGAAGTCGCCGGATCACTCAAGTGCGTCGGTTCCGACACGATGAACAACCTCGTCGCGCTCTGGGCGGAGGGGTTCAAAAAGTTCTACCCCAGCGTTCGCGAGGGCATCGAGGGCAAGGGCTCGGCCTCGGCCCCGCCGGCGCTCGCCGAGGGCACCTCTACGTTCGGCCCGATGAGCCGCGACTGGAAGCCGGCCGAGATCGACGCCTTCAAGACCAAGCACGGCTACCCGCCGACCGTCGTGCCGGTGGCGATCGACATGCTGGCCGTCTTCGTCCACCGCGACAACCCGCTGAAGTCGCTCACGCTCCAGCAGGTTGACGCGATCTTCTCGAAGAATCGCAATGGTGGTGCGGCCGCCGAAATTCGCACCTGGGGCGATCTGGGTCTCGAGGGGGAATGGAAGGACAAGCCGATCAGCCTCTACGGTCGCAACGCGACCAGCGGGACCTACGGCTACTTCAAGGAGTTCGCCCTCTTCAAAGGCGACTTCAAGCCGACCGTCAAGGAGCAGCCGGGCAGTTCGGCCGTGGTGCAGGCGATCGCGAGCGACAAGTTCGGCATCGGCTACAGCGGTTTCGGATACAAGACCGCCGACGTGCGGGCCGTGGCCCTCGCCGCCAAACCGGATGCCGCGGTGATCGAGCCCGTGGCCGCCAATGCCTACTCCGGCGACTACCCGCTCTCCCGATTCCTCTATCTGAGCGTCAATCGCAAGCCCGCGACACAGCTCGATCCGCTGCGACGCGAGTTTCTCCGCTACGTGCTCAGCGCGTCGGGTCAGGGAGACGTGAAGAAGGACGGCTATCTGCCGTTGCCGGCGTCCGTCGCCGAGCAGGCCATGAAGGACGTCGGGGTCGAGTAACATCGGAATCGGTTCCCAGCGCGAGCCGGGTCGAGCACACCGCACACGCTTCGGTCGCATGCAGGCCAAGTCCACATTCACCGGTCGTCCGCGTCGTCGCACGACCCATCCGTGGGTGAGGGCCTCCGACTCGATCGCCCGGGCCGTGATCACGCTCGGCGGCATCGGCACGATTGCGGCGGTGCTCGCCGTGGGCGTGTTTCTGGTCGCCGTGGCCGCCCCGCTCTTTCAGCAGGCTTCCGGGACATTCGAACGGGTTTCGCAGCTGGCCGACGGACGCGTGAAGGCGCTGGGGGCGGATGAATCCGGGGCGGTGGCCTGGTTGCTGGGGGGCGATTCGGAAGACGCGGGGAGAGTCCGCGTCGTGGGGCTGCCCGACGGCAGGGCCCTTCTCGACAGGCCGCCTTCCGAGACCGGACTCGAGGGAGCTGCGGCCGTGCGGGTGCCTGCTGGCGGGATGCTCGCCGCGGTCGGCTTTGCCGACGGCTCATTCCGCACCGGCCGCATCGGTCTGGAATCCGCCTACCAGGCCGCCGAGGAACTCGCGCCGGATCAGCTTCCGCAGACGGTGGGCGAGGCCGTGAGGATCGACGGCTCGCTCGTGGTGAGGCTGGCGGGCGATCGATTCTCCCGTGTCTCGCTCGTCACGGAACTCGGACCGCCCCCGGCCCGGCCGCTCGGCGGGCCGGTCGTGGACGTCGACGTGGTGTCGCTCACCGGGGGCCCGCTCGTGGCCGCCGTCGATGAGTCCGGCCAAATCCGGGTCGAGACCGTGACCTCCAAGCGAAACATGCTCACCGGGAAGATGACGGGCACGCCCCAAGGCGTCTCGATCGAGCCGCCGGCAGGGTTCAAGGCCCGATTCATCCGCATCTCCGCGCTCGGTGATCAGCTGTTCGTGATCGCGACGAGCGGCGAGTCTCACCGCTACCTGATTCGCGACCTCGCCTCACCCGTGCTCATGGAGACGTTCGATACGGCACCGGGAGATGCCGACGTGACGGCCGTCGAGCGGCTGTTCGGCGGGGCGACGCTCGCGGTCGGGGATTCCGCCGGCCGCGTCCGGATCCTGTTCGCCACCCGCGGCGTGGCCGCCGATGACGACACGAAGGAGGCCGGCAGGGTGGCCGCCGATGGGCTTCGCATGGCCGTCGCCCGCTCGTTCGAGCCAGGGCGAGCCGACGGGCCCGCCCCGATCATGACCATCGCGGCGTCCCCCCGGTCGCGACTCTTCGCCGTCTCCGATGCCGCGGGAGGTGTCCGCCTCCTCCAGTCCACCGCTGGATCGTCCGTGGTCGAGGTGTCGGCCCCACACGCGGCCGCCGATCCGGTGCCGTCGCTCCTGGCGGACCGGCTCTGCATCTCGTCCCGAGAGAACCGGCTCCTCGCCGTCGGCCCCGGCAGCCTCGCCGTCTGGTCGATCGACGCGGGCTATCCGGAGATCTCGGCCCGCACGCTGCTGGCTCCGGTGTGGTACGAGAACTACTCCGGGGCCTCGCATGCCTGGGAGACGACCGGTCACGAGGCGTTCGAGTCGAAGTTCGGTCTCGTGCCGCTGATCTTCGGCACCATCAAGGCCACGCTTTACTCGATGCTCTTCGCCACGCCGATCGCGATCCTTGCCGCGATCTATGCCAGCCAGTTCATGCACGCCCGCTGGAAGGCCCGTATCAAGCCCACGATCGAGATGATGGCGAGCCTGCCGAGCGTGGTTCTCGGGTTCATGGCCGGACTGGTGTTTGCCCCCGTGCTCGAACGGTGCCTGATGCCGCTCGTGACCGGTTTTTTCATCGTCCCCGTCGTGATCCTGCTCTCGGCCCATCTCTGGCAGTTGCTGCCGTCGGGCTGGCGGATCCGGCACGCGGGCTGGCGGCTGACGGCGGTCGCCTGCGGGGCCATGCCGATCGGGTTGCTGCTGTCGGCGGCGCTGGCTCCCGCGGTCGAAAGGCTGCTGTTCGGCGGCGACGTCACCAGCTGGCTCGACGGCCGCGGTGGCAGCGGCTTCGGGGGCTGGGTGCTGGCCAGTCTGCCGGTGGCGGCGATCGCCGCCACGCTGGTCGTGGGCCGGATCGTGAATCCCTGGCTGCGGCGGGTGAGTGGCGGCTGGACGCATCAGCGTGCCGCCGTGGCGTCGCTCGGCGCCTTCCTCTGCGGCGTGATCGCGACGGTGGCATTCGCGGCCGCGGTCGCGGTCCTGCTCGATTCGCTGCGATTCGACACCCGTGGCGGGATCTTCGGAACCTACGTGCAGCGCAACGCGCTGGTCGTTGCCATCGGGATGAGTTTCGCGATCATTCCGCTGATCTTCACGATCGCCGACGACGCGCTCTCGAGCGTCCCCGACCACCTTCGCAGCGCGTCGCTCGGCGCCGGTGCGACGCCCTGGCAGACGGCGGTGCGGGTGATCGTGCCGGCGGCCGCCAGCGGCCTGTTCTCCGCCGTGATGATCGGGCTCGGCCGCGCGGTGGGCGAGACGATGATCGTCTTGATGGCGGCCGGCAACACGCCGCTGACGAGCTGGAGCCTGTTCAACGGCTTCCAGACGCTCTCGGCGGCGATCGCCACCGAGCTCCCCGAAGCGGCCCGTGGATCGGCCCACTATCGCGTGCTGTTTCTCGCGGCGCTGACCCTTTTCGCGATCACGTTCGTGGTCAACACGGTTGCCGAACTCGTGCGCCAGCGGTTTCGGAAGAGGGCCCATGAACTCTAAAGCCCCCTCCCGTCGCCGGGCCCTCTCCGGGCACGCCAACCTCACCGCCCATGGCGAGCCGTGGGTGTGGCTCACGGCCTCTTCGTTGGCGCTGGCGATCGCGATGATCGTCGGGTTGCTCTCGTTCATCGCCTGGCGGGGGATCGCGACCTTTTGGCCGGTGCCCCTCGAACTCGTGACGCTCGCAGACGGCCGACGCCTGTTGGTCGAGGTCACCGAGCGGGAGCCGGTCGAGCCGGCCACGGCCACCGCCACGGGCCATCCTGCGCGACGGCTCGTCCGTACCGGCGACTTCGATTCGAGCGGCAACCACTACGAGTGGATCGACGACACCGCGATCGCCGACGTCGTCCGGCCCGAGTGGGCGACCGTGGTCGAGCGCTTGGACGCCGGCCGGCTGCACGGCATTCCCCGGCGGCTGCTGCACGGCGAGCAGGTCGTGGCCGAGGGATCCGCGGCGGTCTGGGAGGCCTTCGGAAGCGAACACCCGATCGCCCGCGGTCGCCTGCTCCGCGGCCTGCGGATCGACAAGCACGAGCGGGGCGAGCTCCAGCGGCAGCTCCGGGCCGCGCGTCTGGCGGTGGTGCAGGCGGGGCTCAGCGCGGGCGCCGGCAGCGAGCGGCAGTCGGAGGCCGAGCAACGCGAGCGGCAACTCGCCGGAGAGATCGGCCGCCGCGAGCAGGCCCTCGACGAGGAGACGGCGAAACTCAGGGCGGAGAACGCGGGCTGGGCCGTCGAGTTCGAAACGGCGACCGGGGACCAGGTGCCGGTGCCGCTCGACGCGATCGTGCGTGCGTGGCAGCCCAACCGGCTCACGCTCGCCGGCAACCTCGGCGTGTACTTCTCGCGGTGGGGGGAGTTTCTCGGTGACGATCCCCGCGAGGCGAACAGCGCCGGCGGCGTGTTTCCCGCGATCTGGGGCACGGTGACGATGACGCTGATCATGGCCTTCTTCGTCGCGCCGTTCGGCGTGCTCGCGGCGCTCTATCTGCGGGAATACGCGGGCCGGGGCCCGGTCACCACGGCGGTGCGGGTGGCGATCAACAACCTGGCGGGCGTGCCGAGCATCGTCTACGGCGCCTTCGGGCTCGGCTTCTTCTGCTACGTCGTCGGAGCCGGCATCGACGAGGTCTTTTTCAAGGCGAGTCTCGTGGCGGACGGGCAGCCCACGTTCGGGACCGGGGGGCTGCTCTGGGCGTCGCTCACGTTGGCGTTGCTCACGCTCCCGGTGGTGATCGTGGCCACCGAGGAGGCGCTCTCCGCGGTGCCCAACTCGATGCGGGAGGGGTCGTACGCCTGCGGCGCCGGCAAGTGGCAGACGATCCGTCGCATCGTCCTGCCGCGGGCCCTGCCCGGGATCATGACCGGGCTGATTCTCGCAATGGCCCGCGGCGCGGGCGAGGTCGCGCCACTGATGCTCGTGGGCGTGAAGAAGCTGGCGCTCGAACTGCCGGTGGACGGCACGTTCCCCTTCGTGCATCCGGAACGTGAGTTCATGCACCTCGCCTATCTGATCTACGACGTCGGCTTCCAGAGCCCCAACAGCCAGGCGGCCCGACCGATGGTGTTCACGATCACCTTCCTGCTGGTGGCGATCATCGCCCTGCTCAACGTGGCCGCGATCTGGCTGCGGTCGCGGCTGCGGCGGCGGTTCGTTTCCCAGCATTTCTGACCGGCGTGGTGTAGGATTCGAAACTCCCGCACCGGGCGGGATTCACGGGAAGCAGGGCCAGCATGCAATCGCTCGACAGACCGCCGCAGGGCATCGATTCGGAGGCCGGGGGCCGTCCGGCGGAAGCTCCCCAGGATCGCCTCGCCGCGGTCGCCGCCGGGCTCGAGGTCGAGGCCGAGGTGCACGACGGCGTGCTCAAGGAGCCGCCGGTCCTGGAGATCGACCGCTTCAATCTCTGGTATGGCGCGAAGCAGGCGCTCCACCGGATCACGATGCCGATCCCGCTCAACAAGGTGACGGCGCTGATCGGTCCCAGCGGCTTCGGCAAGTCGACGCTGCTGCGGAGCGTGAACCGACTCAATGACCTGGTGCAGAGCGTCCGGATCACCGGCGACATGCGACTCAACGGCGATTCGATCTACGACCCGCGGATGGACGTGATCGAGCTGCGGAAGCGGATGGGAATGGTGTTCCAGAAGCCCAATCCATTTCCCATGAGCATCTACGAGAACGTCGTCTACTCGCTCCGGCTCGACGGCGAGACGAGCCGTGGCGTGCTCGACGAGGTCTGTGAGATGAGCCTGCGGGGATCCGCCCTCTGGGACGAGGTCAAGGATCGGCTCCAGGAGAG
>SXHR01000067.1:0-5431 GCA_005773625.1 Planctomycetaceae bacterium | reverse complement strand
GGGCGCGCAGGATCAGAAGAAGTTCGAGGAATATCTCGATTCGGTGCGGTCGCTCGAGGGGAAGATCGTTCAGCAGAAGCCCTGGGTCGGTCGGCCCAAGCCCAAGACCGACGTGCCCGAGCCGGCCATGGGCCGCGGCACCGACGCCGACCTGCGGGCGATGATGGAACTCATCGCGCTGGCCATCCAGACCGACTCCTGCCGCGTGTTCACCGCCTGCAGCGGCTTCGCCGGCGGCGACTACGGCCTCAGCGGCGGCTACCACGGTTTCTCCCACCACGGGGAGCGGGAATACGAGGTCACCGCCGTCAAGAAGATCGAGCGCGGGCAGGTGGCCGCGGTGGCCTATTTGATGGACCTCCTGGCGGCCCAGTCCGACCCGATCAACGGCGGCACGCTGCTCGACCACACCTCGATCCTCTACGGCTGCGGCATGGCCGAGGGGCACCACACCACCCGCGACCTGCCGCTGCTTTTGGCGGGGGACAGCTACCGGCACGTCGGGAGCATGGTGCTCCCGGAGGAGGAGGGCAAGCGGGTCAAGGCGGCCAACCTCCTGCTCTCGATCCTGCAAAACTTCGGTCTCGAGGTCGATCGATTCGGCACGAGCACCGGAACGCTGACCGGTCTCGAGCCGGCACCGGCCTAGGGCCGGGGATTTTCCAGACCATTCGAAGCTGCGCACGGGTTGCTGCCATGAGAGAGAAACGCTCGGTCGTCGTCCGCGGCTCGGGGATCACGGCGGCCGGCGGCGCTTCGAGTGGGGCCCGGTTCGGAGAGGCCCGGTTCGGAGGGGCCCGGTTCGGAGGGGCCTGGTGGGGCGGGGTCGTGTTCGTCGCTGGCTTGTGGGCCGGCGTCCTGGCCGGCGAGTCGTCCGCGGCGAGCATCGCCGAGAAGGTGGCGGCCGTGCGTCCCTTCCTCGCGGAGCACTGCTACGGGTGCCACGGGCCCGACACGCAGGAGAACGAGATTCGCTTCGACACGCTCGGCGACGATCTCTCCGATCCCCTCGTGCTCGCCGTCTGGCAGGAGGCGCTCGATCAGATCAACCTCGGCGAGATGCCGCCGCAGGACGAGCCGCGGCCCAACGACTTCGACCTCGCCGCCGCCACCGACACGCTGACGTCGCTTTTGGCCGATGCCTACGCCGCCCGGCACGGCAGCGGCGGCGAGGCGGTGGTGCGGAGGCTCAACCGGGCCGAACTCCGCAACACGCTCCGCGATCTGCTCTACCTCGACGGCCAGGATCTCCGCGGCCGGGAGGGGCCGAACCTCGTCGACGCGGACGGCAACGGCATGGCCGTCAACATGACCCGGGGCCCGGTGCGGGATTTCCCGGCCGACGAGCAGGTGCACGGCTTCGACACGATCGGGCAGAGCCTCGTCATGTCCGACTTTCTGCTGCGGCTCGTGATCCGGGCGGCGGAGGAGTCGCTGGCGATGGCCACGCACATGGAGCCCAGGCCGTCGAGCGACGTCCGCAGGTTCACGCCGCCCCTGCGGAAGGACAACCCGCCCGGCATCGAGGGGGCGTGGATGAGGGCCGATCCATCGTTCGAGCCGATCTTCCTCCGCTACCGGGAGCCGGGGGCGGCGGCGGGCGTGCTCGGCAGGGTGGCGCCCGACGAGGTGGGCCATCCGGGAGTGCCCGTCGGGGCCCGTTACCGGGTGACGTTCGAGGTGTCGGCCCACAATCAGCGGCACCCCTGGGGCGAGATGCTCGACACGCCGCAGGACCAGCCGATGCTCATCGGGATGCACATCGCCGACACGCGGCGGGGCGGCTACGCCGACGGCAACTCCACCTGCCGGCAGGTGCGGCAGTGGGAGATTCCCGGTGATGGCAGCCGGCACACCCTGACCCACGAACTCTATCTCGACCGGCAGTGGACTCCCTGGATCGGCTGGGAGAACGCCCCCTGGGTCAACGACCTGCGGGCCTCGCGGATCATCCAGAAGTATCATCCCGACCTCTTCGAGCCTCCCCCCGCCGACGGCGATCCGGAGGAGGTGAAGCAGGCCTATGAGCCGCGGATGGTTCGGAAACTCGTCGAGCAGGGCTACGCGGGGCCCCACGTGCGGGTGCACTCGTTCACGATCGACCCGCTGATCGAGGCCTGGCCCCCCAAGAGCCACACCGCCCTCTACGGGGTGAGCGGATCGGAGCCGGTGCGGGATCTGCTCGTGCGGTTTGCGAGGCGGGCCTTCCGCGAGCCGGTCGAGCCCGGGGAGGTCGAGACGTATGCGAGGCTCGTCGAGCGGGCGCTCGCCGCGGGCCGCCCCCGCGAGGAGTCGCTGCGGGCCGGTTACATCGCGATGCTGGCGTCGCCGCGGTTCCTCTACATCCAGGCGAAGGACGACGCGGCGGAGGGACAGCCCCGCGGGTCGCAGGCGGGCCGGCTCGATCCCCACGAACTCGCCGAACGGCTCTCCTACTTCCTCTGGTCGAGCATGCCCGACGACGAGCTCTTCGCCGCGGCCGAGAACGGCACGCTCGACGACCCGGAGGTGCTGCGCGGGCAGGTGAACCGGATGCTCGCCCACGAGAACGCGGAGGAATTCGTCCGCCGGTTCGTGGACCGCTGGCTGCGGCTCGACAAGCTCGGGGCGATGCCGCCCGAGAAGGGAGGGCCGTTCCGCTGGTATTGGGACCGGGAGATGGAGCAGGTGATGCGGGGCGAGACCTACACCTACTTCGCCAAGCTCCTCGAGGAGAACGGACCGATCCGCGATCTCATCGACTCCGACTACACCTACACCAACGAGCGGGGAGGCACGATCCTCTACGACCGCAAGGACGTGCGGGGCAACGGCTACCAGAAGGTGCTGTTGAACGACAGCCGCCGCGGCGGCGTGATCACCCACCCGGCGGTCCTCACCGCCTCCGCCAACGGCGTCGACACCTCGCCGGTCGTGCGGGGTGTGTGGGTGCTCGAATGCCTGCTCGGCACGCCCCCTCCCCCGCCCCCGCCCAACGTGCAGCCGCTGCCCCCCGACCTCCGCGAGGCCAAGACGATCCGCGAGGCGCTCGAACTGCACCGCTCGCAGGCGACCTGCTACGCCTGCCACCGCAAGATCGATCCGATGGGCTTCGCGCTGGAAAACTTCGACGCCGTCGGCCGGTGGCGGCAGCAGTATCCGGGCCCCAAGAAACTGAAGGTTGACCCGACGGCCACGATGGCCAACGGCGAGAAGGTGCCCGACATCAAGGCGTTTCGCGGGATGCTGCTCGAACGCGAGCCGCAGGTGACCCGCAGCCTCTGCGAGAAACTGCTCGTCTACGGCACCGGCCGCCTGATGGAACCGGGCGACCGCGGCGAACTCGACCGGATCGTGAACACGCTGGCCGACTCCCGGGGAGGCCTCCGCGATCTCGTCATGCTCGTCGTCGAGAGCGACGTGTTTTTAACCAAGTGACCGGCGGGGCCGGCCGCCAGTCTCCTCGCCGCCAGTCTCCTTCACGCCGGGGCACGACCATGAACCAGCGCCTGCCCGTCGCCCCCCTCGTGCCTCCTGCGACGGAATCGGGCGGCTGATGCGGCTCCTCAGTTGGAACATCCACAAGGGCATCGGGGGCCGCGACCGGCGCTACGCCCTCGACCGCATCATCGACTGCATCGAGGCGGAAAACCCCGACCTCATCTGCCTGCAGGAGGTGGACCGCCACGTGGGTCGCAGCCGCCACGACGACCAGCCGCGGCTCCTCGCCCGCTACTTCCGCTGCCACTGCGTCTATCAGCCGACGGTCGCCGTCGGAGGCGGCAGCTACGGCAATCTCGTGCTCTCCCGCTGGCCGGTGGCCAGCCGCCACCGGATCACGCTGCGGCAGGGGAGCCGCAAGCCCCGCGGCGCGCAGCTCGTGCTCGTCGATTCGCCGGAGGGCGTCTTCCATCTGGTGCACACCCACCTCGGCCTCGCGGCCCGGGAGCGTCGCTGGCAGGTCGAACGCATCCTGGGCCACATGCTCTTCCGGTCGGCCGATCCGCATGCCACGCTGCTCGTCGGCGACTTCAACGACTGGCGTGACACGCTCGCCGCCGAGGTGCTGGCGGCCGGCGGGTTTGCCCAGGTGACGCAGCCGATCTCGCGATTTCGCACCTTCCCCGCCTGGCTGGCGATGGGATCGCTCGACAAGGCCTTCGTCCGCGGCCGGATCGAGGTCCGGCACGCCCGCGTCGTGCGGACGAGCCTCTCCAAGGCCGCCAGCGACCACCTCCCGATCGTGCTCGACTTCCATCTCCGCTGAGGAGCGCGCCGGGAACAATCACCGCGGGCCGGCGCGGCGGGTCGTCATCCCTCGTCCCGCGCCGCGAGGCTTTCGGCCGCGGCGGCGACGGTGCGATCGATGTCGGCCGGGGTGTGGGCCGCCGAGAAGAAGAGGGCCTCGTACTGGCTGCAGGGCAGGTAGATGCCGCGGTCGATCATGCCCCAGAAGAAGGCGGCGTAGGCGGCCGTGTCGCTCCGCGATGCGGTCTGCCAGCCCGTCACGGGCACGGCCTCGGGCCCCTTCTGGAAAAACATCGTCATCATGCTGCCGACGCGGGCGACCCAGACCGTGATCCCGGCCCGCTCCGCGGCGGCACGGAAGCCGGCCTCCAGCCGCGAGCCGAGCTGGTCGAGCCGTTCGTAGGGGGGATGGTCGCGGAGTTCCTCGAGCGTGGCGGTTCCGGCGGCCACGGCGAGGGGGTTTCCCGAGAGCGTGCCCGCCTGGAACACCTTGCCCGCCGGGAGGATGTGGTTCATCACGTCGGCCCGGCCGCCGTACGCCCCCAGCGGCAGGCCGCCGCCGACGATCTTGCCGAGCGTCGTCAGGTCGGGCTCGATGCCGAGCAGTTGCTGCGCGCCCCCCAGCGCCAGCCGGAAACCGGTCATCACCTCGTCGCAGACGAAGAGGCTGCCGTGACGCCGCGTTGTCTCGCGGATGACGGTGAGGAACTCGCGCGAGGGCACGACGAGCCCCATGTTGCCCACCACCGGCTCCATCAGCACCGCGGCGATCTCGTGGCCGCGGGCGCGGAACAGATCCTCCAGCTGCTGGGGCGCGTTGTATTCCAGCACGACGGTGTCTTTCGCCGTGCCGGCCGTGACCCCCGGCGAGTCGGGCACGCCGAGCGTGGCCGCCGCCGAGCCCGCCGAGACGAGCAGGCTGTCAACGTGGCCGTGGTAGTTGCCCGCGAACTTCACGACCACGTCGCGGCCGGTGAACCCGCGGGCCAGCCGCACCGCGCTCATCGCCGCCTCGGTGCCGGAACTCACCATGCGGACCTTCTCGATCGACGGCACGGCGGCGACGATCAGCTCGGCGAGATGGCTCTCCGCCTCGGTCGGCGCGCCGTAGCTCGTGCCCGTCGCCAGCGCGCGTTCGATCGCGGCCACGACCCGCGGATGGCGGTGACCGAGGATCATCGGCCCCCAGGAGCCGAGGTAGTCG
>SXHR01000066.1:0-4181 GCA_005773625.1 Planctomycetaceae bacterium | reverse complement strand
GCACTGCGCGCGGTGATCGGCGGCCTGCGCACCGCGGAGGCGCCCGGCGCGCACCTCGCTGTCCAGCGCGCCGATCCGCGCGCGGTCGCCCGACTACGGCCTCGGCGCGGACGCGCTCGCCGACCGCCGCGTGGAACTCGTCGAGGGGGACGTCGCCGACGTGCTCCGCGACCGCCGCGGCCGGTTCGACGCCGTGATCCTCGATGTTGACAACGGCGCGCACGGCCTGAGCCTGGCCGCCAATGACCGGCTCTACACGGCCGCCGGCCTGGCGGTGGCGAAGGCGGCGCTCACGGCCGGCGGCTGCCTGGCAGTGTGGTCCGCCGGCGACGACAGGGCGTTCGCCGCACGCCTGCAGCGGGCCGGCTTCGACGTCACGGTCGAGCGGGCCCGCGTCCACGCCGGCGGGGGCGGTTGGACAACCCTCTTCCTCGGCCGGATCGGCTCCCCGGGCCGGATCGGTTCACCGGCGTGACCCGCCCGCATTCGGAAAGCCCCGGGCATGCGATGCCGGGGCCCGGATGAAGGACGACGGGCATCCGGTTGCTGGCCAGGATCGACACCTGCCCTATATGGGAGGCACGGTCCCCGGTGACGGCCGGGGAAAGAACCGCCTGGCGGCGATCTCACAGTGGTCGTGACGGCTGGGATTCCTCGTAGCAAAGGAGGTGATTCAGTGACGCAATGTGACTGTATCGGAGGGCTGCGCCGATAGCGGCGAGTCGACGGGCCTGCCGTTGACGCAGCCCACCAAATCCCGGCATCGCGGTCCTGTTGACGGCGGAGAAATCCGCCGCGGCCGGACGGATGACGAATCAGTGGTTCCTACGGCTGCCGCCCCGCAAGGGGCGGCAGCTTTTTCATGACCGCCGGCTGCGAGCCTTCTTGGCGGTCTTCCCCGCGGGCTTCTTTCCGGTCGTCTTCTTCCTGGCCGCGGCCTGCGGCTTCTTCCCCACCGGCTTCCTGGCCGGCTTGACGCCCGGCTTCCTGGCCGACTGTTTCACGGTCTTCCGCGGCGTCGCCTGTCCGGCCTGGCGCTTCTTCCCGGCGGCTTTCTTCACCACCTTCTTCCGCGCGGCCGCCCTGAGCCTCGCGTGGGCCGCGTCGGCCAGTTCATCGAGAAACTCGTGGGCCTCGAGGGCGAGGTCCTCGGCCGACAGGGGCTCCACTTCGTCGATGATGAAGAGCGACAGTTCGCCCCGCCGCTGCGCCGTGGTCAGCGCGTTGTATTCCTCGAGCGAGAGGTCGTCGTGATCGTCATCCTCGCTCGTGAGAAACTCGAACCCGACCCGCGCCTTCGCATCCCAGCCATCGATGTGAAACTCGACGCCATATTCGCGAAACAGCACGTTCCTGGAGATCGCATACCCGCGTGCCTTGAAGAGCCGGGTGAGGAGGTTGCAGCCCTCTGTTTCGGTGAGCGTGTCGGCCATCGGTGCGTGATTTCCTTCGAGTGACGCGGGGCGGGGCAAGGCGGCGACCGCGAAGGATATCCGATCCGGGCGCATCCGGTCACCTCCCGGTCGCCGGTGCCCCTGCGGGCCCCTCCGCCGGCTTGGTAGAGTTGGGGATTTCCGTAGCCGCCTCCCTGGCCGGTCGAGGACCACTCCATGCTTCGCACGCTCATCCACGACATCGCGGAATGGACCACTCGTGTGGTCACGCACCCCCGCGAGGAACTCACCCATTGGCAGGCCACCGCGCGGTTCTGGTACGACCTCGCGCGGGTGGGCGCCCGGCAGCTCCAGGAGGATCGGGCCCTGCAGATGGCGGCGGCGCTCGCGTTCCACACGCTCTTCGCGCTGATGCCGCTGGCGATCGTGAGCACGGCCCTCTTCAAGGGCATGCAGGGGGTGGACAAGCTGCAGTCGCTCGTCCATCAGCTCGTGCAGACCGCCGGACTCGACGCCGTCCGCATCATGCCGGCCGACGGGGCCGCCGCGACGGGGGCCGCGGAGGGCATCTCGCTGGGAACCTGGCTCGAGGACATGATCGGCAAGTTCGGCACGATCGACCTCGAGACGCTCGGCCTTCTCGGCCTCGCGCTGATGATCTATGCCGCGGTGGCGATGATGGTGACGGTGGAAGACTGCTTCAACACGATCTACCGGGCCCCGCAGGGGCGGCCGTGGCTGAGGAGGGTGCCCGTCTACTGGACGGTGCTCACGGTCGGACCGATCGGCATCGCGCTCCTGTTTCTCGTCGATACCCACGTCGGCCGGTGGATCGCGTCGGTCGATGCCAGCGGCGGCCTGTTGCGGATGCTCGGTGTGGTCTGGAGCATCGGCCTGATCACGCTCATGCTGCTGGGCACCTTCGTGCTTCTCCCCAACACGCATGTCTCGTGGCGGTCGGCCGTGGGGGGCGCCTTCGCCTCGGCGGTGCTGCTCCACGTCGGCAAGGTCGGTCTCGCGGCCTACGTCAACAACGCCTTCTCGTTCAGCCAGCTCTACGGTCCGCTCGGCTTCGTGCCGGTGCTCATGATCTGGACCTACGCGATGTGGATCTGCATCCTGTTCGGCGTCGAGTTGGCCGCGATCGTGCAGCGGCTGGGCGGGCGTCGGGACGAGCTCGAGGAGATGGAGCGGATCCGGCTCAGAGGGGGCGTGGTGGACTCGACGTCGGTTTTGCTCCTGATGGAGGTGGTCGCCGAGGGCTTCGAGTCGGGGCGGGCCGTTTCGCTCGCCCACGTGGTCGAGGAGACGGGCCTGCCGGAGCCGGTGGCCGCCGAGATTCTGGGAAAGCTCGTGACGCAGGGCTTCGTCCATCGCGTGGCGGGCGTCGAGTCGGCCTACACGCTGGCCCGGCCGCCGGAAGACATCACGGCCGACAGCCTGATCGAGTTTGGCCACGGCATGCTGCACGAGCGGAACGGCCGGCGGAAGTCGCGGGCGATCGAGGCGCTGCGGCATTCGCAACGCGAACTTGCCGCCAACACCACGCTGGCCGGCCTGGGCCGCCTGTCGACGGGCGAACGCGAACCCGGTTTCCGTGCCTCGCCGGCGTGAGGCGGCAGGCCGCGGGTCGCCCCCGGCCTGCTATCCATCCGCCAGCGCCCGCGCGAGCGGGCAGCCCGCGGCGACGGGTTCGTCGAGCCGGTAGCGGCGGAGCAGCTCCTGCGACCGCTGGGCCAGCATCCGCCGGACCTCCCGCCGCTTCCCCTTCACGCGGGCGATCTGCATCGAGTCGTAGGCGGTCGTCTGATGCCGCATCCAGGCAATCACGGCCGCCTCGGCACGCCGTTCGATCGGGATCCGTTCGGTGCGGGCCACCGTGCCGCTGCCAACGGGCGTGGCGTGCGCGGTGACGGCCTCCGCGAGCCGTTCGGCGAAGTCGGCATGCCGCTCATGAAACCGCAGGAAGCCTTTCACGGCGTCGCGAAAGTCGCCGACGTATTCCGCCTGCACCTTCTCCCGCCGCTTCACCGCCGACGCCTGCCGCCTGGCAAACTGCTCCGTCGATCGCTCCGCGAGGAGTTCCCCGCGAATCCGCTCGATCGTCGCGCGGGCCGCCCAGACGCCCAGGGAAAACATCCTCCTGCCGCGCTGCTCCTGCACCACCCAGTGGTCGCCCGCAGCCTTCACGCGTCGGGTGAGCCCCGGGTCTCCGGGAGGCAGGAGCGCCCAGTCGGCGGGGGCCTCGAGCACCGTGCCGTCCGGCGTGCGGACGCTCGTCGCCGTGGGGCCCGGCCGGTGAACGGGTGATGGCACGGGAAACCTCCGGTTCACTTCGAGCCGTTTTCGCCGGCTTCGAGCGTTTCCCAGCGGGCGAAGGCCTCGGCCAGGTTCCGCTCGGCCTCGTCGAGCCGGCCCTTCTCCACGGCCAGCACGTCGCCCGGCTGACGGTAGTAGTCGGCGGCGGTCATCGCGGCATGCATGGCGGCGATCGCTGTTTCCAGCGACTCGATCACCGCGGGGAGGGCGGCGAGTTCCTGCTGCTCCTTGAAGGAGAGCTTCCTCCGCTTCGCAGCCGACGCGACGGGCTCCTTCCGCACGACTTCCGCCGGCTTCCGCGACGCCGCGGCCTGCGGCTCCCCCGCGGGCCCGCGTTGCCGCAGCCAGTCGGAATAGCCGCCGACGTATTCCCTCACCCCGTGCGCGGGCCGGGCGTCGCCGCGTGCTCCCGTCGCCGCCTGCGGCTCGAACACGAGCAGGCTCGTGACCACGTTGTCGAGAAAGGCG
>SXHR01000065.1:0-5916 GCA_005773625.1 Planctomycetaceae bacterium | reverse complement strand
GCCTACATGGCCGTCGCGGGGCTGCCGGTACCCCGGCCCGACCACGCCGAGGCGATGGCGGCCATGGCGATCGGCATGCAGGAGGCCTTCCGCGACATCATCCGCAACCGGGGACTCCCGATGGAACTGCGGATCGGGATGCACTCGGGGCCGGTGGCCGCCGGCGTCATCGGACGGCAGAAGTTCACCTATGACCTCTGGGGCGACACCGTGAATCTTGCGAGCCGCATGGAGTCGCAGGGCGAACCCTCGCGGATCCAGGTCTCGCCCACGACCCGCGGCCTGCTCGAGGGCAGTTTCCGGTTCGCCGACCGGGGAGAGGTTGTCATCAAGGGCCGCGGCACCCTGCAGACGTCCTATCTCCTGGGCCACGGATGAGGCTCAGTGCCAGCGCCTGAGCCAGCCGCGACGCCAAAAAAACAACAGCATGCCGATCGTCGTCGCCGCCATGACGGCGACCGCCACGGGGCCTCCGTAGCGGTAGTTGAGCAGCGGCATGTTCCAGGGCGATTCGGTGTTGAAGTTCATGCCGTAGTAGCCCGTGATGAAGGTCAGCGGCATGAAGACCGTGGCGATCACCGTCAAGACCTTCATGACGTCGTTCATGCGGTTGTTGATGCTGGCCAGGTAGATGTCGCGGAGATCGCTGCCGATTTCGCGATAGCTCTCGGTGAGGTCGAGCAGCTCCATGACGTGGTCGTAGGAGTCGCGGAAATGCTGCCGCGCATGCTCGCCCACGAACGAGGTGGGTTCGCGGCCGAGCGCGTGGAGCACGTCGCGGGTCGGCCAGAGGGCACGACGCAGCGTCATGAGATCGGTCCGTACGTCGTGGATGCGGCCGAGCAGTTCGCGGGACGGGCTCACGAGCGCCTCCTCCTCGATCATCTCCAGCCGGTCGCCAAAGCGTTCGAGCACCGGGAAGTAGCCGTCGATGACGGCGTCGAGCAGAAGGGCGCAGAGGTGGTCGGCGCCGAGGTCGCCCAGCCGCGTCCGCCCGTGGCGGATCCGGTCACGGACCCCCTGAAACCCGTCGGGGACGGTGCGGTCGTGAAACGTGATCACATACCGGTCGCCGAGAAAGATCGCCATCGGGTCGGTCACGATCGTGTCGCCCTCGAAACGGGCCATTCGCACGGCGATCAGCACCTGATGGCCGAAGACCTCGACCTTGGGCCGCTCGTCGGGCGTGATCGCGTCCTCGAGGGCGAGTTCGCCGATTTCGAACACGTCGCCGATCATGCGGATGGTCGCAAGGTCGTCGATGCCCTCCACGTCGAGCCAGGTCACCGGCCACTTCTCGCGGGCGATGGTCAACTCCTCCGCCCGCAGCACCGTCGCCTCGTGCGTCGTGGAGCCGTCGCAGGCGATCATCCGCAGTTCGGTCGCGCCGCGCTTCGATGGATCGGCCGCCGTGATCGCGGCTGCCAGATCGGGGTGCCGGAGTCGGCGACGGCGATGCCTGCGGGATGCCACGCGGGAAAACTCCTGATTGGGCCCTCGGGGGCCGACACGCGAAACGATACCGTCCCCAACGCTTCCGGGTCGACAGAAGGACGGATTGCCGGCGGGACGCCGCGCACGCCACCCCGGGCCGCGGTATCCTCGCGGCATGCAGCAGGATTACCGGAGTTCCCCGATCAGTGAGGCGATGGCGTGGGTCTCACGCATCATGGCCATCGGGCTGACGATGTTTCTTCCCGGGGTCGGTGGCGGCTGGCTCGACGCCCGCCTCGGGACGTCTTTTCTGGGCCCGCTGGGATTCGCGGCGGGCCTCGGAATTGCGATCCTCGCGTTGGTGCGAATCCAGAACCGAAAACGGCGGTCGAGCCCGTGACAGAAATCAACCGGCCCGGCAATCGATCTCGGGCACCAGGGCTTTTCAGCGCTGCCGGCGTGATCGCCCTCGCCGCTGTCACCGCCTTCTTCTGGGGGTGGACCAGCCCGGAACGCCTGCGGGCCATCGCGTTCGCGGCCGCCGTATCCCTCGGCGGGGCGGTCGGGGCCTGGTTTGCCGGTCTCTGGCCGGCAACGACCCCGGCAGGCCGGGTGACGGCCAGTCTCGCCACGGTCGCCCTGAGGATTTTTCCGGCCCTCGTCGCCCTCGCGTGGCTGCAGGCAGGAGGGGCTGAACTGCGGGCCGCCGGCGCCGGGGAACTGCTCGTGATTTTTTACCTCGCTGCCCTTGCGGTGGAGGTGATCCGAACGATCATGAACCGGGGGCAGACGGCCTGAACGCCCGGTGCGTCTCCCTTCATTTGACTCCGCAGGGGCGGATGCCGCACACTCTTGGCCCCGCATCCCTCCACGACCGATACAGCCAGTCCGTCAGGCAGGAAGCCAGTCCGCGATGTCCGACCACAATCCGATCTACCACCTCAAAGACGCCTACTTCTTCGAGGTGCCCAAGATTTTCTGGCGGCATGACTGGAAGACGCTCGACGACGTTCCGCAGTTCCTCCGCGACGGCCGGCCAGACATCACCGATGTCGCCGAGTTCAACCAGGCGATGGACGGCAAAATCCTGATTCCGCAGCCCTTCGGCACGCTCGACAGCCTTTACGAGAAGAAGACCGGCTTCGCGATCTCGAAGTACATGATCCTCGAGGTCGTGCTCGCGGCCATTCTCCTGCTGCTGTTCACCCGGTTGGCCAGGCGGCTGCGAACCGGCGAGGCCCCCCGCGGAGCCTTCGTCAATCTCTTCGAGGCGATGATCCTGTTCGTACGCGACCAGATCGCCCGGCCAGCCATCGACAGCCATGATTCAGGCCACCACGAGCATGCCGATCATGGAAACGAGCGGCATGACCATGCGGGGCATGGTGGTCATGACGTTCATGATGGTCATGATAGTCATGGAACCCCGGCGCTCGTCGGCGCCGGCGGCCCCACGGTGACGGCCCACCATGCGGAGGTTCACGATGGCGACCGCTTTGTGCCGCTGCTGCTCACGCTCTTTTTCTTCGTCCTCGGCTGCAACCTGCTGGGGATGGTCCCCTGGGCCGGCTCGCCCACGGCGTCGTTCTCGGTGACCCTGGCGCTCGCGGGCGTCACGATGCTGACGGTGGTGGTCGCCGGCATGCTGAAGTTCGGCTTTCTCGGGTTCTTCGCCAACCAGGTTCCGTCGATGGACCTGCCGTTGCCGCTGGCAATCGTCCTCAAGCCGATGATCTTTGCGATCGAGATGCTCGGCCTCTGCATCAAGCACCTGATTCTCGCGGTTCGGCTCCTCGCCAACATGGTGGCCGGCCATCTCGTGCTCCTCGGCATCATGGGGCTGATTTCAGCCGCCGCGACCCATTCCATGGGAATGTGGGCCACGGTGACCGGGATCAGCGTGGTAGGCAGCACGCTCTTCAGCATCCTCGAGCTGTTCGTGGCGTTCCTGCAGGCCTACATCTTCACGTTCCTGTCCGCCCTGTTCATCGGAGCCGCCGTCCACCAGCACTGACCGGCGAGCCGGTCACCACTCGAAAACAGCGACTCGGAGAAACCGCCCTTCAAAGTTGCGGGGAAATCTCTAGAACTTTGGCTCCGAGGCAGTACCTGAACCAAACAACTTCCCTGGCCCGCAGAGACGACCTGTCCATTCTTCGTTGCCCATCTCAACCCTCGCCGGACATCCGTCCGGTCCCTCGTTTTGCAAGGAGCTTGATCCCGTGATGATCCGATCCATGTTCTCGACCCGCACGCTCACCGCCTTTGCCGCCGTCGCGGCAACCCTCCTCTGTGCCGACATGGCCAGCGCCCAGGAAGCCGCTGCGGCCGGCCGATCGCTCATCGACCTCACCTCGGCGTTCAGCGTCGGGCTCGTGGTCATCGGTGCCGCCTACGGCATCAGCAAGCTCGCCTCGGCGGCCTACGAGGGCATGTCGCGGCAGCCGGAAGTGGCGGGCAGCATCCAGACGGCGATGATCATCGCCGCGGCCCTCATCGAAGGCTTCACCTTCTACGCGCTGTTCATCTGCTCGCAGAAGGCCTGACACCTGCAGCGGACCTGCCCGACGCGGGCACGCCGCCGGAAAGCCGACCGTGAGACGGGGCAGGGGAGCAGATTCCCCGCCCCGTCTCCTCGGGTTGGCCGCCGGAATGAAGCGTGGCCGTTCGGTATCAGACCGACCGTTCCGATTTCCCACCACGAGCGGGGTTCATTCGTGATCACCAGCATCTCCTCCACTCAGTCTCGCCGCGTTCTCGGCATCACGCTCGCGTCCTGCCTGATCGCCTGCTGTGGCATCGGCCCCCTGGACGCCCATGCTCTGGCGAGCCCCGCCGCCCACGCAGCCGGCGACCAAGCGGCACATTCCGGCCATGAGCCGGAGATCGGCCACAATCTTCCCGCCGGCGTCAGCCAGAAGGAATTCGAGAGTCCGGCCTGGTTTCAGAAGGATCTCGCGGTCTGGTCGTTTGCCGTTTTCCTGGCCCTGCTCGCCCTGCTGACCAAGTTTGCGTGGAAGCCGATCATGGGAGGCTTGGAAAAGCGGGAGCAGGGGATCGCCCAGCAGATCGCCGACACCAAGGCCGCCAACGCCGAGGCCCGTCAGCTTCTCGCCTCCTACGAGCGGCGGCTCACCGAGGCTTCCGAGGAGGTTCGCGGGATGCTCGAGGAGGCCCGCCGCGACGCCGACAGCACGCGGCAGTCGATCGTGGCCGAGGCCCGAAAGGCCGCCGAAGAGGAGCGGGCCCGGGCCAAGCACGAGATCCAACTCGCCAAGGACGATGCGCTCTCCCAGATCGCCGAAAAGGCCGGGCATCTCGCCGTCGAGGTCGCGGGCAAGTTCCTCCGCGAGAAGCTCGGTCAGGATGATCAGGCACGGCTCGTCCGCGAATCGGTCGCGAGCATGTCGAGCCGGCCGAGCGTCAACTGACCACGAACACGAGCACGCCCCCCACCATGAGCACCAACAACCACGGCAAGGCGACCGCCGGACATGTCGACATCGGCGTGGATCGTGTCGCCAAGGTCTACGCGCAGGCGATCGTCGAAGCGGCCGACGCGGCCGGCTGCCGACGCGAGGTGCTCGGCGAGCTCGGCCTGCTGGCCCGCGACGTGCTGCCCAAGGTGCCCGAGGCGGCGGTCGTCTTCGCATCGCCCAAGGTTCCTGCCGAGGAAAAGGCGGCGCTGATCGACCGCATCGCGAAGGACCGCCTGCGGCCCACGACCATGCATTCGCTGCAAGTGCTGGCCCGGCACGGCCGGCTCGGCCTCCTTCCCGCCGTCGTGGCCGCCGCGGAACGGCTCGCCGACGAGCTCGACGGCCGCCGGCAGGCCACCTTCACGACCGCCGTGCCCCTGGACGCGGCGGAGCAGTCTCGCATCCTCTCGGATGTCGAGAAGACGATGAAGGTCTCGCTCACGCCGGCCTTCATCGTCGATCCGGACATCATCGGCGGGCTCGTCGTCCGCATCGGCGACACCATCTACGACCAGTCCGTCGCCACGAGCCTGGCAAGGCTCGGCGGCCGTCTTCATCAGCGAAACATCCACGCCATCCAAACCGGGGAATACTCATGGCAAACCTGACCGACGAAATCGCATCCGTCCTCCGCGAGGAGATCGTCCGTTATCAGTCGGGCATCGACGTCCGAGAAGTCGGCCGCGTGCTCGAAGTGGGCGACGGCATCGCCCGCGTCTGGGGTCTTTCCGGCGTGATGGCCGGCGAAATGGTCGAATTTCCCGGCGGCATCACCGGGCTGGCCTTCAACCTCGAGGAAAACTCGGTCGGCGTGATCATTCTCGGCGACTACCTGAAGGTGACCGAGGGCGACGAGGTGAAGAGCACGGGCCGGCTGCTCAGCGTGCCGGTGGGTGATGCCGTGATCGGCCGCGTGCTCGATCCGCTCGGCAACCCGCTCGACGGCAAGGGGCCCGTGGTCACCGAGCACCGCCGCCCGGTCGAGACGCTCGCACCCGGCATC
>SXHR01000064.1:0-7695 GCA_005773625.1 Planctomycetaceae bacterium | reverse complement strand
GCCCCGAGCACAGCTACTGGCACGACATGGGCCGGGTCGAATCCCCGAGCGTCACCGACAGCGAAGCGCTCGACGCCTTCGACACGGTGGCTCGCAACGAGGGGATCCTCCCCGCCCTCGAGACGGCCCACGCGCTCGCCTGGGCCGCCCGCGAGGCGGCAAAGCGGTCCCCGGACGAGATCATCGTGGTCTGCCTTTCTGGCCGCGGGGACAAGGACGCGGCCGAGATCGCCCGGCTCCGCGGCCTCACCGTGGACGGCGGCAAGGCCTGAGGAGACTCCGATGACGAACACGGCGTCGGTTCGACCGATCGACAAACTCGAGGCGATGTTTGCGGCGAACCGTGCGGCCGGCCGCAAGGCGCTGGCGCCCTTCGTGACGGCCGGCGACCCCGATGCCGACACCACCGTGGCGGTGCTCACGGCACTCGACGCGGCCGGCGCCTCGCTCTGCGAACTCGGCGTGCCCTACAGCGACCCGATCGCCGACGGGCCGGTGATCCAGGCGTCTTATACCCGGGCCCTCGGCAGGGGGCTCGCGCTCGCCGATGTCTTCGACATCGCCCGCCGGGCCTCGGCCTCGTGCTCGATGCCGATCCTGGCGATGGGGAGTTATTCGCTCATCTTTCGTCGCGGCATCGACCGGTTCGTGGCCGATGCGGTGGCTTCGGGCCTCGCCGGCTTCGTGGTGCCCGACCTGCCGCTCGAAGAGAGCGACGACCTCGACGCCGCCTGTCGAACGGCGGGCCTTGCGCTCGTGCGGCTCGTCACGCCGACCACGCCGCCGGAGCGGGCCGAGGCGATCGCGAGGAAGTCCACCGGGTTTCTCTACTGCGTGTCGGTGGCGGGCGTCACGGGGGCCCGCACGGACCTCCCGCCCGGCCTCGTCGAACGCGTGGCGTGGCTGAAGACGAAGACCGACGTGCCGATCCTCGTGGGCTTCGGGATCTCGGGCCCCGAGCAGGTGCAGGCGGTGGCGGCGGTCGCCGACGGCGTGATCGTGGGGTCGGCGCTCGTCCGGCGGATCGCCGAACATGCCGGCCAGCCGCGGGACGCGCTGCTCGCCGACGTGGGCCGATCTGTGGCCGATCTCGTGGCCGCCTGCCGCTGACTCTCACAAGTCGAGCACTTGGCCCGCAGATTGCCTCGTTTTACGAAATGGGAATGCCCCGACTCGAGACACTGTTTCGTGTCGCGAGGATGACCGCGAACAACCATTGGCCATCGGCGTCGATGACCGGAGCGAATCGCTCCAGTTGCGGCCGAGCACTGGGGCGATTCGCTCCAGCCGGGTGGGGCAATTCGCCCCAGCCATGCCCTGGGGCACCTCTTGAAAACGTGTTCGCGGCCGCCACATCGTCAGCTTTTCGTTTCGTAGCCGGCCGCGGACTCACCGCCACAACCTCAAGGCGGACAAGCACTTACTGGTTGTAGTGACTCGCTTGGCGGGCCCTCGCCCGGGACGAATCCGGAAAATCACGGCCGAATCAGCCGATTGGCACGCCGCCTGCACGTGTGTCAGTGGGTATTCCCGCCCCGCCTGTCGCAGCGCCCGCCGCTTCCCGCCTCCCCTCCCGAAGTGCCCAGCCGATGCCCGCGTCCCGATTTCGTCAGTATGTCGCTTCGCTGCTCTCGCTCGTCCTGCCACTGGCGGCCGCGCGGGCCGACTACATCGAGGTGGGATCGCCGTCGGGTTCCGGCAACCTGACCGTGAGTCTCGCAAGTCCGCTCTCCTACAACCTCGGTGTCACGACGGCCGGAGGTTCCCAGTCGCTCCTCGTCAGCAACATTCAGTTGACCATCGACCGCGGATCCCAGACGACCGCGCCCATCATCATCGACATGTACAACTCGTTCGGTGCCGCTTCGGGCACCGGAACGATCATCGCGAGCACCACGATCCCGTTTGGCAACATCTCACAGGCCAGTTTCGGCACCGTGAGTTCGACCTTCAGCACACCGGTATCCCTGCCCGCCTCGGGCTACTCCGTGAGGGTTTCAACCACATCACCCGGAACCAGCTCCGACAAATACCAGATCAAGACCGGAGCCATGTCGCTCTACACGACGGGCAGCACGCTCGTGCCCACGTACTACTGGGTCCAGGATCAAAACTCGACCGGTTCGGCCGGCACAAGCCTCGTCGCTTCGGGCACGGTGCTCGCACAGTACACGCTCGGCACCAACGCCTTCCGGTTCGGCAACTATCGCGTCGGCACGTCGCCCTCGGGCACGACCGCGATCGTCAATACGGCACTCGTCACCTCCAACACCGTCACGCAGGCCCTCGCCGTGACGGCCACCACGAGTGGCGGCCTCGCCTCGCTCACCGGCCTGCCGAGCCCGTATCTCCCGGTCGGCAGCACGTCGCAGGTCGTGGCCGGCCTGAACGGCGCGACGACCGGACCGAACAGCGGCACGGCCACGCTCTCGTTCCGGTCGGTGCCGGGCACGAGCCTGACCACCGGCTCGACGGCCGTCGGCAACGGCACGGTGACCGTCACAGGCACGGGCTACGACTGGGCCAACGCCCTCTACACCGGCACGACCTTCGCCTTCGGCTACATCCACCGCGGCGGCGCAGCCGGGAGTGGCACGGCCGCCATCGGCAACCAGAAGGTCTTCGACGCAACCTACCAGGACTCGCTCGATGCCTCGGCCACGACGGGCAATCCATTCGTGGCAGCCACCGGCTTCAGCGGGCTCGCGGCTTCCACCGGCGGATCGACGACCAACAACCTCGTGGTGTCGATCGGCACGGGTACCGCCGGCTCGCTCGCCAGCACGCTCGCCCTGTCGCTCGTGAGCAACGCCAACGGCGTGGCGGGCCTCTCCAATGGCACGGCCACGGTCGTCGGCTCGCCGGGGTCGATCACGACCACCGGCACCGTGTTCACAGGCCAGTCCACCTGGAACACCAACGGCGGCGGCCAGTGGGGCACGTTGGCGAGCGGCTTCGGCACGAACTGGAACTGGGGCACGTTCGACGGATCTCCCGGTGTCGACCCCGGCTTCACCAACACCGACACGGCCACCTTCGGCAGCGCGCTGACGAGTGGCTCGGCCACCGTGAGCGTCACGGCCGCCACGCCGAGCGTGAAGTTGGTCACATTCAACAATGCCGCCGCGACCTACTCCGTTGCGGGCGCATCGGGGGGCTCGTTGGCGCTGCTCAACACCGGGACCACGCCCGCCAAGGTGGCCGTCATGAACGGCTCCCACGCGATGTCACTGCCGGTGTCACTCGGCTCCAACGCCGACTTCGACGTCGCAGCGGGCTCGATCCTCTCTATGTCGGGGGTCATCAGCGGGGCGAAGGCCGTCGCCTCGATCGGCTCGGGCACGACCATTTTCTCGGGCAACAACTCCTACCTGGGCGTCACGACCGTGTCGGCCGGCCGTCTGCTGATCCATGGCAACCAGTCGGCGGCCACCGGCGCGGTCACCGTCGCCGGCGGGGCCACGCTCGGCGGTCGCGGCACGGCCGGCGGGTCCGTGACGGTGCTCGCCAACGGCATCCTCTCGCCGGGCGCCAGCGTCGAGTCGCTGGCCGTGGGGGCGACGACGTTCTCCTCGGGCTCCTCGACGTTCGCCTACGAGGTCGACTCCTCGGTGCTGGTTGGGTCCGGCTCCGCCGCCGACCTGCTCGTCTCGAACGGCAACCTCTCGATCGGCGGCGGCTCGATCCTCGAGTTCACCGATCTGGCCTCCTCCCCGGCCGCCTTCGCACAGGGCACGAAGTTCTCCCTGATCAGCTACGGCTCGAACGCCTGGAACGGCGGCCTGTTCACCTATCAGGGCAACGAGCTGGCGAACTTCGAACGATTCTCCGCCGGCCTCAACCAGTGGGAGATCCGCTACGACGACCCGGCCGGTGGGTCGAACTACACCGCCGACCAGCTCGCCGGCAACTCCGTCACGATCACCGTGGTGCCCGAGCCCGCCTCGCTCGCGCTCGCCGGCCTCGGTATCGCGGCCGCCGCCCTCGCTTTCGTCCGCTCGCGATGCCGGTAGGAGATGCCGCCTTCGCCCGGCCGGGTGGGGCACGGTACGATGATCCCGGCGGAATGACCGGAAGTTGGTTCCGAGGATCGAGGTGGTTGCGTGGCGGTCGAACTTCGCGATTTCTCATGGCAGAGGATGATCGAGGCCGTGCAAGCCGTCCGTGAACGTGCCCTGCGAGCCACTGCCGCCCTCGAACGGGCCGGCATCCCCTATGCCGTCGCTGGCGGCAATGCCGTGGCAGCCTGGGTGTCGCGGGTCGACCGTGCCGCCGTACGAAATACGCAGGATGTCGACATCCTCGTTCGCCGTGCGGATCTCGAGGCCGTCAAGGCGGCCCTCGAAGCCGTGGGCTTCGTGCATGCGACCGTGATCGACGTGACCTGCTTCATCGACGGCCCCGGCGGCAGCCCGCGAGACGCCGTGCGTCTCCTGTTTGCCGGCGAGAAGGTCCGCACATCCTATCCGCTGCCGACGGCCGACGTCACCGAGCGGGAGCAGGCCGACGACTACCACGTCGTGTCGCTCGAGCCCCTCGTGCGAATGAAACTCAACTCGTTTCGTCGCAAGGATCAGGTTCATCTTCAAGATTTGATCTCGCTCGGGCTCATCGACGCCTCGTGGCTGCCGAGGTGCATCCCCGAACACGCGGCCCGCCTCCAGCAACTGCTCGACGATCCGGACGGCTGACCCGGTCAGCCCCGGAGGAACCCACGGGCCATGAGCGTCGGCTCGTAGGGGCTGCCCCTGAGCATGCGCGAGGCCAGGGGCGTAGCCATGAGCGTCGTGCCGATCGCCATCAGGACGAGCATGCAGGCGACCCCGGGCGGGATCACGCCGAGGTCGATGCCCACGTTGATCACGATCAGCTCCATGAGCGCCCGCGTGTTCATGAGCACGCCCACCGCCGAGGCCTCGCCCGGCGGCATCCCGCCGAGCCGGGCCGCGAGGCCGCAGCCCCCCCACTTGCCGAGCACCGCGACGGCGAAGACCGCGGCGCACCAGCCCCAGGCCTCGGGCGTGGCGAGCGAGCCGATGTCGGTCCTGAGTCCCGTGTAGGTGAAGAAGATCGGGAGAAAAAACACGGTCACGAAGTCGGCGAGATGTCTCGACACCGCCTCGCGAACCCGGGGCGAGCCCGAGATCGATGCTCCGAGCAAGAAGCCCCCGAAGATCGCGAAGATGCCGATCCGGCTCGTGATCCAGGCGGCCACGAACAGGAGGGCGAGCACGATCGAGAGCACCCCGAGCGGCAACCGCGGGCCGTGATCGGGGGCCGTGTCGCCACTGACCGAGCGTTCGAGCAGCGGCAGCAGCAACGGCCGCACGACGAGCAGGCAGACGGCCGCGAAGCCGAGGGTGGCGGCGACCATGCCGGCGATCCGCCCCGCCTCGAAGTTGCCCGCGGCCAGCGCGGAGACGGCGGCGAGGAGCGTCCAGCCGACCGCGTCGTCGCAGGCGGCGGCCGCGACCACGGTCGCGCCCAGCGGCGTGTGCTGCATCCCCATCTCGATGAGGATCCGGCCGAGGATCGGGATGGCCGTGATCGACATCGCCGTCCCCATGAAGAGGGCGAACGACCGGGAATCGATGGCGGCAGGCAGCCCCAGCGCGTCCAGCCGGGGCGTCATCGCGACCGCGAGGCCATACCCCAGTGCGAAGGGCGCCGCGATCCCCGCCAGCGAGATGCCGGCCGCAAGCCGGCCCTGGCGGCGGACATGGGAGAAGTCGAACTCGATGCCGATCAGGAACAGCAGGAGCACGAGCCCCACCTGGCTGAAACTCGTGAGCGACGCCTCCATCATGCCCCCTGCCGCTCCCCCGCCGCCGCCGCGGAAGATCGCCGTGAAGAGATCGGGAGCGCAGGCGCCGAGCGCCGACGGGCCGAGCAGCAGGCCCGCCACGATTTCACCCACCACGCTCGGCTGCCGCAGCCGGCGGGCGATCACCGCCCCGACGCGGGCGGCCAGAATGATCACGATCAGCTGGATCAGGAGCGGCCGCAGCGCCTCTTCACGTCCGGCGGCCAACAGGATCGGCAGGAGGGTGTGGTCGCCGGGCATGAAATTCTCTGGACGGCGTTTCGTCCTGGCCCGGAGGGCCGCCGGAAGCCTATAACGAACGGGAGACACCTTAGCTGGCGTGAACCACGCGTGCGAGCGTGCCATGTTTTCAGCCCACGACCCGTCCGACATCGACCGTTTCTTCCGGGGACTGACGGAATACGCCTTCCACACGCGGCTGGGCGTCGTCGATCCGCCGCTTGTGGACTACGTCTCGGCGCTGCTCGTGCGGTTTCTCCGCAACGAGACGCCTCCGTCATCGGCGGTGGCCACGGAGGCGGCGGACGTGTCGCACCTGCTCGTCGAGGCGGCGAGCCACGCTCGTCACACCGGTCCGGATGAGGCCCGCGAGGAATACCGGCACATCGGCGACGTCACGCTCTTCTGGACCGGGCTCTACCCGGAGGCGTTGCGGCCGCTCCAGCAGCGGGGACTGCGCGATCCGCTCGACGCCTACCGGGAGACGGGCAAGCGGGCGTATTGGCTGGCGAGCAGGCTGGAGCCGGCAACCGCGGCTCTCGAGAGGCGACTCCTCGAACGGCTCTCGAGCGGCTACGACCTCTGCGTCGAGGGGCTGGCGGAGGTCCGGCGGATCTGGGGCGAGAGCTGAGTCACCCGGCGGGGCCGCCCCGCATCACCGCAGGAGCTGCGCCGGCCACGGCGGAGCGAAGCCGGCCTGCTCCACCGCGATGCCGGCCCGCACGAGCGCGGCGATCGCGTCCGCAAGCGTGCCGGTCGAGGCGTCGAACGTGAACGCCACCGTGTCGCCGTCGGTCGCCCGCGCTTCGGCCGGAAGCGGACGGAGCACCCGAACCGCCTCCTCGGCGGCTCCCCGACACGTGATCGCGTAGGCCCACCGTCGTCCTTCCGCGAACGAGGCCGGCTCCGCCGTTCCACTGGCCACGAGCCGGCCTTCGTCGAGGACGGCGAGGTGCGTGAAACACGACGGCACATCCGCGTCGTCGATCGCGGCAAGCACCGTCCGCCCCATCAGGTGGGCGTCGCCGATCAGCCGCTCGATGTCGCGGCGTTCGAGCGGATCGAGCCCGCCAAAGGGGTCGTCGAGGAGCAGCACCTGCGGATCGTGCAGCAGCGCCCGGGCCGCGAGCAGCCGCTTCGCGTGCCCCGCGGAGAGCGTATCGAGGGGGGCATGGGCGTGACCGGCGAGGCCCGCCATGCCGAGCGACTTTGCCACCGCCGCGGCAAGCGGCTGTCCGCGGAGTCCCGCGGCCACGGCAAACGCCTCCAGAAACTCGTCGGCCCGGACGCCGGGCCAGGCTGGCATCCGGGCCGGCACGTAGCCGATCAGCCGGCGGACGGCCGACGCCTCCCGGCGGACGGAGCGGTCCCCGACGAGGATGTCGCCCCCGTGCAGCGGCACGGCGGTTGCGGCGGCGGCCAGCAGTGAACTCTTCCCCGCACCGCTGCGGCCGATCAACGCCGCGGCCTGCCCCGCCGCGACTGCGACCGTCACCGCCTCGACGACCACCCGGCCGGATCGCTCCACGGTGGCCCGTTCGCAGCGGATCATCGGCGTCTCCGGCTCAGACGGTGCGTCCCGACCCGGACACCCGCTCGGTCGTCATTTCGATCGAGACGAGCATGCCCCGGGCCGTGTTGAGCGGCTCTTC
>SXHR01000063.1:0-17992 GCA_005773625.1 Planctomycetaceae bacterium | reverse complement strand
GTGGTAGATCAGATGGTTGGCGAACTCCCGCCAGCCGAGTTCCCGAAGGTAGCTCTCGGCGCCGCCGGTCGTGATCGCCTTCGCCGGTCTGCCACCGACCGCAGCGCGGACGGCATGCCAGACACGCCGCGGCGAAATCTCCCCGAAATGCAGATGCGGAGAGAGGCTGCTCGTGCCGTCGCTGTCGGGACGATCCCGGCCGGCGGCGTATCCGGAAAGCCCCTGCTCCAGAAACCACGACAACCGCTTGGCCGCGGCCGCCTCGCCGGGCTTCCAGGTCGTTTGCATCGTGCCCGACCAGTCGATCGCGGGCAGCAGGCCGAGTGATTCGATCGAGGCGCTCTCGCCGCCCCGACCCGCGGCCTTCTTCAGCTTCTTCACCGCGGCCACCGGCTCCGCCGGCTCTTCACGGGCGAGCAACGCCCGCCAGAACGGCGTGAACACCTGATAGGGCCGGCCCTCCTTCGTGGCGACGTGCAGCGGCTCGAAAAGCAGCGAGCCATTGAAGCTCTCCGCCGTCACTCCTTCGCCTGTCAGGGCCTTCTTGATCCCGGTGTCGCGGACCACGACAGCCGGCTCGTACCGCCGGTTCCAGGCGACGTGGGTCGCGCCATATTCCCTCACGAGCGACCGCAGGGCATCGAGCGAAGGGCCGCGGCGGATGACCAGCGGCACGCCGGCCTTGTCGAGCGCGGCTGCGAGCGCCTCGAGGGAGTGGTGCAGCCACCACCGCGACGCGGCACCCGGCTCCCACGGATGCTCCTCCTCGGGAGCCCAGATGAACACCGGCACCACCGCGCCCCGCGCCGCCCCGGCCAGGAGCGCCGGATTGTCGTCGAGACGCAGATCGTGCCGAAACCAGACGATCGTGGGTCCACTCATGGCCGGATTGTAGGCCGGCGCAGCGCGGCGTGGAGAATTTCCACGGGATGCAGGGCGGTCCGTCCGGTGCCATCCTCGATCTGGTGCCGGCAACTCGAGCCCGGAGCGGCGACGAGCGTCTCCACCGCCGCCGACCGCACGAATGGAAACAGCACCAGTTCGCCGATCCGCATCGACGTTTCGAAGTGTTCGCGGCCGTAGCCGAAGGAGCCCGCCATGCCGCAGCAGCCGCTGGGGATCACCTCGACGGCGTAGTGGCTCGGCAACCGCAGGATCTCCGCCGAATCGCCCACGGAGGCGAGCGCCTTTTGATGGCAGTGGCCGTGGAGGGCGATCCGCCTGGATTGGTCGGTGAAGGCCGCGGACGACACCCGACCCCGGCGGGCCTCCCGGGCCAGAAACTCATCGATGAGCAACGCCCGTGAGGCCAGCCGTCGGGCCGCCGCGGCGAGCCGCTCCGGGACGAGATCGGGAACCTCGTCGCGGAAGCCGAGAATCGCCGACGGTTCGATGCCGACAAGCGGGGCCTCGTCGGTCACCACCGGGTCGAGAAGTTCGACGTTGGCGGCCGCGAGTTCCCGGGCCTCGCGGAGCATGCCCATGGAGATCTGGGCCCGACCGCTGTCGACGTGCCTCGGGATCACGACCTCGTAGCCGAGCGCCTCGAGCAGCTCGACAGCCTTGATGCCGACGCGGGCATCGAGCGTGTCGGTCACCTCGTCGCAGAACAGATGCACCCGGCCGTTGGGAGCGGCCCCGCCCGGCGGCCGGCGGCGCATCCACGCCGAGAGCGTCGTGCGGAAGAGCGGCGGCAGCGACCGCCGCGGCGCGAAGCCCATCATCGCCTTCACGAGGCGTGAGAGGCCGGGCGTCCGCACGGCGAAGTTGTAGGCCCATGGGGCCACGGCCGCCCGGCGCAGCAGCGCCGCCGCTCCGGCCAGGAGCCGCGTCCGCAGGGGCACGCCATGGGAGTCGTGCCAGTGCTGCTGCCACTCCGCCTTGAGCCTGGCCATGTCCACGTTCGATGGGCACTCGCTCTTGCAGGCCTTGCAGGAGAGACAGAGGTCCATGACCGCCGCCAGCTCGGGGCGGCTCCACGGGTCGGCCGCCTCCGGCGGGCCGGCGAGGGCCTGCCGCAGCACATTGGCCCGGGCCCGGGTCGTGTGGGTCTCGTCCTGCGTCGCCATGTAGCTCGGGCACATGGTGCCGCCGGCGAGATGCGACTTGCGGCACTGGCCGACTCCGGTGCACTTTTCAGCGGCCCCCAGCACGCCCCCCGTGTCGGCGAAGCGAAACACCGTCTCGTGCCGCGGCTCGGGCTCTCCGGGCAGGATCCTCAGAAACGCGTCCATCGGCGGGGCGTCGATGATCTTGCCGGGATTGAAGATGCCCCGCGGGTCGAAGGCCCGCTTCACCCGCGTCAGGAGTCGGTAGCAGTCGTCACCCACCATCCCGCGGATGAACTCGCCCCGCAGCCGGCCGTCGCCATGCTCGCCACTGAGGCTCCCTCGATACTTTTTCACCAGCGCCGCGACGTCGGCAGCCACATCGCGGAACATCTTCAGGCCGGCGGCCGTGCGCAGGTCGAACAGCGGCCGGAGGTGGAGTTCACCCGCCCCCGCATGGCCGTAGTGGACGCAGCCGATCCCGTGGCGATCGGCGAGCAGCCGGTCGAACTCGGCGATGTAGGCGGGCAGATCGCCGCCGGCGACGGCGGTGTCTTCGACCACCTCGCGTGGTCTGGCGGAACCAGGCAGGTTGTTGACGAGCCCCTGCCCCGCGCGGCGGAGGTCCCAGACCTTGGTGCACTCGTCGCCACGCAGCACGGGATAGGCGTGGCCCAGCCCCGCCGCACGAAAGTCCGCCTCGAGGGCGGCAAGCATCGTCGCGAGCGTCGCCGGGTCGCCGTGCCGTAGTTCGACCACGAGCACGGCTCCCGGATCGCCCACGACGAAGTCGCGGTTTCGGGCCTGCTCACGGTTGGCCTTGGTGCACTCGAGAATCTTGTCGTCGATGAGTTCGCAGGCCGTGGGCCGGTGCCGCATCGCGACGACCGCGGCCCGCAGCGCCTCATCGACCGTCCCGCAGTGGGCGATCAGAACCGCGGCGGGAGGAGGCAGCGGGACGAGGTTGAGTTCGAGCTCAACGGCCAGCACCAACGTGCCCTCGGAGCCCGCGAGGAGGCGGCAGAGGTTGAAGGGGCTGTCGCTGCCGGGATCAAAACAAGAGGCATCCATCAAGGCGTCGAGCGCGTAGCCGGTGTTCCGCCGGGTGACCTCGGGCCGTGGAAACGACTCGCGGATGAGCCGGCGGTTCGACTCGTCGCCGAGAATCTCCCGGAGTTCGCGATGGATCTTCGTCTCGAGCGACTCCGGCCCGGCGCACTTCGCCGCAAACTCGGCGGGCCCGAGCGGACCAAACGTCGCCTCGCTGCCATCGGCGAGAAACCCGCGGAGCGTCACGAGGTGGTCCCGCGTCGAGCCGTAGGCGATGGAATTCGACCCGCAGGAGTTGTTGCCCACCATGCCGCCGATCATGGCCCAGTTGGCGGTCGAGGTTTCGGGGGGGAAAAACAGGCCGTGCGGCGCGAGAAACCGGTTGAGGTCGTTGCGGACCACGCCCGGCTGAACCCGGACCCGCCGCCGACCGACGTCGAGCGACAGGATGCGATTGAGATGGCGGCCGAGATCGACGACGATCCCGTCGCCGACCACCTGCCCGGCGAGCGAGGTGCCGGCGGCCCGCGGGATCAGGCCGATCCGCCGGGCCGCGGCGAAGCGGACCAACTCCCCGACATCCGCCTCCGATGCGGGCAGGGCCACCGCCCGCGGCCGCTCCTGATATTCCGACGCGTCGGTCGAATAGACCGTTCTCGCGAGGTCGTCAACGAGGATGTCGCCTTCGAAGCGGGCTGCGAGTTCGCCAAACGGGATGGCGTCGTGCGGGCTCACTTCCCGACCAGCCGCAGTTCGACCTCGCCATCGCCACGACGCACGGTGAGCGGCACGATGTCGCCGACGTTGATGCTCGTCCGCAACGCACGGTCGAACGCCTTGCGTTGCTCACGGCTGGAGAACTCGAGCCGGCGGCCGCCGAGGGACACGATCACGTCGCCCGCGACGATGCCGGCGACTTCGGCGGGTGAGCCCGGCTCGACGCCGTCCACCACCGGCAGCAGATCCGCGCCGCGGGGCCGGCCGAGCTCGAGACCGATCCGGCAGCGGCGGGCGGCGGCGAGCACCAGGTCGAGCCTGACCTCGTCGGCGGCGCGGCGGACGAGCACCGAGACCCGCTGCCCGTCCGGATAGATGCCCAAGAGCCCCGCGAGCCTGTGTCCGTTGGCCACCGCGGCGTCGTCGAGCGCCACGATGCGGTCACCCGGGAGAAAGCCGGCGGCCGCGGCCGCCGACCCGTCGGCCACGTCTTTCACCACGACGCTCTCGGGCGTCTCGCGGTTGCGGCTCTCGAATCCGAGACCGGCCAGGGTCGCGTGCTTCACCTCGCCCCCCCCGGCGGCCTCGAGGAGCGGCAGCCAGAATCCGATCTGCCGCGCACTGATCGCAAACCCGAGGCCCGTGTTGCTCCGCAGGCCGTAGCGGGTGCTGATCTGGCCGTTGATCCCCACCACCTCCCCGGCCCCGTTCACCAGCGGCCCCCCCGAGTTGCCGGGATTGAGCTCCGCGTCGGTGACGATGCATTCGGTGTAGGTTCCCTGCGTGTGATGCACCGCCGACACGATCCCGAGCGTGAAGGTGGGGGTCTGGTCGAGCACGCCGAGCGCGAATGGATTGCCGACGGCCAGCACCTCGTCGCCCACGCGGAGCGCCTCCGAATCGCCGAGCTCGAGATGCGGCACCGTCTCACCCTCGGGCAGTTCGAGCCGCAACGCCGCAAGATCGCCCACCGGATCGCGGCCGAGCAACTTCGCCTTGAAGGAGCGGCCATCACCGAGGCGGACGTCGAACGTGCGGCGGTTTTCGAGCACGTGGTCGTTGGTGAGCATCAGTCCGTCGGGACGGATCAACACGCCGCTGCCGCCCGCGATGAACACGAACGCGGGGCGGACCTGCACGCACACCGCCGCGACATCGGGCGGCTCGGGGGCCGGGGCCGCCACGCCACGGATGCCGGCGGCCGCGGCGGCAACCAAGGCCCCCCAGGCAACCCGGAGACACGCCCGTTGCGGACCTGGATGGCGGTTCATTTCGGCTCCTCCAGCACGGCCTTCAACTCCCGAGAATCGTCGGTGCTCAGCGAGCCATCGAAGGTGTCGCCGGGCTTGAGCGACTTCTTCAGCGCCTGCAGGTCCTCGGCCGTCTCGATGTCGCGGCCCGCGATCACGAGCCGCGGACCCGAGCCCTTCCGTTGCACCTTGAGGATGACGACGTCCCCCGCCTTGGCGGCCGCGATGCGGTCGGTGAGGTCGCGCCACTGGCTGAGTTCGGCACCGTTGAACTCGAGGAGCACGTCCCCCTTCCTGAGGCCGGCTTCGGCGGCCGGCGAGCCCGGCGCCACTCCGCCGATCACCACGCTGTCACCGAAGGCGCGGGATTCGTCGGCCTGAACGCCGAGATACGGCCCCGGCACGCGCTTGAAGGACCGGCCCTGCTTCAGCTCCTCGAGCACGGCCTGGATGCGATCGGCGCGGGCGACGAGTCCGACGCCGGAGTTGGGCGCCCGCGTCCACCGCATCAGTTGTTGGAGCGGGAAGAGCCGGCCGAGCACGGTGTCGGGCTCGATCGGCGCCGCCGCGACGCCGAGGAAGTTGCCCGCGGCGTCGAAGACCGGGCCGCCGGAGTTGCCGTAGTTGAGGAGGGCGTCGGTCTGGAACTGTTGGCCGCGGTTCCGGGCGGCCGCGCTGACGATGCCCGCGTTGAGCGTGGGCCGGGCCTCCGCGGACGGCGGGTAACCGAGCACGGCGACCGGGTCGCCGAGTTGCGGAGACGTCGCCACCGCGGCCAGATCGAACCAGGGCAGCGCGGCGGCGTCGATCTTGAGCAGGGCGACGCCGAGCGGCTCATGGCGGGCGTGGATGCGTGCCTCGTGGCGGCTGCCGTCGGCCAGCACCACCGTGATCGTGCGGATCGCATTCGGCTTCTGCTCGTAACCCCCATCGGGCTCCGCGAACAGCTTCTCGGGCGGCTCTCCACCGCTGAACCCGCGGGGCTGGCCGGTCTTCCTGGCGACGAAGGCCGTGTCGTCGCCCACGTTGAAGAGGCTCGTGAGCACGAAGCCGTCGGGTGAGACGACGATCCCCGTGACCATTCCCGGCGGCCGCCGGAGGAGCTGGTTCACGTCCATCATCCGGGAGACGGCGGCGAACGCGGCAAATCGCTGCCGGCGGGCCTGCTCGGTGAGGCCCTCCCAATCGGCGATCGTCCGCCGCTGCTCCGCCCACGAAATCCGCGGCAACTGCTCGGGCTTCCATGTCCGTTCCACCTCGATGCCCGCCAGATGGGGCTCGAGCCCGGCCGCGGTGCGGCTGAGGCCGATCAACTGGGGCGGCGATGCGACCGGCGGCAGCCCGGCGGCCACGTCGGCCTTCAGCCGGCCCGAGGCGAAGGGGGCGAAGCGACCGAGGATCACCTGCGTCGGCACCGCCACTCCCTGCCAGCGAAGCGGTGAGACGGAAAGGCTGATCACTCCGCAGAGCCGGCCGTGCGAGTCGATCAGCGGTCCGCCATCGGAACCAGGATTGACCGCCGCCGTGGTCTCGATGACCTCACCCTCGTAGACGGCCTCGCCCTGCTTCGTGACGGAGTAGATGCCGCTGACCATGCCCCGGCTGAACGACGCCCGGCCATTGGCCAACATCACCTCGTCGACATCGCCCGCCGAGAACGCCACGTCGCCGACATCCGGAAGTTGATCCGCCATCGGCAGGCAGGACAGTCCGGTGGCATCGACCTTGATCAGCGCGATCGACAGAGCGTCATCGACCTCCACGACCGTCGCCTGCCGGCGGATGAAACCCGGAAACAGAACGGTCACCTCCCGGGCGTCGCGGGGCACCACGCCGGTGGCCGTGAGGATGTGGCCATCGGACGAGACGACCGTTCCGGAACCGGAGAACCCGCCGTCGTCGGTGCCCGCCTCGATGCCGACCGTGCAGGCGAGCACGCGGTCGGCCAGATCGGTCACGAGCACCGGCGGGGGGGCGGCGTTCGCGGACCTGGACCCCCCGGCGCAGAGGCACGCCGCGCATGCCACGAGCAGAACTCGGCGAAACTTCTCCCGGCTTCCCATGGTGAGAGTGTATGCCACCACCACCCCGCCTGAAAACGTGCAACGGGGGCGGTCGCTGACCGCCGCACTGCTTGCGACCTCCGCTGAGTCCCCTTACAACTTCGACGTCTCATCGGAAGCCTTTTGCCCGGAGTCACCGCATGGCCGCCACCAAGAAATCAGCCGTTCTGCCCGAGGTCAAGAATGTCGCGGCCGCCCTCGACAAGGCGTTCGACGCGGGCAAGGGCATCCTGCGGCTCTCGCCCACCTGGGTGCCGCGGAGTTTTCTCCACCCCGGCAAGCGGGTGCGGCTGCATCCCGACGACTACTACTCCTATGGTCTCAGCCGTGGCGGCATCGACGAGCGATGGTTCGCCAGCACGACCGAGGCCGCCAACGAGGGCCGCGTGCCCGACGAGGGGCTGTCGTGGTGCGTGTTCGACGGCGAACGCTTCCTGCTGCGTGACGCCGTCGCCGAAGGCAAGTCGCGGCTCGTGGGCAAGGCCATCTGGGATCGCTACGGGAAGTGGCCGGTCTATTCCAAATTTTTCGACAACATGGGGCCGATTCCCCACCACATGCATCAGTCGTTCGACGACGCCAAGCTCGTGGGCCAGGAAGGCAAACCGGAGAGTTACTACTTTCCGCCGCAGTACAACAACTGCGACAACAACTTCCCGTACACCTTCATGGGCCTCGAGCCGGGCACCACGAAGGCCGACGTCCGCCGCTGCCTCGAGAACTGGAACCGCGGCGACAACGGCATCATCGACCTCGCCAAGGCCTATCGGCTCGAGCGGGGCACCGGCTGGCTGATCCCGCCGGGCGTGTTGCATGCCCCGGGCTCGCTGCTGACCTACGAACCGCAGTGGGGCAGCGATGTGTTCGCGATGTTCCAGTCGCTCGTCGAGGGGCGTGCGGTGCCCTGGAGCCTGCTGGTCAAGGACATGCCGCAGGAGAAACACCAGGATCTTGACTTCATCATCGGCCAGCTCGACTGGGACAAGAACGTCGACACCCACTTCAAGGAAGCCAACTTCCTCGAGCCGATCATCGACCAGTCGCGCTCCGGTGACGGCGTGCACGACCGCTGGATCGTGTACGGCCATGTGGACGGCCGGCAGCTCTTCAGTGCCAAGGAGCTCACGCTCGACCCCGGCGCCAAGGTGACGGTGAAGGACGCCGGCGCCAGTGGCTGGATCACGGTGCAGGGCGAGGGCCGGGTCGGCTGTCACGACGTGGCCACCCCGACACTGATCCGCTTCGGCCAGATGACCGCCGACGAACTCTTCATCTCGGCCGACGCCGCGGCGGCGGGCTACACGGTGGAGAACACGGGCCCCGGCCCGCTCGTCTCGCTCCGCTACTTCGGTCCCGACGTCCATTCCGACCTTCCCAAGCACGGAAAGCACCGATGAGCCACTCCGCCCCCAAGCTCCACAACGCCATGTGGCCCGGCCTCGTCGGCAAGGGCACCGATGCCGGCCAGGAGCCCCCCATCTCGCTCGAGCGGATGCTGGAGCTGACCGCCGCGGCCGAAGTGGACGGCCAGAAGTTCGACGGCATCGATTACTTCCTTTTTCTGCCCCACACCCATCCCGAGGCGAGCGACTCGGAGTTGCTGGCGATCGCCGACAAGATCGCCTCGTATGGCTTCGCCGTCGGGTCGCTCGTGGCCCCGGTCTGGCCGGGCACGGTGGGTGACTCGGCGATGGGCGACGCGGCGGCGCGGGAGAAGTTTCTCAAGGCCGTGAAGATGGCCTGCCGGATCGCGAAGGTCTTCGAGCGGCACGGCGTGCGGAAGTATGGCGTGATCCGCATCGACTCGGCCGAGTTCGGCGTCAACAAGTGGCGGGAGAATCCCACCGCCAACACGGCGAGGATCGCCGAGACGTTCCGCGAGGCGGCGAAGATCGCCAAGGATCACGGCCAGCGGTTGGCCGCCGAGGGGGAGATCTGCTGGGCGGGCATGCACTCGTGGAAGGACATGCTCGACCTGCTCGAGGCGGTGGGCATGCCCGAGGCGCTCGGCTTCCAGGCCGATCTCGCCCACACCTACCTCTACCTGCTCGGTTACAACGCGCCGGAGCACGCGTTGGTGCAGCCGGGCTGCTCCGCGGAGGAGTTCTGGCCGGCCTACCGGGAAATGGTGGCCAGGCTGCGGCCTTGGACGATCGATTTCCACGTGGCGCAGAACGACGGTCAGGTCCACGGCGCCGGCTCCCACGACAAGACGGGCAAGCACTGCCCGGCCGACGATCCTGCCGGCAAACTCGACATCGTGAAGTGCTCGGGCGAGTGGCTCCAAGGGGCGGCCGACCGCGGCATCAAGCACATCTGCTGGGACGGCTGCATGTTCCCCAACGCCACGCTCGAGAATCCCCACACCTGGAACACGATCCTGAGAACCATGATCGCCGTTCGCGACGCCCACGGCTGGAACTGAAACAAAGGACCCCACACCATGGCCAAACCCCTCCGCATCGGCATGATCGGCTACGGCTTCATGGGCCGCGCCCACTCCAACGGTTACACCCGCGTCAAGGACTTCTTCGACCTCGAATACCTGCCGGTCCTCCAGGCCGTCGCCGCCCGCGACGCCGACAAGGCCAAGGGCTTCGCCGACCGCTGGGGCTACCAGCGGGTCGAGACCGACTGGCGGAAGCTCGTGGCCGCCGACGACATCGACGCCATCGACATCTGCACGCCCAACAACCTCCATGCCGAGATCGCGATCGAGGCGGCGAAGCACGGCAAGGCGATCCTCTGCGAGAAGCCGCTCTCGATGGACGCGGCCGAAGGGGAGCGGATGTGCGAGGCCGTCGAGAAGGCCGGCGTCGCCAACATGGTCTGGTACAACTACCGCCGCATTCCGGCGGTGACGTTCGCCAAGCGGATCATCGACTCCGGCGCGCTGGGGCGGGTGTTCCACTACCGTGCCGAGTTTCTCCAGGACTGGACGATCAACGCCGACCTGCCGCAGGGGGGCGCGGCCCTCTGGCGGCTCGACGCGGCGGCCGCGGGCAGCGGCGTGACGGGCGACCTCCTGGCCCACTGCATCGACACGGCGATCTGGCTCAACGGCCTGGTGAGCGACGTCACGGCGATGACCGAGACCTTCGTGAAGGAGCGGACGCACCAGCTCACGGGCAAGGTTGAGAAGGTGAGCATCGACGATGCCTGCTCGTTTCTCTGCCACTTCAAGAACGGTTCGCTGGGGCTGTTCGAGAGCACTCGCTATGCCCGCGGCCACAAGGCGCTCTACACGTTCGAGATCAACGGCGAGAACATGAGCCTCAAGTGGGATCTCCACGACCTGCACCGGCTGCAGGTGTTTGACTACAAGGACGCCGGGCCGATGCGGGGCTGGAAGAGCATCCACGTGAGCGACGGCGACCATCCCTACATGGACAAGTGGTGGGTGCCGGGCCTGGCGATCGGCTACGAGCATTCGTTCGTGCACCAGGTGGCCGACTTCCTCGAGGCCTACGCCAAGAAGCAGCCCGCCCGTCCGACGTTCCGTGACGCGCTCGAGACGCAGAAGATCTGCGACGCCGTGCTCGCCAGCGCCAAGAGCCGTCAGTGGGTCACGGTGACGTGACGTCGTGACGCCCCGACGGCTCGCGACGGTCGTGGCGGTCGTGGCGGTCGTGGCGGCCTTTCTGGCGGTGCTGGCCGTCGGGTGGCTGGCCCGGCCGGTGCGCTACGAGATCGAGGGGCTCTCGATGGCGCCCGGGCTCATGCCGGGGGACGTCGTCACCAGCGGCCTGTTTGCGATCGCCGAGCGACCGCACCGGTTGGAGCGGTGGATCGTCGGCACTCCGGACGGGGCCGTGGCCGTCAAGCGGCTCGTGGGCCTGCCGGGCGAGACGGTCTCGATCGCCGACGGCGACCTCGTCATCAACGGCAGGGTCTGCCTCAAGAGCCCCCGGGTCCTCGCCGAAGTTGCGGTCGAGGTGACGCGGTCGATCGGCCCCCGGGACCGGCCGCACGCCCGCTTCGCCGCCGGGGAGGTGCTCGACGACGTCGACTTCGCCACCGAGGTGAACCGGCCGCTCCTGCCGGTCCGCGACGCGGGGATCGCGGTGATCGTCCGTACGGCGGCAGGAGGGGCCCGCATCCACATCCGCGTCGGTGACACGCGGATCACCTGGCGGCTGCCGGCACACCGCCGCGGCTGCTTCGTGGCCGGCCGGCTCGACGGCCACCTCGTCGCCACGGGGTGGAGGCTGCACGACACTCAGGCGGTCGAGGAGCACGGTTGCCTGCCTGCCGCCGCGCCCGACGCGTGGACGCATGCAGAGCCCTGGCCGACCCCTGACGCCGCAGCCACCGACGCCCCGGCCATAGCCGTCGATGTGGATGAGACCGCCGCGGTCGTCGAGCGGCTCACCTTGTGGCGCGACATCCTCCATCGCCCCGCGGCGGACGGCCGTCAGCAGTGGCGACTCGACCGCGACGAGTATTTCGTGCTCGGCGATTTTCCGACCGCCAGCCGCGACTCCCGCCACTGGGGCCCACTGCATGGCAAGGCGCTCCGTCACCGAGCAACCAGGCATCGCGCGGGCGACCGGCGGCACGATCCCCTGCCGTGACGGCACTCACCGGGCCACGCTGCCCACGAGCCCTGGCGGCGCGTGTCAGGATGCACGCAGTGAGCGGCCGGCGACGGGGCGTGGGCAGACCCGGTCCACAGTCTGCGGGCGGGCCGTCACGAATGCCTGGGGAAGCAGCGGTCGGCTTCGGGCAACACGACGAGGCTCTCGGCGCGGTGCGCCAGCCGCTCGATCACTTCGGGCGTGGCCGCGTAGCCAAACTCCAGCTCCTCCACCGTCGATTCGTCGAGATCGGAGAGGAGCACGAGCCGCCGGTCGTCGAGGGCTCGGGCAAAGAGCCGGGTCTGCAGGGCGTCGGCGAGGAGGGCGTTGTCGCCGCTGGCAACGGCCTCGTGCACGAGACCTTCCAAGGGCGCGCCCTGTCGCCACCGCTCGAAGATGATGCCCGGCTTCTCGCCGAGGCGGCTGGCCACGCAGACCGTTCCGCCGGGCCGGGTGGCCCTTGCGCCGGCGGCGACGGCGGCGGTGATGGTGCCGAAATCCCCGGCCGGTTCGGAGAGGGACGCGATTGCGAGCCCGGCGACGCCATCGACCTTCGGGCTCCAGGCGGCTGCGGCCGAGCGGGCCCGTTGACTCGCCTCGTCGGGCAGGCCGAAGCAGGCCGCAAGCAGCGTGCCGTGCGCCCCGCGAACCAGCCGGAGGCTGGCGCAGACACCCAGCTGCCACAGGATGTCGTGAAGCCCCGACTTCCAGTCGGCCAGCGCACCGCGGCCGCGCCGGGCCAGCGCCAAGAGCAGGTCGCGGCGACAGGAGGCTCGGGAGAACGTCGGCCAGAGTTCACCTTCGACCGCCCGGCCCCCGAGGGCCGCATTCCAGCCCCACTCTCCCACGGCCACCACGACGTCGGCATCGACCAACGGCCTCGCGAGGTAGAGCGGTCGGCCCGACTCATCGGCCGCCAGATAGGACGTCGCATCGTCGAGCCCCGGGGCGAACATTTCCGCACCGGTGATCGTCGGGTCCTTGCGGGAAAATCCCCCCGCGTCGGCTCCGAGCCGTGGCGCCTGCAGAAGGCTCACGTCGGCCGCATCGACGCCGGCCGACACGAGGCAGGCGACGACCGCCGCCGCGACGTGCTCAACCTGCGGGATATCGCCGGCGAGGGCGACGACCACACGGTCGCCCGGCACGACGTGGGCGACCAGCGGCGGAGCATGGACGCTCGCGGCAAGCGCGGCCGCCGTGATCCTCCGGGCCTCGTCGCCGGCCGCACCCGACGGCGGGTCGAACGCGACCACGCTCGTGTCTTCACGGCATTCGAGGACGAGGGGATCGGCGGCGCCGTAGTCGAGCGAGATGCGATGCACGGGGAGTGAAAGCCGGGGTTCGGGTGGATGGCGACGCAGGCGCGGCCGGAAGGCGGCGGTCATCTTATCGTCGGTGCGACTGGAGAGAATGATCTGGCACCGCGGCGGGTTTTTCCGGCAAGATACCGGGATGAAACCGAGACGATTCCCGCGGTCTGCCGTCGCCGTGGCCGGCCTCCTCCTGCTGCTCGCCGGATGCGACGAGGATCCCCGCGCCATCATCGACGCCATGGGCCGGGCCTACCGGTCGGCGGAGCACTACTCCGACGAGGGCGTGGTCACCGTGAAGGAGACGCGGGGCGACGTGTCGTCTGATGCGACCTTCCCCTTTCGAGTCGCCTTCTCGCGGCCCGACAGGATCCGCATCGACGCCTACGACACACGGATCGCGGCCGATGGCACCACGTTTTTCGGAGCTGTGGGCGCGGTGCCTGGGCAGGTGCTCGCCGGGCCGGTGGTGAGTCCGCTGTCGCTCGACCAGATTTTCGAGGACGAGGCCGTGCAGGTGGCGCTCGCCGAGGGGGAGGCCGGCTGCCCGACGCAACTTCCGCTGCTGCTCGCCGACGATACCGTCGATCTCATCGTGGCCGGCACCACCGGCCCGCCGCGGATCATGGGCCGGGAGACCGTCGATGGGCGGGCCTGCGACCGCATCGTGATCCCGAAGGAGGACGGCCTCCTCGAGCTCTGGATCGACCGACAGGAGAAACTCCTCCGCCGGATGAAGGTGCCCACCGAAGCCTATGCCGACGAGCTTTCCCGCCAGGCGGGCGCTCCGGTGGGAATCTCGGTGGTGGTCGACTTCACCAACGCGTCGTTCGACGCGGCGATCCCGCCCGAGGCGTTCACCTTCAAGGTTCCCGAGAACGCCGCCAAGGTGTCGCGGCTCGAACCGCTCCAGCCGCCGCAGCCCGTGCATGCACTCGTGGGCCGGAAGGCCGGTTGGACGACTCCCCTCACCACGCTCGACGGCGAGAAGGTCGAGCGGAAGTCGCTCGCCGACGCGCCGGTCGTGCTCGAGTTCTTCTTCGAGGGCTGTGGGCCCGCCGCACACACCATGCCGCAGGTCGCCGTGGGCGTCGCCGACTTCATCGCGAGCCACGCGCGGGCCCACGCAGGTGAGCGGCCCGACGTGCGGCACTTCGCCGTCAGCCTCGATCCGGCCGAGGTGACGGCCAACACGCTGCGAAAGACCCTGGCGGAGTTTGGCGGGGTCGGCACGATCGTTCGCGATCCACAGGGCGTGCTGCCGCAGGAGTTCGCCCTCGAATCGTTCCCGGCGACCGTGATCATCGGCGGCGATGGCACCGTGGCCGACGTGATCATCGGACGGCACGGGCGGATCGCCGCCGACGTCGCCGAGACGCTCGCCGCGACGGCGGACGGCACCGTGGACGTTCGACGGGTGCGCGATCGGCATGCCCGGAGGCTGCAGGAATACCGCCGTGATCTCGAGCGGGCCGCTTCCGGCGGCGCGGTCCAACGGCTGCCCGAGCAGGTGATCGCGCCACGGCGGCAGCCGGTCCGGTTCAAACTCGAGCGGACCTGGCGGGCCGAGGGACTCTCGCTCCCCGGCAACGTCGTCTGCCTCGATGCGTCCCGCGGCACCGACGCTCCACTGATCGTGGCCCTCGACGGCTGGCGGACCGTCGTTGAACTCGACGCCGATGGACGCCCCGTCGGCCGCCACGAACTCCCGCTGCCCCGCGACGCGGGCGTCGCCTTCCTGCGGACAAGCCTCGACCAGGACGGACGGCGGTGGTGGCTCGGCGGCCGGCGGGGCGGCCAGCAGGTGTTCGTCTTCTCCTCCGACTGGAAACTCCACGCCACCTATCCGGAGCCCGGCGGCACGACTCACGAGGGAATCACCGCCGCCGAACTGGCCGATCTCGACGGCGACGGCGCTCCGGAAATCGTCGTCGGCTACCTCGGCACCGTCGGCGTGCAGGCTGCGAGCCTCGACGGGAAAAGGCTGTGGCGCGATCGCTCGGTGGGCTCGGTCATGGACGTGGCCGTGGGGCCGCCGGTGGCGGCCGGCGACGCTCGGCAGGTGCTCTGCGTCACCGGAGACGGACGGCTCGTCAGGGCCGACAGGAGCGCTGACCAGGCCGCCGCGGGCGCAGGCCGCCCCGCGGACGGCCAGCTGCGGATTCTCCGCTGCGGCCCGGTCGCTCCGGACGCCGGGTGGGCCCTGCTCGGGATCGCGGGCCCGTCGCTCGGCAAGCAGGCGGCCGTCGGCATCGATCCGGAGTCGCTCGAAACGGTCTGGGAACTTCCGCTGGGCGACGGGGTCCACCGGGACGGTCCGATCGACCCGGTCGCCTGGGCGGATCTGCTCGGCACCTCACGGCGGCAGTGGCTGATCGCCGCACCGGACGGATCGGTCACGGTGGCCTGGGCCGACGGGAGAGTCGTCGATCGCTACCAGCACGGCCGGCCCCTCGTCGGCATCGGCGGCTTCCGGAATGGCCGCCGCAGCCACATCGTGCTCGCCACCAAGGACGCCCTCGAGGCGTTCGAGGTCGTTGACGTCGCCCTCGACTGACCGCACCGCTTTCCCGACCGTTACGACCGGTCTCCGTGGTGCTTTCGCTTATCCCGGCAGGGTTGTCGCGACGAAGAACGCTGCGTGGTCAGCAAGGCCTGCACCACGACTCCCGGGAGATTCGCTCGTGCGCACCATCCGCCCCATCCTCGCCGCCGCCATCCTCGCAGCCGTTCCGTCGATCCTCACGATCCGGTCCACGGCCGCCCAAGAGACGATGCTGTCCGCGGACGATTCAGTGATGATGGGCATGGAAGGCCGTGGCGAAGCTTGCGGGTGTCGGAACATGCAGCAGCCACCCTGGCATGGAAACGTGCATGGTACGGAGTGTCGGCCGGCCTGCTCCCCGTGTCGCGTGTTCCATGCGGACCCGTGCGGTCAGTTGCACCCTCGGCAGCACCTCCACCAGTGCCAGCCGTTGGTGATGCCGCCGTGCTTCCCACGGCTGCATGGGATGTGGGCCCAGGGCGCGATGCCCGCGCCCCGGCCGCTGGCCCAGCCCCGTTGCCATCAGTGCGGCGCGGCCATCGAGGGAGGCTTCTGAGCTCGCCCCCCTCGACGCGACGCCTGATCCGGCGGCAGACGACGACACCCTTGACGCGGTCCGGCCGGCAGTGCCCCCGGCCGGGCCGCGGCGTCGTTTCTGAAGGGTGGCCCGCCTTTACGGGCCGGTGCTCCGGCCCACGACGAGCATCGCGGCGATGATCACGGCCACGCCGATGACGTCGAGCACCGCCCCAGCGGCCATCATGGACCTCAGCGGGATCCGTCCCGAGCCGTAGACGATGGCGTTGCAGGGGCTGCTGACCGGCATCATGAAGCCGAGGCTCGCCGCGAACGTGGCCGCCAACGCCGCGGTGATCGCGTCGCCGCCGATGGTCTGACCCATCGCGATCACGATCGGCACCACCATCGTGGCACTGGCGACGTTGCTCGTGAACTCGCTCGTGACGACGGCGACGAGCGCCGCCACCACCACGAGCACCGTCGCTCCCCAGGGCCCCCGGGGAATCCATCCCGTGATCGCCTCCCCGACCGACGCCGCGAGCCCCGTGGAGAAACAGAGCTCGCCGAGGGCCAGCCCGCCGCCGTAGAGCAGCACGATATCCCAGTCGATCCGGGCCTCGTGCCAGTCGAGCGCCGGCCGCCAGCGGCCCTCGGCCCCCCGGCCCCCCGGCAGGATGAAGAGCAGCATCGCGCCGACGAGCGCCGCGACACCCTCCGGCAGCCGATCGCGGAGCCAGGCGGCGACTGGATGGTCGGGCCCGAACATCACGACGATCACCCCGGGCACCACCCAGAGCATCACGGTGATCGCAAAGGCGAGGACCACGGAACGCTGCCCCGTCGTCCAGCGGCCCAGCGTGGCCCGCTCCGCCCTGACAAACTCCTGCACGCCGTCGAGCCGCGCGACTCCCGCGGGAAAGAGCCACGACAGCACGGCCACCAGGATCGTCGTCAGGATCACCACCAGGGGCAGGCTGATCGCGCACCAACCCGGAAAGGAAATGCCGACCCCCAACTGGTCGCGAATGAAGCCGAGCCCGATCAGGTTGGTGGGCGTGCCGATGGGCGTGGCCAATCCGCCGATCGACGCGGCGAAGGCGATGCAGAGGACAAGCCCGGTGGCGAACCGGGGATCGAGCCGCCGACCACTCCCCCGGGAGGCATCCTCGACGGCCCCGATGATGCCCGCCACGATCGTCACCATCATCGCGGCGGTGACGGTGTTGGAGATGAAGGCGCTGATCAACACCGACACGACCGCCACGGCGGTGAGGATCCGCGCGGGCCGCCCGCCGACCCAGGGCACCGCGAGCACGGCGAAGGCGAGCCGGCGATCGAGCCTGTGCAGCCGGATCGCCTCGGCGAGCAGGAACGACCCGATGAACAGAAAGATGAGCGGGTCGGCGAAGGGGCGAAAGACCTCCTTCACCGGCGCCACGCCCGCGATCACACAGGCCGCCGCACCCAGCAGCGCCGTCACCGCCAGGGGCAGGGCTTCGGTGAACCAGAGCACGATCACGACCGCGACGATGACCGCGAGCCGCTGCGCTTCCGGGGTGAGATCCATGGGAAGGAGTGTATCCCCGCCCCCCTGCGGAGAACGCCATCCAGCGAGATGCCGCCCCGAGCGACGCACCGGGCCAGCCCGCGGCCTCAGGGCCGGTCGGCTTTCACGGGCACGAACTCAGCGAGGGGCTGCCCGTGCCCCGCGAGCCGGCGTTGCTGGCCAGCGCAGGCAGGATGCCGCAGCGCAGCCAGCATCGAGCGAACGAAGCCCAGGAAGGGCGGAGTGAGCGTCCGGCGACGGGGCATGGGCAGCCTCGAGCCGCGGGACGGCGTCACTGGTCAGCCGAGGCAGGATGCCGCAGCGCAGCCAGCATCGAGCGAACGAAGCCCGGGAAGGGCGGAGT
>SXHR01000062.1:0-24353 GCA_005773625.1 Planctomycetaceae bacterium | reverse complement strand
GTCCGCGGCGGCGGTCGTCACGAACTCGACGACCGGATCGAACGACTCGTACGGGTGGTGGAGGAGGATGTCACGCTGGGCGATCGCCGAAAAAATGTCGGGGCTGCGCCGCTCGAGGCCGCGGGGCCGGCGGGGCGTGAAGGGCTTGTCGTGCAACCGCTCGAACCCCGGCAGTTTGTGGAGTTCCCAGAGCGACGTCAGGTCGAGCGGCCCATCGATCCGGTAGACCTCGCTGTATTCGTCGCACCGTCCCTGGACCGACCCCTGCAGGCCTTCCTCGTCGATGATCATCTGGGCGAGCGCGGCATCGGCTTTGGAGGCGATCTCGATCCGCACCGCCTGCCCCCGCTGCCGGGCCTTGATGCGGTCCTCGATGAGCTTGAGCATGTCGTCCGACTCCTGCTCGAGCAGATCGACGTCGCTGTCGCGGGTGATCCGGAAAGCGGTCCAGGATTCCACGGTGAAGCCACCGAAGAGTTCCGGCAGCCGGGCCGACACGACGTCCTCGAGCAGCACGAACGGAAACCTGCCCGGCTCCCCCCCCGAGACCGCCACCGTCCGCGGCAGCACCTGCGGCACCTGCACGACGGCGAACAATCGCTTGGGCCCCAGCCCCTCGTTGCGGTTGAGCATCACGCCGAGATAGAGGCCGCGGTTGTGGTAGCGGGGGGACGGATGGGCGGGATCGACCGCCATCGGCGTCAGGATCGGCAGGGCCCGCTCGCGGAAGAAGCGATCGACCTGCTCCCGCTGCTGGCCCTCGAGCGACTCGTATCGCAGGAGTTGGAATCCCTCGGCTGCCATCGCGGGGCCGATGCTCTCCCGCAGGCAGCGGTACTGCCTGGCGACGAGTTCCTGCGTGCGGCAGGCGATGGTCTTGAGCTGCTCGGTCGCCGTCAGTCCGTCGGGCGAGTAGTCCTGCGGCGCGCTTTCGCCGAAGGCCTGCTCGCGGAGCCCCGCCACCCGGATCATGAACAACTCGTCGTGGTTGGAGCTGAAGATCGCCAGGAACTTGAGCCGCTCCATCAGCGGATTTTCGGGGTTCTCCGCCTCTTCGAGGACCCGCTGGTTGAAGTCGAGCCAACTCGACTCCCGATTGATGAAGCACTCCGGCCCGAGGCTCGTGCTCGCGTCGAGATCGGTCGCGTTGATCATGTCCTGTCCTGTCCTCGGGGCATCTTCTTTTCTCCCGCCGGGGGTAGTCCCGAGTGTACTCTTGGGGTGCGGGTCACCGAGACGCCTCACGCCGCCACACGAGAATCACACACATCCGAGCCGCCTCCCGCCATACCGAACTCCCGCAGCCCCCCGCGGCGCTGGCGTCGAATGCGTGCATCCCCTGGAGCCGCGGCTGGTGCGGCACGCTCGCCGGCATCCTCGAGGCCACCGCTGCGAAGCCCGGCAACGTGCACCCGGGCGCGTCGTTCGCGGATCTCAACCACGACGACATGCTCGCCGCCGCGGTCGCGGTCGGCCCCGCCATCGATCGTGCGGCCGACCGGCCCCTCGGCTCCACGATCCTCGCCGCGGTCGAGGCGTCCCGATCGGCCGCCGGCACCAATGCCAACCTCGGCATCGTGCTGCTGACGGCGCCGCTCGCGGCCGTCCCCGACGACACTCCGCTCTGCGCCGCTGCCGTGGAGGGCGTGCTCGCCTCCCTCGGTCCGGACGACGCGGCCGACATCTGGCGGGCGATCGCAGTCGCAGCGCCGGGCGGCATGGGAAACGCCGAGAAGTGGGATGTTGCGGGGCCACCGCCCGACGACATCCGTGCCGCGATGCGACTCGCCGCCGACCGCGACTGGATCGCCAGGCTCTGGGCGCAAGGCTTCGGGCCGTTGTTCGCCGGCCCGGTGCGGGATCTCCTCGCCGATCTCGGGGCGGGCGAACCTCTGCTGGAGGCGATCGTCCGCTGCCATGTCCGACACCTGGCCCGGGTGCCCGATTCACTGATCGCCCGGCGGCACGGCGCCGCCGCGGCGGCGGACGTCTCCGCGCGGGCGGCCGCCATGCTCGCCACGCCCCCCGAACGCTGGTCGGCCGACCTGGCCGTGTTCGACGCGAGCCTGCGGACCCCGCGGCGGCTCAACCCCGGCACGACCGCCGACACGATCGCCGCCACCCTCTATATTCTCCTGCGGGACGGGCGGCTGCGGCCCTTCCTTCCCTTCGCCACGCCCCCTTTCCCCGCTCGGCACCCCTGTCATGACTGATCGCTACGAGGTCCGGCTGCGGAAGGCGGTTCATGTCTTCTGCGCGGGCCACTTCATCACGCTCACCGACGACCTCTGCGAACCCGTGCATGGCCACAACTGGACCGTCGGCGTGGACGTCGAGGGCCGGCCCGACCCGCATGGCATGGTGGTCGATTTCATCGCCCTGCGTGATGCGGTGACCGCCATCCTCGCGGGCCTCGACCACAAGATGCTCCTGCCGACGGCGAATCCCCGGCTCACGGTGGCCGCCGCGCCGGGACCGCTGGGGGGCGAGGAGGTGACCGTCACCTTCAAGGACGAGCGCCGCTGGGTCTTCCCGGCCGAGGAGTGCGTGCTCCTGCCGGTCACCAACACGACTGCGGAGTGGCTCGCCCATTGGATCGGGACCGAACTCGACGCGACGCTCGTCGCGAGCGGGCACGCTCCGACGGCCGCGATCCGCGTCTCGGTGGACGAATGCCTCGGTCAGTCTGCCGTCTGGGAGCGGGCCGCATGTCATTGAATCAACGGGCGTTCGATCTCGTGGACCAGCCCGCCGCGCGGGCCGTGGAGATCGGCGGCGAGTGCCACGACCGAGGCGGCGTCCGGGTGCTCGACTGCGGCGTGAAGCAGCCCGGAGGCGTCGAGGCCGGCCTGCTCATGGCCCGGGCCGCCCTGGCCGGGCTCGGCGACGTGGAGGTCGTGCCGGCGTCCGCCGCGGGCCCGACGTTTGCCGGACTTTGGGACGACTGTCCGTGGCCGGCCGTCGCGGTCTCGAGCGGCCGTCCGGTGGCCGCCTGCCTGGCGGCGCAGTATGCGGGCTGGAAGGTCTCCTCTGCCGGCTATTTCGCCATGGCGAGTGGTCCGATCCGCGCGGCAATCGGTCGCGAGGCGATCTTCGACACGATCGGCCTCCGCGAAAGCGCCTCCGTCGCGGTCGGTCTTCTGGAGACGTCCAAACTGCCCCCCGACGAGGTGTGCGTGAAGCTGGCGGAGGATGCGGGGGTCGATCCGACGCGGCTCATTCTGCTCGCCGCCCGCACCGCGAGCCCGGCCGGCAGCCTGCAGGTGGTGGCGCGATCGCTGGAGACCGCCCTGCACAAACTGCACGAGGAGCATTTCGACCTCTCGCGAATCGTCGCCGGCAGGGGCATCGCGCCGCTCCCGCCGGTGCCCGACGACGACCTCGTCGCGATCGGCCGCACCAACGACTCGATTCTCTACGGCGGGCATGTCGTCCTGGAGGTCACCGGCGACGATGCCAGCCTCGTGGAGATCGGGCCGCGGAGCGTGAGCCGGGGATCGGCGTCGTATGGGGAGCCGTTTCTCGCGCTCTTCGCCCGGGCCGGTCATGATTTCTACGCGCTCGATCCGGCGCTCTTCGCACCGGCCGTCGTCGAGTTCATCAATCTCGACACCGGCCGACGTCACCGCTTCGGCGGCCTCGCCCCCGAGATCGTGGCGCGGTCGTTCACCGCTCCGGCAGAGGCCCGGGCCGGCCGGCTGGATTCCTGACGCCATGCGGGTCGTGATCCTCGGCGAACCCGGTGGCTGGCATGTCGATCGGCTCTCGGACACGCTCCGCCGTCGCGGCCATCATGTGGCGGTCATCCGCTGGGCGGAAATGACGGCGGGCGTGGGCCCGACGGCCGCAGCCTTCGGCCCCGAGGAGTTGGCGAACGCCGAAGCGGTCGTCGTGCGGGGCATGCCCGGCACATCGACGTCGGCGCACCGGCTCGAGGACGTGATTTTTCGGATGGACGCGCTGGGCCAACTGGCCGCGCGGGGCACGCCCGTGATCAACCAGCCCCGGGCGCTCGAAATCGCGATCGACAAATACCGCTCGCTGGCGGTCCTCGCGCGGGCGGGCGTGCCTGTTCCGCGGACGGTGGTCGTCCAGGATGCGGCCGCCGCGGAGCGAGCGTGGGAGGAGTTGGGCCGCGACTGCGTCGCCAAGCCGATCTTCGGCTCGCGGGGGCGGGGGCTCGCGCGGGTCACGTCGGCCGCCGAGGCGGCCGCGCTCGTGCCGGCGGGCGAGGGGGGCGTCGCCTACCTCCAGGAGTTCATCGGCCACCCCGGCTGGGACGTCCGGATTCTCGTCGTCGGCACACGCACCTTCTCCATGAAGCGGGTGGCCGCCGACGGCGACTGGCGAACCAACATCTCGCGTGGGGCGACCCCGGAGGCCTTCGAAACGCCGCCGGCTTGGACCGAACTGGCGATGCGGGCCGCGGCGGCGGTGGGAGCCGACATCGCCGGAATCGACCTGCTGCCGACGGCCGACGGACGGGCCGTGGTCCTCGAGGTCAACGGGGTGCCGGCCTGGCGCGGCCTCCAGTCGATCACGGGACCCGATGTGGCGGCGGAAATGGCGGTGGAAATCGAGCGGATCGCCCACCAGCGGCCGATCGTCGCCGGGCCGTGAGCGGTGGCAGCTCCCGCTGGCGGGCCCCGGGGACACCATTTGGCTGCCCCTCCAACCCGGACATTTGGCAAATGCGACTCGCGGGCACTGCCTCAAAACCAGGCAGAGGGCCGCGTGCCTTCCTTGCTGGCAGCCCTGCCCGAAAAGAAGACACGCTCTGTGGAATGAATGCAAGTCGTTGCTGTGAAAGCACTTCGCGACGCCGCTTGACTGCCGCGTAAGAGTTACCCGTTGCGACAGGCAAAGACGCCTGGGCTTCAGCGGCCGCGAGAAGCGATCGGCTTCCGCCGCCGCTCACCGAGCACTCGGACAAGGAACCTCAGCATGCCAATCAAGACGCCCCGCCCGCCCCAGACCGACGCCCACGCCGCCACGGCGGTCCTCCAAGTGGCCGAGCGGCTCAATGCCATGGAGCCGGAATGGGTGGTCTTTTTTCGCGAGGTCCTGGGGGTCGAGGGGATCGTGCGCCGGACCTTCTCCGAACCCGACGCCCTGATGCGGTTCGAGTGCACCCCCCAGTACGCCCGGATCCGGGAAATGCTCGACAGCCTGCGGGCCCGCCAGCAGGACCGTCAGCCCCAGCGGGAGACGCAGCGTGTCGTGACGGTGCGGATGCCCCGCTCGCTCCATGAAACCCTCAAGAGCGAGGCGGAACAGCTGCGGGTCAGCGTCAACACCCTCTGCATCTCCAAGCTCCTCAAACTCCTCGACGAGCAGGAATCGCGGGATCTCGGGAGCCGTCGTGACGGCACCGCCACGGCGGCCGTCGGCCCGGCCTGAGCGAAGCGGACTGGAGCGGACCTGTAAGCCGGGTTCTGTCACCGCCGCGAAACCGCGGCGGCCGGTGACCATTTCTCTAGGACCCCGATTGCCCGGGGCCTCCAGCAGCCGACCCGGAAGCGGGTGCGAGACGGGCCGCCTCGCGCCGCGGCCGCCCCCGAAGGAGCGGCGACGAACTTCTTCCTGCTTGGCCTTGCTCCCGATGGGGTTTGCCGAGCCAGACCGGTCACCCGGCCTGCTGGTGAGCTCTTACCTCACCGTTTCACCCTTACCGGCGGAGACACGCTCCGCAGGCGGTTTGCTTTCTGTGGCACTGTCCCTGACCTTGCGGCCGGTGGGCGTTACCCACCATCGTGCCCCGTGGAGCCCGGACTTTCCTCCCGCCAGGGCGAAGCCGCTGCGGCCGAAACCGCGGGGCTTGCCGTGGCCGGCGGTCACCCGGTCCACTCCAGTCGCTTCAAAGAAGAGTGTACTCCAACCGACACACCGACACCTTGACCGCCAAAAACCACTGCCGTACCTTCGCATGGGGCGAGTCTTCTGTGTCTTTTCCTCCGGGAGGCCCGATGGGGCGGACGACCGATGTTCGGTGAACTCATTCCGGTGGGGGGCGGCGACTCCATTCCCCTGCTGAAGCCCTTGCTCAAGATCGGCCGCCGGGAGAGCGCCGACATCGTCCTGCGGTTTCCGAACGTTTCGGGCATCCACTGCGAACTCACGCTCATTGACGGATTTTGGACGGTGACGGACCTGCGGAGCAGCAACGGCACGAAGGTGAACGGCACGCGGATCACGGAGCAGCGGCTGCAGCCGGGCGACAAACTCGGCGTCGGCAGGCATGTTTTCGAGATCGCCTACGAGCCCAGCCGTCTCGGCGCCACCGACCTCTTCACGGAACAGTCCCCGGAAGGCGTCTTCGGCAGCTCGCTGCTCAGCAAGGCCGGGCTCGAGCACCGCCCTAGCGGTGCAACGGACTCCCCGCAGCGTTCGCGCCGCCAATCGATCTGAGCCCTTCCCGCTGCATGGCAAAACCCCGCAAGTTCCGCGTCGAGTTCCGCAAGAACCGCTCGACGCGCCGACGCAGCGGCGATCTCACGCGTTCTGTCGGCGGCGACCCGGACACGGCGGTCGATCACGCATCCTCGGAACGCATCTCCGGCAAGGGCGATCTCACCCGCAAGCGGACCGTCATGGCCCACGGCCTGGCCGATGCGGGGGCCGACGGCATGTCGGTCGAGCCGGCCGACGCCACCGCGTGGCGCGGGCAGGTGCTTCACGTGCACGGACTGGAGAGCGTCGTGCGGTCCGCCAACGGCAGCGAGGCCCGCTGCACGATGCGGCGCATCCTGCGGACCGTCGCCACCGATCAGCGGCATCCGCTCGCCGCGGGTGACTGGGTGCGAGTGGGCGACGAGGGGGCGATCCAATCGATCGAACCCCGGCGAAGTTCCCTCTCACGGGACAGCCGCGGCCGTCGCCACGTGATCGTGGCCAACGTCGATCAGGTGATGATCGTGGGCAGCGCGGCACAGCCCGGGCTCAAGCCGGGGCTGATCGACCGCCTGATCGTCGCGGCCGAAAAGTCGGACATCCGGCCGCTCGTGTGCATCAACAAGGCCGACCTCCCCGGGGCCGGGGCGTTGGTGCCGCTGGCCGGCGTGTTTTCCCGGATGGGCTATCCGGTGATCCTCTGTTCCGCGGCCACCGGCCTGGGGATCGACCGCCTCGCCGCCGAACTGGCCGGCCGCGTGACGGCCGTCGTGGGGCAGAGCGGTGTCGGCAAGTCTTCGCTCATCAACGCGCTCGACCCCGCCCTGGGGCTGCATGTCGCGGAGGTCAGTCGCGACAACGAGAAGGGCCGCCACACCACGACCACCGCACGGCTCCTGCCGCATCGCTTCGGCGGCTGCTTCGTGGACACGCCGGGCGTGCGGCAGTTTCAGCCGTGGCAGCTGGTGCCGGCCGAGGTGCCCAGCGCCTTCCGCGACCTGCGGCCGATCGCCAACCTCTGCCGCTTCCCCGACTGCACGCACGACCACGAGGCAGGTTGCGCCGTCAAGGACGCGGTCGCCGACGGCCTGCTCGACACCCGGCGGTGGGAGAGCTGCCTTCAGCTCGCGGCCGGCGACGACCCACGCGAGGAGGACGAATGAAGGAACGCAGCCGCACGGGCGGGCGGAGCGAGCAGGCGGTGCTCGTGGGGGTGTTTCTCGAGCCGCCGGTCGATCCCGAGCATCCACTCGACGAGCTCGCCGGCCTCGCGGCCACGGCCGGCACGAAGGTGATGGCCGAGCTCACCCAGCGGCGGGAGCGACCCGACCAGAAGACTTATCTCGGGAAGGGGAAGGTCGCGGAACTCGCGGCCCTCGTGGCCCGGCACGACGCCGACGTCGTGATCTTCGACAACGACCTGTCGCCGGCCCAGACCAGAAACCTCGAGCACGATTTGGAGGTCAAGGTCGTCGATCGTTCGGAGGTGATCCTCGACATCTTTGCGGCCCGCGCCCGCACCTACGAGGCGCGGCTCGCCGTCGAACTCGCCCAACTCGAATACTCGCTCCCACGGCTCAAGCGGATGTGGACCCACCTCTCACGTCTCAAGATGGGCATCGGCATGCGCGGCCCGGGCGAGAAGCAGCTCGAGGTCGATCGCCGACTCGTCGAGAAAAGAATCCATGAACTCAAGGGGGAACTCGCCGGGGTTCATGCCCGTCGAGAGCGGCAGGTCGCCGCCCGCCACGACCGCATGACGGTCTCGCTCGTCGGTTACACCAATGCGGGCAAGAGCACGCTGCTCAATGCGCTCACCGGCTCCGATGAGCTGGCCGAGGACAAGCTCTTCGCCACGCTCGACACGCGAACGCGGCGCTGGCGGCTGCCCGGCTGGGGGCCGGTGCTCCTCAGCGACACCGTCGGCTTCATCCGCGACCTCCCCCATCGGCTGATCGCGAGCTTCAAGGCGACCCTCGAGGAGACGCGGCAGGCCGATCTCCTGCTCCACGTGGCCGATGCATCGAGTCCGCTCGTCGATGCGCAGATCGCCTCGGTCAGGGGCGTGCTCGAGGAACTCGGCGTGGGGGAGAAGGACGCCCTCCTCGTGCTCAACAAGATCGACGCGCTCCCGGACCGGGTCGCCCGGGAGCGGTTGCTGGCGAAGTACCCGCACGCGATCGCCATCTCAGCGCGGTCCCGAGAGGGCCTGAAGGACCTCGCCCAGGCCACGAGCGACTGCCTGGGCCGCGGATTTCGCGACATCGACGTCGAAACCGACCCCGGCAACGGCCGCCTTCTCGCCTGGCTCGGGAAGCATGGCGAGGTGCTTTCGCGACGGTTCACCGCAGACCGCGTCGTCGTGCACTGCCGCATTCCCGCGGCGCTCCTCGGCAGGATCGGCAGCGACGAGGCGGTCGTGCAGCCGCATGCCCCCGCAGCCGGCGAGGGCGACCTCGCCTCCGATCTCGATCCGCACGGCCGGGCGGCCGACGCCGCAGCGACGCCATGAGCACCGGCCGCCGCCAACTCGTCGGGCACCGGGTGATCGTGACGGGCGCGTCGTCGGGCGTGGGCCGGGCCACGGCTTTGGAACTCGCCCGTCGCGGGGCCCGCGTCATGGCCACGGCCCGCCGGGCCGACCGGCTGGAGCACCTCGCCGCGGCCCCGGACGCCGGCGGACGCATCATCTTCGAGGTCGGTGACATCTGTGATCCCGACTTTCGCGACCGGCTGGTGGCCGCCGCGGCTCACCGACTCGGCGGGCTCGACGGGGTCGTCGCCGCCGCCGGCGGCGGCGCCGTCGGCCGCTTTCACGACCTGACGGCGGAGACCTTCGCGCGGATCATCGACCTCGACCTCGTCGCGCCCGCGGAGCTCGTCCGTCGAAGCCTGCCCCACCTCGCCGCGGGACATGATCCGGTGATCGTGCTCGTGGGCTCGATCCTCGGCCTGCATCCGCTGCCGCTGCACGGCGAGTACTGCGCGGCGAAGGCGGCGCTGAGATCCCTGGCCGGCACGTTGCGGACGGAACTCGCCGCCGACGGCATCGGGGTGCTGCTGGTCAGCCTCGGGCCGACGGTCTCGGAGTTTTGGGATGCGCTCGTCGTCGGTGAACGGCCCCCCTGGTCGCGTGGCCGGCGGATGCCGGCCGACCGTGCGGCCGGGGCGATCGCCGACGCCATCGAGCGGAGACGATGGGAGATCACCCCCGGCTGGCAGGCCACGGGCTTCGCGATTGCGGCCCGTTTCCTGCCCGGCTTGATCGACCTGCTCGCCGGCCGACACTTGGGCTCCAGAGGGGATTCGGGCCCCAAGGGACAGCAGCGATGAATTCCAGCGACACCACCGCAAATCCCGCGCACGGCGGCCTCTTTGTGATCGCCTGCCCGCTGTGCTTCGGGCACGTGGCCGCCTCCGCCGCCACCGCGGGGCAGCCGGTCTGCTGTCCGCTCTGTGCGGGGATGTTCGTCGTGCCGGTGCCCGCCGTCGCCCGAGCTGAAAATCCCCCGCCACGACCGGAAACCATCCCAGCCCCTGCCGTGGATCTGATCGAGCCGACCGGGATCGAAGCGCCACCGGTCGCCGAAGCTCGAGTCGTGCCGCCGCCCGCGGAGGATGCCTCGACCATGCCACCGGTCGCCGCCGCTCCAGAGCCCCTGCAGGCCGCCGATGCCCCCGCCGCGCCGCGGGCCGACGATCCGTTCGCGATGCTCGCGACGATCGACCTCCATCCCGGGGAGACCGCGTTGGCGACGTCGGCCGAACTGCAGTTCCAGGAGCCTGTGAAGAAGGTGGGCCACGGAGTCAACGCGATCGAACTCCACCGGCTGACCGACGAAGACCGCCGCAACCGCAGGAGCCGCCGCAACATCATGCTCCTGATGGTGGGCGCCGCACTCCTGATGATGATCGTCGTCGTCCTGGGAATCCCGCGCCGCAAGCGGTGACAAGGGCCCGTTGTTCGTCCGTGGGGCCCGGCGAGTCCACTCCCCCGCTCAACGAGCCGGGCTCTGCCCGCCCTGCTCCAACTCCTCGCCGATGGCGAGGAGTTCCTCCGCGTCGAGGACCGCTTCATTCGCCGCGAAGATGCGGCCGATGGCCGCCTTGTGAATCTTCATTTTGGTGCCACCCACGCCCAAGGCCCCGTAGACGACCGTCGCCCCGTCGAGGCGGGCCTTGTCGCCGGCGGCGACGCCCTCGATGCCGGCGGGGGGCACCGCGTTGAGATCGATGAGCACACGGGCCGACGACGCCGCTCCGCGGCCGGCAGCGTCGAGGAGCTTCGCCCCCGCGGCCCCGGCGGCCACGATCAGATCGGCCCCGGAAATCACCCGGGCGAAGGCGGAGCCGGCGAGGAATCCGCCGTGGTGCTCGACCGCCTCCAGCCGCGACTGGTGCGCGGGCATGCGATCAACGATCCGTTGCACCACCTGTTCGGCCTTGGCCCGGGACCTTGAGACCACCGTCACCTGGGCTCCCTTGAGGGCCAGCAGTCGTGCGACCCGCTGGCCGACCGGCCCGGTGCCGCCGAGCACGACCGCCCGGCACGCCGTCCCGGTCTTGTCCGCCAGGCTCACGTGACGGCCGGCGGCGACCACCGCGGCGCTCGCAGTGGTGTTGGCCCCCGAGGGATCGATGAGCACGCCGAGCCGCATCGGCCCGAAGAACGTCGCCCGCACCCGCTGGGCGACCGCCTCGGCCATCGCGACATCGGAACCACCGATGAAGATCGCCGTCGATGCCAGATCGGCGACACCCCGGGTGAACATGCCGCCGTGCACCAACGAAACGACATTCTCGACCGTCACGCCGCCATGCCTCAAAAGCAGATCGGCCCCGGCGTCCACGGCGACGACCGCGTCGAGGGTGCTCGGCTGCGGATCGCAGTCGGGGTGGAGGAGGATCTTTTTGAGCATGGATCGCCTTTCTCCGGCCGCCTTTGGCGCAAGAAAACGCCCGCCTGGGAGGCGGGCGGAAGGTTTCCCGGGGAGACCATTGGTCTCCCCGGGAAACCCGCGCTGGCGGGGCCGCAGCGGCCCCGCCAGCCTGGAAACTAGAAGCCGCGGAACGGATGAGCTGCCGCATCCTTGCCGGCGATCATCTCGTCGACGGTCGGCTTGCCGTGCATGGCGTTGGCGATCGCGTCCACGGTGGCCTTGTAGTTGTACTCGTAGATCTTCTTGTCGTCGGCGGCGAGCCAGTGGATGAACACCCCGCACACGATGACGAGATTCTCGGCCTCGCTCTTCGGGATCACGCCCGACGCAACGCTGTCGGCGACCGCCTTCGCGACGGCGGCCTGAGCCGGTCCGAACATCTGCACGGCCTGCTTCGCACCCTTGATCGTGACCTTCGTGATCATGACCGTCGCCGGTTTGATGGCGAGGTTGGGGGTGAGCACGGCGAGAAGGTTCGAATGGCCTTCGCTCTGTCGGGCCAGGGCGTTGGCAAACGCCACGCCGACAGGGCCGTCCTTGCTGCCGATCAGCAGATCGATATGGGCAATCTCGTTGCCTTCGCCGCTCAAAGCTTCGCCAATAAACATCGACATTGACAACGTCTCCAATGTGTGGACTGGGAACCGGATAGACTGGGTTGAACGGGGCGAAAGCATATCACGCGGGCGATATTCGACAAGGATTTCGCGTCAGGAGCGGCGCCTCGGCCAGACGACCATGCACCATGCCCGCGGCGGTTCCGCCCCACCTGCACCCGACGGCCGGCCGGCCGTGGCCGTGGTGGGAGCCAGCGTGCGGGCGTTCGCGGAGTCGGCCTTCCGCGCCGGCTGGGCCGTCCATGCGGCCGACCTGTTTGGCGACATCGACCTCTGCCGCGTGGCGGTTGACTCGATCCGCGTCTCCGCCGCCCCGGGCTATCCGCACGGCCTGCCGGCGGCGATCGCCGCCTCGCCGCCGGGACCGTGCGTCTACACCGGCGCGATCGAGAACCATCCCGAGATCATCGCCGCGCTGGCCCGTGAACGCCCGGTCGCCGGCTGTGGGGCGGCGGCGGTGACCGAGGTCCGCGATCCCCGCCGCCTCGCCGCGGCGATCCGCACCGCGGGCGGATCGTTCCCCGAGACGTTCGCCGATCCGGCTGGCCTGCCATGCGACGGCACCTTCGTGGTCAAGCCGCTCGCAAGCGCGGGCGGACGGGGCATCTCGAGATGGCGCGGCGGCGCGACGTCGCCCGCGGGGGGCCGGGTCTGGCAGCGGTTCATCGCCGGTGAATCGTGGTCGGCGGCCTTCGTGGCCGCTTCCCGGGGCTGCCGGCTGATCGGCGCGAGTCATCAGCTCGTCGGCCGTGGATGGTGCGGTGCCGGTCCGTTCGCCTACTGCGGCTCGGTCGGCGTGCCGCTCGACCACGTCGGCGGGCCGCTCCACGCGACGTTCGAGCGGCTGGGTGCGGCGCTCACATCGACGTTCGGCCTCGTCGGCCTGTTCAACATCGACCTCGTGATCGACGCCCGCGGCGACGTGCATGTCATCGAGGTGAATCCACGCCCCACCGCCTCCATGGAACTCGTGGAACGCGCCACCGGCGAGTCGCTCGCCACGACCCATCTCGCCGCGTGCGGCTGGCCGAGCCCCCTGCCGCATCGGCCCGCCTTCAGGGACGGGCCTCCCGTGTGGTCGAAGGGGGTCGTGTTCGCGGCCCGCGACGGCGGCGACATCGTGATCCGGGAAGATGGCTTCGAACCGGTGACGGCGACCTGGTCGGAGGCCGACGGAATGCCGGCGATCGCCGACATCCCCCGGCCCGGAAGTCGGATCCCGCCGGGTGCGCCGATCCTCACGGTCTTCGCCCGCGGCGAGACCGCGGAACGTTCGCTCATGATCCTGCGGCAACGCGTCGCCCTGCTCCGGCAGCTCTGCGGGCAGCATCGATGCCGTGGGGCGCCGGTGGATGCCCGTCCGGGTCGGACGTAGCGAGACGAGGGGGGCGACCACCGGCGGCCCGGCCGATCCTCAGCCCGCGAGTCGCCGCTGTGGCGGTGCCATGAAACCGGCCTCGAGGGCATACTGCATGAGGTACGCGTCCTCGGTCGAGTCCTGGTAGAAATCCTTGAGGACCGAGGTCGCGCGGAATCCCAGCGATTTGAAGAACAGCTGCGCCGGCAGGTTCGTCTCGCGAACTTCGAGCACGATGCGGCCGCGACGATCGGGCGTGAGTTTGCCGACCAGTTTCTCCATCATCTGCGTGCCGATCCCCAGCCGGCGATGCGACCGCGTCACGGCGAAGTTCAGCATGTGCAGCCGCGAGCGATGGAGTTCGTAGATCATGAACGCGACCACGGAGTCGGCCAGTTCCGCGACCATGCCGATGCAGTTTCGCTGCCGGAGGCAGCGGGTGAAATCCTCCTCGAGCCAGGGAAACTCGAAGGCCTGCTGCTCGATCCCGATGACCTCGGACATATCCCGCCGGATCATCCAGCGGACGTGGATGCCGAGGCCGTTGTTGTAGATCGCCGTCACGGTGAATCGCTCCGTGGTTCCTGCCGATGTCTGCGGTGGGGGCCGGCATCACCGGCGTGAGGGGGGACGGTAGCAGCCTCGGGGCGGCCGGGCAATCGCGTTCGCGGCGATGTTCGAAGGGGCTCCAACCCCGCAGGCATCGCGGCCCGGCCGGGGCGAAAGCACCCTTGACCCCCGCCGCCGCGGCCACCTACTTTCCCGCCCCGACCCGATCCGTTTCGCGTGGCCGCCGGCTCCGCGTCCGCACCGCCCCCGGACCATCACTCCTCATGCGCGATCGACGCGATCCGAATCCGTGGCCGTGCCGCTCGCCCGGGCCGACGCACGGAATGACGCTGCTCCTCGTGGGCCTCGCCGCGTTCCTCTCCACCGGCTGCGCCGGACCGGCGATCCGCAGCCAGAGCCCCGAGATCGAGGCCCTCGCCCACCTCGAGGCCGACACCAAACTCATCGGCGACTACACCGCACCCTGGGGCCTGAATGCCAAGCGGATCGAGCGGCCCGCTCTGGTCACCGGGCTCGCCGACACCGGCAGCGATCCGCCGCCGGGACCGCAACGGCAGACGCTGATGGCCGATATTCAGGCGCGGGGCGTGATCGAACCGTCCGCGTTGCTCGCCTCGCCATCGACGTCGCTGACCTGGGTGCACGGCTACCTGCCGCCCTACGTCCGCAAGGGCGACCGCTTCGACATCTACGTGGAAGTGCCCGCCGACAACGACACCACGAGCCTCGCGGGCGGGTGGCTGATGGAGACGCGCCTGGCGGAGATGGCCGTCATCGGCAACACGATCCGCGACGGCCACGAACTCGGCATTGCCGCCGGACCGCTGCTCGTCGATCCGGTGTCGGGCGGCACCCTCGACTCGAAGTCGAAGATCCGCGCCCGGGTGCCGGGCGGGGGCGTCGCCCTGCGGGATCGCGACATGGGGCTCGTCCTCGCCGCCGATCACCGGTCGTTCGCGATGTCCAAGCGGCTCGGCGACTGGATCAACCGCCGGTTTCATGCCGTGATCAAGGGGGTGAAGCGGGGTGTCGCCAACCCGCAGACCGACCGCTACATCGCCCTCGAGGTGCCTCCGGTCTACCGTCACAACCTCGGCCGTTACATCCGCGTGGTGCAGAGCATCGCGGTGATCGAGCCGCCCGGCGGACGGCACGCCCGCCTGCAGCTCCTCGAACGCCAACTGACCGACCCGGTCACGGCACCGACCGCCGCCCTGCGGCTGGAGGCGATCGGCAAGGAGGGGATCCCCACGCTCCGCAAGGCGCTCGATTCATCGGATGGCGAGATTCGTTTCGCCGCCGCCGAGGCGCTCGCCTATCTCGGGGAGTCGGTCGCCGCCCCCCAGCTCGCGGAGGCGGCGACGAGCCTCCGCAGCGCCCGGTCGGCGGCGCTTGCCGCCCTGACCGTGATCGACGACGCGAACGGTGTCGACGCGCTGCAGACACTGCTCGCCAGCCGCAGCGCCGAGACCCGCTACGGCGCGTTCCGCGCGCTCTGGAGGATGGATCCCGACCTGCCGCTGGTCAGGGGTGAACGGCTCGGCGACGCCTGCTCGCTCCACGTCCTCGACGTCGCTGGTCCGCCACTCGTGCACGCCACGAGGAGCATCCGTCCTGAGTTCGTGTTCTTCGGCACCGAGCATCCCGTTGCGAACGGCCGGCGGGCGGAGGCCGGAACGTCGATCGTCGTCGTCGTGGACGGAGGCACCGCCACGGTGAGCCGGTTCTTGTCCGGGCAGTCGGACCAGCAGGCCGAGGTGCCGGCCGGGGCTGATTCGATCGTGCGGGCGATCATCGAGCTCGGCGGGAGCTATGCCGACGCCATCCAGTTTCTGCAGCAGGCCAGCGCGGGCCGGGCGCTGACGAGCCGGCTCGCCTTCGACGCGCTGCCCGACGAACTCGACGGCCGACCGACGATCCACCAGGAGGCGTCAGCACGCAACCGCGACATCCCGGAGGTCGCCGACGAACCGCCGGCGGCGGACGACGAGGATCGCGGCGCCGACGATCCCGCATGACGCGGCTCAGGGCCCTGGAACTCTTCGGCTTCAAGAGTTTCGCCGACCGAACCCAGTTCGAGTTTCCGCCCGGCATCACCGTGGTGGTGGGGCCGAACGGCTCGGGCAAGTCGAACGTCGTCGATGCCATCAAATGGGTGCTCGGCGAGCAGTCGGTCCGCAGCCTGCGTGGCAAGGAGATGACCGACGTCATCTTCGCCGGATCGGCCACGCGGAAGCCGCTCAACGTCGCCGAGGTGTCGCTGATCTTCGACAACGCGGCACGGCAGCTTCCCGGCCAGGGCGACGAGGTGCGGATCTCGCGGCGGGTCTACCGCAACGGTGAGAGCGAATATCTCGTCAACGGCGAGCCGGCGAGGCTCCGAGACATCCGCGAGCTCCTCTCCGGGACGGGGGCCGCCACCGAGGCCTACAGCGTCATCGAGCAGGGTCGCGTCGATGCGCTCCTCGTGGCCTCCGGGCGCGATCGCCGGGCGGTGTTCGAGGAGGCGGCGGGCATCACGAAGTTTCGCACCCGCCGTGGCGAGGCGCTGCGGCGACTGGAACGGGCCGAGCAGAACCGGCAACGGCTGGCAGACATCGTCGGCGAGGTGGCCAGTCGCCTGGAGACCGTCCGCCATCAGGCGGCCCGGGCCAGGCGTTGGAAAACGATGCAGGATCGGCTGCGCACGTTCCGGCTTGCCGCCGCGACCCGCGACCTGTGCGGCGTCGATGCCGCGATCGCCGACGTCGAGGCGGCGCTCGCCGACGCCCGGGCGGCCCTCCATGACAACGAGACGCGGTCCGCCGCAGCCGCGGTCGAGGCGGCCGCGCTGGAAGCGACCGCGGAATCCCTGCAGCCGATGCTCGTGTCCGCCCGCTCGCTGGCCGCGGCCGACATCCAGCGGCTCGCGGCCGCCGAGGCGACCGCGGGGCTGCAGCGCAGCCGGCGGGCGGAGTTCGACGCCGATCTCGAACGCGCGACGGCGAACGTCGCCGCCACCGTTCGTCTCGAGCGTGACGCGGCGACGATGCTGGCGACGGCGCGTGGGGCGGTCACGGCCGTGGCCGCCACGCTCGCCGATCTGGTGCGAAGGCTCTCGGAGTGCGAGTCGGCGGCGTCCGGCACCCACGACGATGCGGCCAAGGCCCGCACGTCCCTGGCCGTCGCCACGTCCGCGGTCGAGGAGCTGCGCCGCCGTCAGCTGCGGCTCGAAACAGAACACGATCGACACATGATCCGAGCCGGCGGTGCCCGGGCGGCAGCCGATGCCGCCAGGCTCGCCTCGATGGCCGCCCGCCAACGCGAGGCGTTGCTCGGCGAATCACGGGCCGCCTGCGAGGGGCATCTGCTCTCGCTGGAGGGCCGGCTGACCTCCGCCACCGGCGACCTCGAGGCGCTCCAGGCAGCCCAACGGGATGCCAAGGAGTCGTTGCAGGGAGCGTGGCGGGATCTGACCGGCTGGAGATCCTCGTTCGAGGCCTGCCGCGAGAGGCTCGGCATGCTCCGCGAGATGGTCGCCCGACAGGAGGGCGTGTCGGATGCCGCCCGGAAGCTGCTGGCGGAGGGGGCGGCGACGATCCCCGGTTTCACCGGCGTGCTCGCCGACCTCGTCGTCACCGGCATCGAGTGGGCCTCCCTCGTCGATCTCGCTCTCGGCGAACTCGGCCAGAGTCTCGTGGTCGATTCACTCGACGCCGCGATGGGCTGGCATGCCGACTGGGCCGCCGGGGCCGACGCCGCCAGCGTGCTCGCCGCCGGGGGTCGCATCGGCTTTCTCACCTCGGAGCGGCTGCGGGAACCGGAGCCCTTCGAGCCCCCCTCCCATGCCGGCATCGTGGGCCGGCTCGACCGGCTGCTTCTCGCGGGCTCCACCGGCGAGCGGAGCGACGGGGAGGTCTCGCTCCTGCGGAGGCTGTTTGGCCGGGTCTGGGTCGTGGATCGGATCGAGCACGCCCTCCCGCTGATTCCGCACGCTCCCCGGGAGACCCTGTTTCTCACCCGGGACGGCATCAGCCTGACCGGCGACGGGCAGTTCGCGATCGGCTCCCCGGCCGCTTCCGCCGGACTCGTGGCCCGCCGCAGCGAACTCCGGGCGCTCGAGAAACGGCATGCCGACCTGGAACGCACGGTCGATGCCGCACAGCTGGGGGTGGATCGCCTCCAGGAGGCGATCGTGGCCCGCGACGCGGAGATCGCCCAGGCCACCGCCCGCCGACAACAGGCCGCCGAGACCGTCGCCTCGTCGAGAACCGAACTCTCCCGCGTCATCCGTGACGAGCAGGCGGCCGCCGAGGCCATCGCCGTCGCCGACCAACAGGCCCGGGCCGCCGAGCAGCAGGCGTCCGCCACGGAGGCCGCCGCAGAGGCCGCCCGCGCGGACGTCGCGGCGGTCATTCCCGAAGTCGAGGCAGCCGCGTCCGAAGTCGATCGTTGCCGGCTGGCGATCGATGCGGTCGAGCGAAACCGGGGCGACGCCCTCGAGGAGATCCACCGGCTGCGGATCGAGCAGGCGGCAACCGCCGAGAAGATCGCCCGCTGCCAAGACGCGGTGACCGCGGGCGAGTCGGCCTTCGCCGTGCGGCAGTCCGACGTCACCGCCGCCCTCGACCGGCTCGGGAAGGCCCAGGGCCGGCTCGGCGTCTACGAGCTCGACGTTCTCGCCGCGACGGCGGCGGTCGCCGAAGCGGCATGGGCGGAGGAGCGATCGGTGGCGTCCCTCGCCCTGCTCGCCGAAGAGACCGACCGGCTCGACGGCAACCGCCGCAGCGTGACGGCGGTGATCGACGAGACGCGGGTCGCGGCGACCCGGCTCTCGGAACAGGTGCACACCCTCGAACTCGACGCCGGCGAGACGCGGCACCAGCGGGCGCGGATCGTGGAACGGATACGGGACGAATACGACATCGACATCGATGGGGACACCGGCGTCGCCGGGCCCGTGGCCGCCGACGATGCCGAGCCCACGCCCGACGACCGGGCCGAGCTGGAGACACGGATCGAGGAACTTCGTCGCAAGCTCGCCTCGATGACGTCGGTCAACATGGAAGCGCTCAAGGAGTCGGAGGACCTGGCGGACCGGCTGGCCAAGCTCGAGGCCCAGCTCGCCGACGTCACCGGCGCCAAGGAATCCATCGAGCAGCTGATCGCCCGCATCGACGACGAGAGCCGCCGGCTTTTGGGCGAGACGATCGAGACGGTCCGCGGATATTTCCGCGACCTCTTCGAGCGTGTCTTCGGCGGCGGCCAGGCCGACATCGTCCTGGAACCGGGCGTCGATCTGCTCGAGACCTCGGTGGAAATCGTCGCCCGTCCGCCCGGCAAGGAGCCGCGCAGCATCTCCCTCCTCTCCGGCGGCGAGAAGACGATGACCTGCGTCGCCTTGCTGCTCGCGATCTTCAAGTCGCGGCCCAGTCCGTTCTGCGTGCTCGACGAGGTCGATGCCGCTCTCGACGAGGCGAATGTGGACCGGTTCGTGGGCGTCCTCCGTGACTTTCTCTCCTCGACCCAGTTCATCGTCGTCACGCATTCCAAAAAGACGATGGCCTCGGCCACCACGCTGTATGGCGTCACGATGGAGGAGTCGGGGGTTTCGAAGCGGGTGAGCGTGCGGTTCGAGTCGACCGCGGCGGCCACCCGCACCCCGTCGAAGGCGGCCTGACCGCGGACCGCCGACGGCATGCTCCAGGCCGGATTCCGCGTCTTTTCCGGGCGTTCGGCGTGTCCGTTGCAGGCGGACCGAGTGGTGCCACCGTCCTGTTCGTGAAGAACGGCTCAAGTCTCACGACACGATCTTTCGATCTACCCTCCTGGACGGCCATATCGCGGACGTGTCCGGGAGTCATCCCGAAACCGACCGCGGTGTGGCGCAGGGGGGGAATCCTGCGAGTCACGGCCTTCATCGGGAGGCGTCCTGCCCAAGGGACGCCCGCCCGGTGGGCCGGAATTCTCATGCCCCCTCCGCGCCTCAGGCCGGCCTTCGTGGGGCACGACGACGCGGGCGTCCCCACCAAGAATCATCGCGTCAGGGGGGCTGTGTTCCGACGCTCGAACAGGGGCGGGACTGGCCAGGACATTTCCGGACACAAAAGATCTCAATGGAGTCCCGAAGATGAAGGTTTTCACGACAGGTCAGGTCGCCAAAATCTGTAAAGTCGCACCGCGCACCGTGAGCAAATGGTTCGATTCCGGCCGGCTCAAGGGATACCGCATCCCGGGCAGCCAGGACCGACGCATTCCGCGGGAATACCTGATCAAGTTCCTCAAGGAGCACGGCATGCCGCTGGGCGACCTCGAGGACGAGGCGATGGCGAAGGTGCTGTTCGTCGGCCAGGATCAGGTGCTGATCGAAAATCTCAAGAAGCAGCTGCCGCTCGAGCGGTCGTTCAAGATCCAGGTGGCTGCCAGCGGCTTCGAGGCGGGCATCCAGGCCGAGAGCTTCCACCCCGACTGCATCGTGGTGGACTACTCGATCGGCCGGATCGACGCCCAGCAGATCTGCCAGAATCTCCGCCGGAATCAGGAGTACGCCGAGACGATCGTGATCGCCCTGCTGCCGGACGACGGCTCGCAGATCACCATCGACCGGGCCCATGTCAACGAGAGCTTCAAGAAGCCCTTCGACGTGGCCCTGCTCGCCGAGCGGCTCCGCACGCTGATCGGAGCCCGCAAGGAGCTGGTCTGAGCCCGGTCCGGCGGGCCCGCTGAGGGTCCTCCAGACGCTCCGCGTCGTGTCCAACCCCAAACCTTCGGCCGTTCCGCCTCACGCGGGACGGCCGAAGGCGTTTGGCGACGCTATATTCTCGGCATGAGCGAAGCGACCGCGCCTCACGGCATCCGAATGATCGACGTCGGCGGCAAGCCGGTCACCATCCGCACCGCCCGGGCCTCGGCACGGCTGGCCGCGGGGGCCGAGACCATCCGGCGGCTGCGGGCCGGGGAACTCGAGACGGGGGACGCGCTCACCGCCGCCCGGCTCGCCGGCATCATGGCGGCGAAGCGGACGAGCGAGATCGTGCCCCTCTGCCACCCCCTGCCCCTGGAAACCGTCGAGGTCGCGATCGCCTTCCCGGAGGCCGGCATCGTCGCCATCGACACGGTCGTGCGGGCCACCGCACGGACGGGAGTCGAGATGGAAGCGCTCGTGGCGGCCTCCGCCGCCGCACTCACGATCTACGACATGTGCAAGTCGATCGATCCCGACATGGTCGTCGAGCGAATTCGGCTCGAGGAGAAAACCGGCGGCGTCCGTGGCGACTACTCCCGTCGCGTGGAAGTCAGCCCTCGAGACGGTTCGCCTCGTTGAGGATCGGCTCGAGCTCGTCCACGAAGTCCCGCACGTCCTTGAACTCGCGGTAGACGCTGGCGAACCGGACGTAGGCCACGTGGTCGATGTCCTTGAGAAGCTCCATCAACCGCTCGCCGATCACCCTGCTCGGGACGTCGCTCTCGTAGCTGCCGTAGAGCTCGCCTTCCAGCGTCGATACGACGACCTCGATGTCGTCCTCGGTCACCGGCCGCTTCCAGCAGGCTTTCGCCAGGCCCCGCTTGATCTTGTCGCGGTCGAACGGATCGCGGACGCCCTCCTTCTTGACCACGGTGAGCAGTTGCCGTTCCACTCGTTCGTAGGTCGTAAACCGGCGGCGGCAACCCAGGCATTCCCGTCGGCGCCGGATCGAGGCTCCATCGTCTCCCGACCGGGAGTCGATCACCCGATCGTTGTCGGCGCGGCAGAAGGGACAACGCATGAGGAAACTCCGGCGGGAAGGAGGGCCGGAGGCATCGTAGGAGCAGCCGGTCGAAAGCGGCAAGTGCGGCTTTTGCCCGCTGGTGCGCCGGCCCGACGGGCAGCGGCCCGTGTCACCCGTCCGCGTCGGCCACGTCGTCGTTCGCATCGACATCATCGACGAGAACGGGCTCCGCCGGCACGGCGAGGGCGACGCCGTTCGTCTCGCGGACCAGCTTCCAGTCGCGTCGCTGACGGGAACTCGGGATCTTCATCGCCTTGCGATACTTCGTGACCGTGCGACGTGCCAGGGTGATGCCCTCCTTGGCGAGTTCCCCGACGAGGTCGTCGTCGCTGTAGGGGGCGTCCTTCGGCTCGTTGTCCACGATCTCCTGAAGCTTGATCCGCACCGCGTCCCAGGCGACCTCCTCGCCGTCGGCGCTCACCGTGCCACCGACGAAGAACTTCCGCAGCGCGTGCAGCCCCCTGGGCGTCTGCAGCCACTTGTCGTCCACGGCCCGGCTCACGGTCGTCACATGCATGCCGATCCGGTCGGCGATCTGCTGCATCTTGAGCGGCTCGATCGCCTCGGGCCCCTCCACGAGAAACCGCGACTGGTGATCGACGATCGCCTGCGCCGTCTTCAGGAGCGTGCTCCGCCGTTGCTCGATCGCGTCGATGAGCCACTGGGCCGAGTTGATCTTCCGCTTGATGTACTCCCGCGTCGCCAGGTCGGTGGCGGGCGACATCAGCATCTCCCTGTAGAGCGGGCTGATGCGGAGGTTCGGCAGGTCGATCTCCTCGAGCCGCACCTTCCAGCCGCCATCGGCGGCCTGCTCGACGTAGACGTCGGGTTTGACCGGCACCACGATCGGAGTCGTGAAGACCGCGCCCGGCTTCGGCTTGAGCGAGTGGAGCCGCTGGCGGAGCCGCTCGATCTCCTCGATCGAAAAACCGGTCTTGCGCGCGATCAGCGGGAGCCGATTTCCGGCGAGATCCTCCAGGTGGTCCGACACGAGCCGCCGCAGGTGCCGGGCGTCGGGCATGTCGTGGCGGATCTGGAGCAGCAGGCATTCCTTCAGGTCGCGGGCCCCGACCCCGGGTGGATCCATCGACTGCACGAACCCGAGCGCCTTGTGAAGCCGCTCGAGTTGGCCCGACGGGCCGTCGGCATCGACGAGTTCCTCGAGCGGCATCGGCAGGTAGCCGTTGACGTCCAGGTTGTAGATCACCTTGTCGGCGGCCTCGCGCTCGGCGTCGGTGAGGTCCTCGTTGGCGAGCTGGGCGTGGAGGTGGTCGCAGAGCGTCTCGGGACGCTCCACCATGTTGGCCATCATGTCGAGATACCGCTCGCCGGCGTGCTCGATCTGGGAGGTGGATGGGCGGCTGCGGTCGTCGTCGCTGTCGGGATACTCGCTGGCCCAGTCGTAGGTCCGCTCGAAGTCGGCCTGATTGGCATGGTCCTGATCGACGATCAGCGGCTGCTCGTTGACCGTCTTCTCGGCCGCGGAGGGCTCGGCCTCGGCGACGGGCCCCAACGGATCGATGGTCGGACCGTCCTGGCCGGCCTCCTCGATCTCGAGCGTCTCGTTGTTCTGGATCTCCTGCTCGATCCGCTCCTCGAGCGCCATGACGGGCAGTTGCAGGATCTCCATCGACTGGATCATGCGGGGCGCAAGCACCTGCTTCTGCGCCATCCGCATTTCCTGGCCGAACGACATCCGCATGACAGCAATCTCCGTGCCGGTTGGCCGGTGTTTCGCGGGGCTTGAACTCCCTCAAGAATACCGCTGCAGGGAGAAGTGTGCGCGGCCCCGGCACGCAATCTGCAGTGCCGAGTCGGGCACGGCCCGAAAACGCACGCCGGAAGGCTGGGAATCAGTACTTGCGGCGGCCGGCGAAGGCGTCGACGAGCATCTCGCGGTTGGCCTGCTCGAGCGACGCGCCGACGGTGAGGCCGCGGGCGAGTCGGGTGAGCTCCACCGACATGCCTTCGAGCCGTTGGGCGACCACGAGCGCGGTCGCGTCCCCCTCCACGTTCGGCGTGGTGCCCAGGATCACCTCGCGAAACGTCCCGCTGCTCACGCGGGCCGCGAGCACGTCGAGCGTGAGGCCATCGGCCCCCTTGCCCTCGAGCGGTGCCACCCGCCCTTGCAGCACGTGATAGAGCCCCCGGAAGTTCCCCGCCTGTTCGAGCGCGAGCAGGTCGCGAACCTGCTCCACCACGCACAGCAGCGTCCGGTCGCGACGGGGATCGGTGCAGATGTCGCACTCCTCCCCCTCGGCGAGGTTGAAGCAGGTGCGGCAGGGCCGGAGGTTTTCCTTCACCGCCCGGATCGCGTCCGCAAACCGCAGCGCGCCCTCCCGGGGCATGTTGAGCACGTGATAAGCCAGCCGTTCGGCCGTGCGCCGACCGATGCCCGGCAGGTCGGCGAAAGCATCCACGAGCCTGACGATCGCACCACGTTTTTCAGCCATCGCTCTCCTCCATGCCGGCTTCGGCGTCATCCTCCGCCACCCGTCGTTCGTCGTTGTCCGCGAGTCCGCCCCCCGCTGCCGCCACGGGCACGGCCGGGCGAGGTTCCCGGGAACGCGCGGGTTCGACCTTGCGGACGGCCGCGTCGAAGACGGTCCGCGCATGGGCGACGAGCGGATGCTCGCCCGCCTCGCGGAGAAGCGCGGCCTGCGACTGGACGGGCGCCGGCCGCGGCTGAGCCTCGGAGCCGGCCGCGGCGGCCGGCTCGCTCGCGGCCGGC
>SXHR01000001.1:0-21112 GCA_005773625.1 Planctomycetaceae bacterium | reverse complement strand
GAAGGATGTATTGAGCGATTATACATTTGCGATTCGCGATGATGTCACCGGAGAATTCAAGACCATCGGGAAGGCTTACATCGGCTTGACGGACGGCGAGATCGCAAAACTCACGAAACATTTGCTGAAAAAGGTGACACATGTCGGAACGAACGGCGACGCTGGCCTCGGTTGCCACGCCGTCGGTGGTGGTCGCCACGATGTCGGTGGTGGTTGCCACGATGTCGGTGGTGGTTGCCACGATGTCGGTGGTGGTTGCCACGATGTCGGTGGTGGTCGGCGCCGGCGGATCGGCGACGGGGGCGGTGGCCACAATCCCGTGCTCGGCTCCGGCAGGCTGTGGTTCACTCGGTGCCGCCGGAGTCCAGAGGTCGTTTTGCGTCGAGGACACCGGCGTGGCGGCGGCCGCCGCCGGCACCGGAGAGGTGAAGGCTTCGCCGCTCATGACCGTCGCAGCCCCTGCTCCCATCGCGTCGCTCCGCACCAGCTGGAGCGCCAGCAGAGGCTGCCCTTCGCGAACGGCATGCCGGAGCACATAACCCTCGAACGAATCCTTGGCGCGGAGGGCCGCCGCGGGCAGCATCGCCTTCGGCCAGTCCTTCAGGGCCACGTCCCACACCGTCACGGGGGATCCCTGCGGCAGCGTGCGCAAGGCGACGAAAATCGGCTCGCATTCGACCTGCGGCTTTCGCTGCGCGAGATGCACGTCGAGAACCCTGTTCACCCCGACCGCGGCGGCGGCGCCGGCGATGAACGCGGCGGCGAAGACGGTGAACGACTTCGGTCGGTTGCGGACCGGCAGGAGCGTGCTGGGCGTCGGGGAAGACATACGTCGCTGAATCCTCGGAGGAGCCTCGTCCCTCCAGAGATCGGCAGCCGCCCGCCCGGGCGGACACCCACGATTGGAAAACCGTTCCCTGCCAGCCAACGTCCCCGGGTCGCCCAGACTGTGCACCGTCCTTCGCCGGTAACGTCTCTCCAGTCTGCCCGCCCGGGTCGGTCAGCGGGTCGTCAGCGACGGGATCGGGTCGGCCTGATGCCCGGCGGCCTCGGGCGGCGCAAACAGCGGGTCGGCGCCGCGGTCCAGGGGGCGGATCGCGACCAGCCGCATGGTGGAGCGGTCGCCGCGGCCGTGCTCCCGCAGCATCACATCGCCGACGGTGGCCGATGCATCGCCGGCGCAGCCAATCACGAGCATGCACCCCTGGGGCACCGAGACGTCGATGCCGGTGTGCTGCATGCGGTGCCGCCGTTGGCCCGTCTCGAGGCGAAACATGCCGTCCTCACCCACCCAGGATTTTTCCACGGGGCCATGCCTGAGTTCGGGAACCGCCTCGATCCGCACCCGGCCATCGGCCGCCGGCCGTGCCTGGATGGCCAGCTGTGCGGTGGCATCGTGATAGGTGCCGCCCTGCACATCGCCGCCGCGCTGTTCGAAGAGGACGACGCTCTGCAACTGGGAGGCCGTGACGATTTCGCTCCGCTTGCCGGGAAGAAGCTGGAGCACGCGGCGGGCGAGGGCCGCATCGACGTCGGCAATTTCGGCCGAAGGCGCCGCGGCGGAGTCGCCGGCGGTGAACCGATCCGCGAGGTGCGGTGGCAGATGGCCCGTGACGATGCCCGCCCGCAGCCCGTTGGCGTTGAGCGCGCGGCAGGCCGGATCGCCGAGCGCCCGCTCGTCGACGAAGGTCCAGAGCTCGTCACGGAGCGTTTGGTCATCTTCATCGCAGCGGACAAACAGCACCTCGAGATGGATCGTGCGTGCCGCCGGCTTCTGCCGCGGAGTCTCGGCGGCCGGGGTCTGGGCCAGACTCGCGGTCTCGATCACCACGCCGGAGCCCACGAGGCGGCAGCCGGCCGCGGCGACCGGGCCGGCCAGGAGCGGCAGCAGCCAGAGGGCGTTCGCCGGAGTCGGCCGCATGGTGTGATGGTCCGCCGCGAGGCGGTGGCGCGGGGTGATGGGAAGGTGGGTAGGTAGAGGAAGACCCCCGGTTGGTCAATCGAAGTCGGGCCGGCCTCGACGGTCCCCCGGCCGGCAGAACCCGCCGGAACCGCGACTTCGCCAGACCACCGGGCCGCCCTTGCCTACGCCATCGCCTTGACGGCGTTGGCGAACAGGGCGAGGCCCGCGCCGGGAGCGGCGGGGTCGAGCCGTCCGGTCCACGAGGGGTGTTGCGTGGCATCGATGAACCGCTCGGGATGCGGCATCAGTCCGAGCACCCGGCCCGTTGGATCGCAGGCCCCGGCCACGTCGCCGACCGCGCCGTTGGGGTTGGTCGAGCGACCCGCGTCGTCGATCGCGTAGGTGAGCGGCAGCTGGCCTGCCGCCCGGAGCGACTCCAGAACCGCGGGGTTGCCGAGCACGAAGCGGCCTTCGCCATGGGCTACCGGCAGCTCGAGTTGCTCCACGCCGCGCAGGAAAACGCACGGTCCGGCCGAGCAGTTCAGCCGCACCCAGCGATCGATGAACCGGCCCGATGTGTTGTGGGCGAGCGAGGCCAGCGGGCCGCCGCCGGCGGGGTCGGCCAGGAGCAGGCCCGTCTGGAGGAGCACCTGAAAACCGTTGCAGATCCCCAGCACGAGGCCGCCGCGGTCACGGAACCGCACGAGCGCGTCGGCCAGCCGCGTCTTGAGCTCCAGCGCGAAGATTCGGCCGCTGGCGATGTCGTCGCCGTAGGAAAATCCGCCGGGGATGCAGAGGATCTGACAGTCGTCGGCGACCGCCGGCCGCTCCGCCAGCGCGCGGACATGCACGCGGCGGGCGATGCCGCCGGCACGCTCGAAGGCATGCGCCGTCTCGTGGTCGCAGTTGGTACCGGGGGCACGCAGGATCAGGGCTCGGGGTGAAAGCATGTCAGACGGCCTCCCCCCGCCACGCACGCGCGAGTTTTTCCACGGCGACGTGTTCCACGGTGCCGTCGGTCGCCACGATTTCAAGGACGGGATCGGCCGTCACGCCGCCGATCCATGCCCAGGGAACGCCCTGGAGACACTCCGCGAACGCCTGCTCGTGATCGGGCCGCACCTCGCAGACGAACCGGCCCGGGGTTTCGCCGAACGCGATTGCCAGATCGGGGGACGTGGAGGACGGATCACAGGGCACTTTCGCCAGTTCGACGCGGGCGCCGATCGCACCGCCGATCGCCATCTCGGCGACGGCCGTGGCGAGCCCGCCGTCGGAGAGATCGTGGCACGCCGCGAGCAGGCCGGCGCGATGGGCGGCCGCCACGGCCCGACAGGCCGTGCGGCAGGCGAGCGCATCGACCCGCGGCACCCCGCCGCCGCTGACGCGGCCGGCGAGTTCCAGCTGACTGCCTGCCATGTCGGCCAGCGACAAGCCCACCACCGCCAGCCGGTTGCCGGCCGCCTTGAGATCGGGCGAGAGCGCGCGGCGGACGTCGTCCACCTGCCCCATCGCCGTCGCCAGGAGCGTGGGCGGGATCGAGATCTCGCGGGCCGTGCCCTCGGCGTCGGTCCAGGCGAAGACGTTGTTGAGGCTGTCCTTGCCGCTCACGAAGGGGGCGGCGAAGACGATCGCGATGTCGTGGCAGGCGCGGCAGGCCTCGACGAGCGTGCCGAGCGAATCCTCACGCCGCGTGTCGCCCCAGCAGAAGTTGTCGAGCAGGGCGATGCGGTCGGGATCGGCCCCGGTGGCCACCACGTTGGTGATCGCCTCGACGATGCCCCCCGCCGCCATCTGGTAGGGATCGATCCGGCCGAGCCGATGCCGGAGCCCCACGCCGAGCACGATGCCCCGATCGCGGCCGAGAGACCCGCGGATCACCGTGCCATCGGCCGGCCCGGCCCCCGGTCCCAGGAGCGGCTTGATCACGGAGCAGCCCTGCACCTCGTGGTCGTACTGCCGGATGATCCATTCCTTGCTGGCCACGTCGGGCAACGCGAGCACGTCGAGCAGGGCGGCGGCGGTCGAGCCGTCGCCATGCCATGCGGCCGTGGTCGCCGGTGCAGGCAGGTGGCGGGACTTCAGCCGCTGCTTGGGCCGGCCCTCGTGGAGAAAATGGCAGTCGAGTTCACCTGCCACGCGGCCCTGCCAGCGGAGCACGATCCGGCCCGAGCCGGTGAAGGTGCCGATCGCGGTGGCCTCCACACCCTCGTCGGCGGCGACCTTCAGGAGCTGGGGCCAGCTGGCCGGATCGACGGCGAGCACCATCCGTTCCTGCGCCTCGGAAATCCAGGCCTCGGTGGCCGAGAGGCCCTCGTATTTGAGCGGCACCATGTCGAGATCGACATCCGCGCCGAGCTTTGCACCCATCTCGCCGACCGCGCTCGAGAGCCCGCCGGCGCCGCAGTCGGTGATCGCGTGGAAGAGCCCCAGACGCGAGGCCTCGAGCACGAAATCGGTGAGCACCTTCTCGTTGATCGCGTGGCCGATCTGCACCGCACCGCCGCTCTCGGTCTCACTCTCGCTCGAAAGCTCGATGCTCGAGAAGGTCGCGCCGTGGATCCCATCGCGGCCGGTGCGGCCCCCGGCCACCACGATGAGGTCGCCCGGCACCACCGCGGCGTCGGCGCTCTCCCGGGGCATGATGCCGACGGTGCCGCAGAACACGAGCGGATTGCCGATGTAGCCCGGATCGAAGGCGACCGCGCCGGCGATCGTGGGAATCCCCATGCGGTTGCCGTAGTCGCGAACGCCCGCCACGACGCCGGCCAGCAGCCGCCGCGGATGGATCACGCCGGGAGGAACCTCGGCGGCGGGCGTGTCGGGGGGGGCGACGCAGAACACGTCGAGGTTGGCGATCGGCTTGGCCCCGAGGCCGGTGCCCAGCACGTCACGGATCACGCCGCCGAGGCCGGTGGCCGCGCCGCCGTAGGGCTCGATCGCGGAGGGGTGGTTATGCGTCTCCACCTTCACGCAGATGTCGTGATCGCCGTCGAACCGCACCACGCCGGAGTTGTCGCGAAACACGCTCACGCACCAGTCGCGCTGCCCGAGGGCCTCGCGAATCTTCCGCGTCGCGGCGAAGACGGTCTCCTTGAGGAGATTGTCGTAATGCGCCTCGCCCGCCGGCCCCACATGATCGACGGCGCTCGAGAGCGTCTTGTGGCAGCAGTGCTCGCTCCAGGTCTGGGCGATCGTCTCGAGCTCGATTTCGAAGGGATCGCGGCCGAGCGACGCGAACTGGTCGCGGACGGCGTGGAGTTCGCGGACCGTGAGGGCGAGGCAGCGGTCGCGGCTGAGCCGTTCGAGGGCCGTGTCGTCACGATCGGCGAGCGGGATCGTCTCCTGCGTGAACGACCAGGAGCGTCCCCCCCCGAGCGATGCGATCGTCAGCGGGCCGACGACGACGTCTTGAATCGCGTCGTTGGCCAGCAGCTTTCCGGCCAGCCGCTCCACGTCGGCGGCCGCGAGCTCCGGCAGCCAGAACTTCCGCAGGCTGCGGACGGTCGCGCCGGGGTGGCCCAGGAGGGCGAGGGCCTGCTGGGCGGTGAGGCCCGCAGGATCGGTGACACCCGCCCGCGGCAGCACGTGCACCACGGTCGGCAGGCCGTCGGCGGCGGTCGTGAGCGAGGCCGCTCCCGCCTCGGCGACGACGAATGATTCGGTGACCGGATCGGCGAGCAGCGTGGCCGCGATCCGGTCGATGTCGGCGCGGGACAGATCGCCCTCGATCAGCCAGCCCGCGGCGGTGCGGGCCCGCGTGCAGCCGCCGATGCCCAGCCCGCCGGCGCCGGCCACGACCTCCCGGGCGGCATGATCGGCGGCAGCGTCGATGAGCCTGACGTCAACTTCCCACAGCATCGCGTTGTTCCTTGGCACGCTGGAGCAGGGCGACGAGACGGCGACGGTCGCCCGATTCGATCGCGGTCAGCATTTTCTCGATCACTCCGGCAAACCGCTTCATCACGGCGGCCAGTTCCCCCGCGTTGTCGAGGAGGATGTCGGCCCAGAGCTCCGGGTCGCCGGCGGCGATTCGCGTGGTGTCGCGCCAGCCGCCCGCCGTGAAGGCCCGCGATGACGGAGGCGTGGCGCTGGCCACGGCCGCGGCGACCATGTGGGGCGCGTGGCTGGTGGCCGCGAGAATCCGATCGTGCTCACGGGGCGTCATCATGAAGACGGTGGAGCCGAGCGACGACCAGAAGCCGCCGATCTCGGCGGCGTCCCGCTCGGGCGTCGCGGCGACCGGTGTGACCACGGTGACGCGGCCGGCGAAGAGTTCAGCATCGGCGGCCAGGGGGCCGCGGCGGTGGCTGCCGGCAATCGGGTGGCCGCCGACGAACCGGCCGCGGCGGCTGCGCCGCTTCTTCTCCCACCCGGCGACGATCGAGGCCTTCGTGCTCCCCGCGTCGGTGATCAGCGTGCCGGGCTTCACGGCGGCATCGATCTGCTCGAGCAGGTCAGGAATGGCCCCGACGCCCGCCGCGACCACGACGATATCGGCCGCGGCGACCGCACCGATGTCGAGCGAGGTCTCGGTGACGGTGCCGGCCTTCTTCGCCGCGGCGAGCGACGGGGCCGCCCGACCGATGCCGATGATCCGCGTCGCCAGCCGGCGACTCCCGAGCGCCTTGCCGATCGAGCCCCCGATCATGCCCACGCCCACGATCGCGACGGTGGGCCACTGAACTTTCATGGGGCGGTGCGGGCTGCGGGAGGGGATGACGACCGGTTTTTTACCAGATGATTCGGGCGTATGTTAGAACCGTTGCTCCTGCGGGCGGAACGCCGCAGATGAGCCTCGTGGCGGGATCGATGGCAGGGCTCCGACGGATCCCAGACGCGGTTCTCTCGCCCATGCTCGGGCGGCTGGCGGTGGCCGTGTCGGCGGGCATCGACCTGCGTCGCGCCTGGGAGTCGGAGAGTGGCCGGGTGCCTGCCCGGTGCCGGAGGGCGATGCGGGAGGTGTCGGCCGGGCTCCGCGGTGGCCGTGAACTCGCCGAGGCGATGGCCGACGCCGGCGCAGCCTTTCCGGCGGTGGTCCGGGGAATGATCCATGTCGGCGACCGTACCGGCCGGCTGGCCGAGGTGCTCCGCGACACGGCCAACGCGATCGACGAGTCGCTTCAGTCGCGGCGGAAGATCCGCCGCGAACTCCTCGGTCCGGCCGTGCAGCTGGCGGTGGCCGCGGTGGCCGTGGGGCTGTTGATTTTCGTGTCGGGCATGGCCCGCTCCCTCGACGGGGAGCCCCTCGACTTCCTCGGACTCGGGCTCACCGGCGGACGCGGGCTCACCCTCTACCTGCTCGGGCTCGCCGCCGCCATCGGCGTGACCGCCGGCGTCGCGCCGGTCGTGGCGCGGAGCTGGCGGGCTCGCGGCTGGGCGCGGATGATCGGCGGGCGTCTGCCCGTGCTCGGCAACGCGATCATGTCGCTCGAGGCGGCCGCTTGGTGCCGGGCGGCATCGCTCGCCGCCCATGCGGGGATGTCGGCCGGGGAGCTCGTGTCGCTGGCGTCGTCGGCCGCTCCCGGGCTCGCGATGAATCCAACGGAGATCGAGTCCCGCCTGCGTCGCGGCGACGACTTGACGGCGGCGGTTTCCGCCAGCGGTGCGCTCCCCCGTGCGGTCGTGGAGGCGGTCGGCGTCGGCGAGCTCACCGGAACGACGGCCGAAGCCCTCGATCGCGTCGCGGAGCAGCTCGCCGCCGCCGCCCGCCGGGGCTTCGCCGCCGCGGTGAAAGGCGTGGGGTTTGCGGTTTGGACGGGGGTCGTCTGCCTGATCGTGCTGCTGGTGCTCCGCCTCATGACGACCTACGTCGGTATCATTCAGGACGCTGCCCGACCGCTTTGAATGCCCGTGATCAAGCGAAGGGCTTCCCGCTGCCGAGATGATTGTCATGTTTGCCCCCCGCATCCGCCGTGACTGCCTGCTGGCGGCGATTTTCGCGCTGCTGCCCTCGGTGCCGCGGGCCGGCGAACCGGCTGTCGCGGAGCGGCGGGAGCCCTCGCAGCAGGAGCTGATGTCCGAACGGGGCTTCGTTCGCTACCGCGGCGGCTGGCGGACCGTGCAGGAAATCGAGCTCATCGAGCGGGGTGAAAAGACCAACCTCGCGCAGCGGGAATGGAACGCGAAGCTGGAGCGGCTGCGGCGGCAGGTCGATCAGGCCGGCCAGGCCGACCGGGCCGCCGGGGAGATTCGCGGGATCTCCGATCCCGCCGCCGTGCCCGCGGTCTCGACGGCACTGTTCAAGGAGCCGGTGTTCCGCGTGCGTGGCTGGTACGTCGAGGCTCTCTCGCGGATTCGCTCGCCCGACGCCGTCAGCGCTCTGGTGGCGACGGCCCTCGATCATGCCGATCCCGAGACGAGGATCGCCGCGGTGGAGCGGCTCGGTGTGATCGGCCCGCATCTCGCCGTGCCGACACTCGTCGCAGCGCTCAAAAGCGGCGACAACCCCCAGGTCAATCGGGCGGCCGAGGCGCTCGGCCGGCTGGGCGTGCCATCGGCCGTCGCCCCGCTCATCGACGCCCTGCAGACGCAGCACATCGTGGTCACGGGCGATGGCACGCCGGAGGGCTCGACCAGCGCCACGTTCACGCCCGTTGGCGGCGGACTCTCGATGGGGGGCGGCGCCAAGCGGGTCAAGACAGCCGTGCGAAACGACCGCGTGCTCGAGGCTCTGGTCTCGCTCACGGGGGCCAACTTCGAATGGGACGCGCAGGCCTGGCGGGCCTGGCTTGCCAACCGGCAGGCTCCCCCCGCTGGCTTCGATCCCCGCCGCGGTTGAACCGGCCTACGCGGCGCGGCGGCGCGGAAACCATTCCGGCGTGAGCATCAGCATCGCCACGCGGTTTTCGAGGTTGGGCCGGAAGACCACGAGCAGCAGCACCGGCAGATACCAGGCCATGAAGAGCCCGCCGTTGTGGGCCTTCCAGAACTGGCTGCCGAGGAGCACCGCCGCGGTGCAGCTCATCAGGGTGCCGAGGTTTTTGGGGGCCGGCCAGATCGCGAGCGTGGCCATCATCGCCACGAAGGCCGCGAGCACGGGAAGCCGGAAGACGGCGTCTTGCATGGGAAGGGCCCAGAAGCCCTCGAGGGAGACCTCGTTGGGGAAGATCCAGCCGAACATCTGCCGGAGCTGCCCGAGAAACACGGTCGCGTCGGGCGACGTGAACCAGAGTGCCACCACGAGTGACGCCAGGGCCGTCGCCACCCCGAGGCCGAACCTGCGGACGCCCCGCTCCCAGTAGAAGCTGCACCACAACGGCAGCAGGAAGACCGGGTAGTAAATCGTGCCGATTGCCAGGCCGACGAGCCCGCCGGCGACGAACGGCCTGCGATAGGCCGCAATCGCCCAGAGGACGAGGGCACCGGGAAGCACGTGGTCCACCCGTCCGGTCATCGTGGCGGTGTAGGGAAGCAGCAGGTAGAGCACGGCCGCGGCGATGCCGAGCCGCGTGTTTTCGAAGTGTCGCCAGCCGATCACGACCATGCCGGTCACGATCGCCAGTTGCGAGACGATCGCCATGATCCGGGCGGTCGTCTCGTGGACGAGACGCCGGCTCGCGTCACCCGGCTCCGGGGGCTCGTCGGCCGCATCGGGCGCGAAGAACATCCGCTGCGTGGAAATCTGCGGCAGGAGGAAGAGCAGGGGGTAGCCCGGCCCGAGCCGGGCCAGCTGATCGGCGTCCACGTTGGCGTCGCGGGCCTCGAGCCGGGTGGCGCCGGCGGCCCCCGCCATGTCGTCGCGCTGGGGCCGCGTGGTGATCACGTTGGCCAGCAGGAATACGAGCAGCGACACTCCCAGGAACACGAGTCCGCCCGTGGTGAGGTTTGGCTCCAGCATCGGCCTGCGAACCATCATCGAGTCGCAGAGCATGCGGACCAGCAGGAGCGTCGAGACCGCGAAGATCCAGACGAAGCCGAGTTGCTGGTCGGCCACGTTCGCCTTGTAGCCGCCATATTCGACCGCGAGGAGGCCGGGCGCGAGGAGCACGAGCCCGAGCAGGTCGATGTTGCGGATGCTCCACAGCCGGTTGAACTTGAAGAACAGCGCGACCGAGAGGAGCGACGCGAAATAGAACCACGTCGTGGGATTGACGCGGTGGTACTGGAAAAGGATGTCGCTCATGCCGTCCATGCGTCGTGGATTCGCCTGCGCCGCAAACCCCTAGCAGGTCGTGGATCAAGTCGACCGCCGCCGGAGACGGCGGCCATCGGCCCGGGAAACCCCCGGCGTTTCCGGAGCCGACTTCGTGGAGAAAGGCCAGGGACGGCTTTTTCCACAGACTGCTAGCGTATGTCGCGGGAGAGCGGTTGGAAAGGCACGGATCTCGGCTCAAAACGGCCAGATCAGCGGGGCGAGGGCGACGGTGACGGCCATCACGATGAGGTTGAGAGGCCCGCCGAACCGCATGTAATCGCTGAACTTGTAGCCCCCGGGGCCATAGATCATGAGGTTGGTCTGGTAGCCCATGGGCGTGGCGAAACCACAGCTCGCGGCCACGGTGACGGCCATCACGAACGGCATCGGGTTCACCCCCAGGTCGGCCGCGGTCTGCCAGGCGATCGGGAAGGTCAGGACCGCGGCGGCGTTGTTGCTCATGAGTTCGGTGAAGAGCATCGTGACCAGGTAGATCGCCGCGAGCACGACATGCGGCTGGTCGCCGGCGGCGTCGATCGTCGAGCGGGCGACCGCTTCGGCGAGGCCCGTCTTCTCCATCGCCCTGGCGATCCCGAAGCTTGCGGCGATGAGCAGCAATGATTCCCATTCGATCGACCGCCGGGCCTCGGTCGACGAGATGCAGCGGAAGGCCACGACGGCGCCGGCCGCGACGAGCGCCGCCGCCACCATCGGCACCAACTCCAACGCCGCCGCCAGCACCATGGCCGCCAGCACCGTGCAGGCGATCCAGGCCTTGTCGTGCCGGGGGGGCGTCGAGCCGCTGACCTCGCTGACGAGGTAGAAGTGGCGGTTTGACCGCTGCCGGTCGATGAACGCCGGGCTGGCTTCGAGCAGGAGGGTGTCACCCGGCTGGAGTTCGATGTCGCCGATCTTCATCTCGAGCCGCTCGCCGTCGCGGGCCGCGGCGATCACCACGGCGCCGTAGGTCGAACGGAATTGGCCGTCGCGGATCGAGCGGCCCACCAGCGGACACGACGGCGACACGACCGCCTCGACGAGCACCCGCTCGCTCCGCGGGTCGTTGAGCTTGAAGACCTGATCGGTCGCGGGGCGGAGGCCGCGAATCTTCTGCAGTTCGACCACCGAGTCGATCACACCGACGAACACGAGACGGTCGCCCGCCTCCAGCCGCTCCGACGGCGCCACTGCGGCGATGACGTGGCCGTTGCGGTCGATCTCCATGAGGAACAGACCGTCGAGGTGCCGCAGGCCCGCCGCCTCGATGGTGCGGCCGACGAGCGGGCTGCCCTGTTCGACGAGCATCTCGAGCGAGTATTTCCGGGGATCGTCGCTGGTGCTCATCGGCGGCCGGCGGTCCTTGAGCAGAAACTTGCTGGCAGTCACGAGATAGATCAGGCCGCAGGCATACAGCGGCACGCCCAGCCAGGTGATGTCGAACATTTCCAGTGGTGTGCCGCGTTTCGCCGAGACGAGTCCGCTGACCACGATGTTGGTGCTGGTCCCGATCAGGGTGCACAGGCCGCCGAGGACGACCGCGTTGTTCATCGGCATGAGGAGCTTCGAGACGCTGAGCCGCCGCTTCTTGGCCCAGTCGCGAATGGCCGGCACCATCAGGGCGACGACCGGCGTGTTGTTGACGAAGGCGGAGAGCACGCTCGGGACGATCATCGTCCGCAGCTGGGCCGAGGCCAGCGACGCGGGCCGGCCCATCGCCCCTTCGACGAGCGCGGAGAGGGCGCCGGTCCGTTCGATCGCCGCCGCCACCACGAACAGCGCGGCGACCGTGATCATGCCCTCGTTGCTCATCCCCTTGAGCGCCTCGTCGGTGGTGATCACCCCGGCTGCGAAGAGCAGCACGACACCGCCGATCATGACCATGTCGGGAGCCCGCTGCACGAAGAGCAACGCAGCGAGCGTGGTGACGACGACCAGGGCGGTCAGCATTGCCGGCCAGTTGCCGAACAGCGTTTCAGCGATCATCCAAGCACTCCCTGTGGGCCGGCGCTCGGCCGGCGACTGCAGCACTTTCGCGCTGTCAACCCATCCGTGCAAGGCCAAAAGCCCCTGCGGGTGCCGGTGGTGGCCTCCGCCGTGGCCTGCGCGGTAGCCTTACGGCCCGTTGGAGCCGCGGTTCGGGAAAAAAGTGGAGCAGATGCCATGATCGATGATCTTCTGGATGGAAACGCGAAGTTCGTCGCAGGGGAGTTTCGTCCCAACGAGGATTACTATCAGGCCATCGCCGCCAAGCAGACGCCCAAGGTGCTCTGGATCGGTTGCTCCGATTCCCGTGTGAGCGAGCACCAGATGACCGGCTCGAAGCCCGGGACGATGTTCGTGCACCGCAACGTGGCCAACATTGTCGCCTTCAACGACGTCAACATCTCGGCGATCCTCGAATACGGCGTGGTGCACCTGAAGATCCGCGACATCATCGTCTGCGGCCACACCCGCTGCGGGGGCATCGCCGCGATCGAGGACGGCGTCCATGAAAACTACATCGCCGACTGGCTGTGCATCGCCACCGGAGCGAAGGAGGCCACCAACCGGATCGCCAAGGAGCGGAAGCTTTCCCGCGAGGAGAAGCTGTCGGTGCTCACCGAGGAGAACGTGAAGCTGCAGATCAAGCACCTCAAAAACCTCGCCTTGATTCGCAACATGCACGCGAAGGGATCGCTGCCCCGGATCCACGGCTGGCTCTACCGCGTCGAGACCGGATCGATCGAGGTGCTCGTCGATGGACGCGACGAAACCGAGAAGAAGTCGAAGAAGGCCGCGGCGACCCGCAAGAAACCGGCCCGGAAGAGATCGTCCCCGTGACCCACGAGCCCCTGCCCGCGGTCGAGCGATTCGCCGCGGCCTACGCCGCGCCGCAAGCGCCGTGGGATATCGGCCGGCCCCAGCGGGCTTTCGTCGAGGCGGCAGATGCGATCGTGGGCCGCGTTCTCGACTGTGGCTGCGGCACGGGCGACCTGGCGATCTGGCTGGCGGAACGCGGCCGGACGGTCAGGGGCGTGGACTTCCTCTCCGCGCCGCTCGAGGCCGCTCGGCGGAAGGCGGCGGATCGCGGCGTGCCGGTGACGTTTCTGCAGATGGACGCGGTCGCCATCGGGGAGATCCCCGAGCGGTTCGACGCGGTCACCGACTGCGGACTGTTTCACACGTTCGACGAGCCGGGCCGGCGGGCCTACGTCGCGGCGCTCCGCAGGCTGCTCGAGCCCGGGGCTCGGTTGTTCGTGCTCTGCTTCGCCGACACCGAGCCGGGCGAGCATGGCCCGAGGCGGGTCAGCCAACGGGAGTTACGGGAGGCGTTTCGCGACGGCTGGACGATCGAATCGATCGAGCCGTCGCGGTTCGAGGTCGTGCCGGGGATTGCCGGGGCCCAGTTCACTCCGGGGGGCGCGCAGGCCTGGTTCGCGACGATCCGGCGGGCGGCCTGAGCGGCCCCGGTGCCGCCCCATTGCGGGTTGAGTGCGACCACGACCATGCGACTGTTCCCCTCAGACCGTTATCCCCTGCCGCTGCCCGAGGGGCATCGATTTCCGGCGTCGAAGTATGGCCGGCTGCGGCGGCGGCTCGAGGCCCACGCCGCTGCAGGAGCCGACTTCCAGTTCGTCGAGCCGCATGCGGCGACCGACGACGAATTGCTGCGGGTGCATGACCGCGGGTATGTCGGCCGCGTCTTCTCGGGAATGCTCACGGCCGATGAGGTCCGTCGCATCGGCTTTCCCTGGAGCCCCGGTCTCGTGGAGCGGTCATTACGGAGCACCGGTGCCGCCATCGATGCCGCCGCGGCGGCGATCGAAGACGGCGTCGCCGCGAGCCTGGCAGGCGGCACGCACCACGCGGGCACCGACTGGGGAGAGGGCTTCTGCGTCTTCAACGACACCGCCGTGGCAGCGCGGGAGATGCAGGCCCGTGGACTCGTCCGGCGGATCCTGATCCTCGACTGCGACGTGCATCAGGGCAATGGCACGGCGGAGATCTTCGCAGCCGATGCCAGCGTGTTCACGATGTCGATCCACGGCGCACGGAACTTTCCGCTCCGCAAGTTTCCCAGCTCGCTCGACGTTCCACTCGACGACGGCACCGATGACGCCGGCTATCTGGAGCCGCTCGCCCATGCCCTCACGGAGTCGTTCTCCCGCTCCCGCGCCGAGCTCGCGATCTTCATTGCCGGTGCCGATCCCTACGAGGGCGACCGGCTCGGGCGGCTCAGACTCACGAAGGCCGGCCTGCTCGAACGCGACCGCATGGTGCTGTCGGCGGCCCACGGGGCCGGGGTGCCGATGGCGATCGTCTGCGGCGGCGGCTACTGCGACGACATCGAGTCGATCGTCGACATCCACGCCGCCACGATGCTGCTGGCGGCCGGGGGCTGAATACCGCGGGGCTGGAGGTCAGCCTTCGTCGACCGACTCCGCCACGGGCTGCCCGCGGTTGTCGAGGCTCCAGGGACCGGTGCCGTTGGCGAGCAGGAAGACCATCGTCCCCATCAGGGCGACATTTTTCATGAAGGCGATGACTTCGCCCTGCTTCACCGCCGGATCGGCATCGACGGGAAGTTTCCAGAAGTCATGGAAGTAGTAGGTCGCGGCGGCCAGGAAGATCAGCAGCATCAGCGCGCCGAGGCGGCCCTTGTAGCCGAGCACGATCGACAGGCTGCCGAGGATCAGGAAGGCGATCGCGCCCCAGAGCAGGATCGTCGGGGAGGGCACACCCTCCGCCGCCATCTTTTCCACGGTGCCGTTCAGGTTCGGGATCTTGCCGGCGACCGCACTCATCAGGAAGATCGCCGCGATCATGACCCGCCCGAGCAGCGACAAGAGACCCTTGATGACGTTCATTGTGGTTCCGCTCTCCGCGGCGTGTGACTGGATGGGCCGGGGCCGTGACTCGGGAAAAAGGGTAGCACGATTCAAGACCGCCTGAGAAGGCGAAAATGGAGCCGCTTGCCTTCGGGCCGCGGTTCGTCGTCCGACAGCCCCTGCGGCCGGTCCACGAACGCTGGAATGCCGCGATCAGCCTGCGTCCGCCACCGTGGCCGGCAGTGCGGCGGCCAACCAGGCCTTGAAGCCGCCGACGAGGTCGTGCACGCCCGTGTGGCCGAGGTGCTGCAGCAGGCTGGCGGCGATCGCCGAGCGGTAGCCCCCCTCGCAGTGCACGACGAGCGGCCTGTCTGCGGGAAGTTCGCTGAACCGTCTGTCGAGATGCGAAAGCGGGATGTTGAGACTGCCGGCAATGTGGCCTGCGGCATGCTCGGACTCGCTCCGCACGTCGATCACCACCGGCGTCGCCGTCATTTCGGTCCGCGAGCCCCCGAGCCACTCGGCCAGCGCCGGGGCGGTCACTCGCGCTGTCCGCTCGATCAGGTCGTCGCGGGAGGCCAGCGCGTTCATGCCGCCGGCCAGATAGCCGCTCACGTTGTCGAAGCCGATTCGGCCCAACCGCATCACGGCCTCCGCAGCGGGTTGGGCGTCTTGGCTTCGGCCCCCCTCCTCGGCGATCACGACGAGCGGCCTGTCGTGCGCCAGCATCGAGCCTGCCCACGTCGCATATTTCCCACGGAGGGCGATGTTGAGAGCCCCCTTGAGATGGCCCCCTTCGAAGTCGATTCCGTCGCGAACGTCGAGGATCTGGGCTCCTGACTTCTGCAGGGCGAGGACGTCGTCGAGCGACAGCGGCCTGAGCGTCTGCCGCATCGCGTCGTCGAGCGACGCCCGTTCCTTGCGATTGAGGATCGCGTCGTGGACGAAGTAGTCGGGTGCCTCCGGCTGATCTGCCGTGACGATCCTCTTGAACTCCTCCCGGCTCATCGGCTGCAGGGCGTAGTTGAACCTTTTCTGTTCACCGATCGTCGAGACGGTTTCCCGGGAAAGCGCCTTGCCGCACATGCTGCCCGCACCGTGTGCCGGATAGACGAGCGTGGCATCGGGGAGGGTGACGAGTCTGGTGGTGATGCTGTCATAGAGCATGTCGGCGAGTTCGTCGGCCGTCACTCCGATGCTCGCGAGGAGATCCGGCCGGCCCACGTCTCCGATGAAGAGCGTGTCGCCGGTGAGCACGGCCAGCGGCTCCTTTCCACTTTTCGCCAGATCGTAGACGAGGATCGAGATGCCCTCGGGGGTGTGACCCGGGGTCTCCATGATCTCGAGCCGCACGTCGCCAAACTCGACAATGTCGCCATCCTTCATGTGGACGCAGGCAAACTCCGCCTCCGCACGACGCCCAAGGTGGATCGTCGCCCCCGCCTTGTCTCGGAGTTCGATGTGGCCGGCAACGAAGTCGGCGTGGAAGTGGGTGAGGAAGACGTGCTTGATCGTGGAGCCACTGGCCTGGGCATCGGCGAGATACTGGTCGATGTCGCGTTGGGGATCGACCACCACCGCCGTCTTCGTCTTGTCGTCGGTGATCATGTACGACGCATGTGACAGGCAGGCGAGGTAATACTGTTGGATCTTCATGCTGTTTGCCCCAGGTTGGGAGTGACTCACCGCGAGCAGGTGGTGGCGGTTCGGCAGGCTTGGTTCCAGGGCATTCGGGCGATCAGCATCGCCATGCCGCAGGTGTCGGTGAGCCCGGCGAAGACGAGCCCGCAGCCGACGAACCCGGCGAGCCCGGCGCCCACCTGTCGCCACGAGGGATCGGGTCCGAATGCTGCGAGTGCGGCCCCGACGGCCACGAGCGCGCCGGCCGCGATCCGCACCTGTCGTTCGAGTGACATCACCTTCCGGCCACGGATGACCGGCATGCCCGCGGCTTCGCAGGCGGCCGTGCCCCCTTCGACGCTGATCACGTCCCTGACTCCCGCCGCGAGGAGCTGCTCGCAGGCCTTCTGGCTGCGGGTCCCAGACCGACAGACGAAGTACAAGGGGCCATTGCCGCCGAGCGACGCGACTTGCTGTGGATCGAGCCGGTCGAGCGGAATGTTCTGCGCGAAGTCGACGTGCACCTCGCCAAACTCAGCCGGGGTACGGACATCGATGAGGGTGACCTTCTCGCCCTTGTGGCGAAGAGCGACGAGGGTGGCGGGAGAGATCGTGGCAACCATGGAAACGTTCTCCGGAAGGTGAGCAAACAGATTCTGAGGAGCGTTCACCGCGCAGGAAGGGGTGTCGGCCATCAAATCGGGGCAACGACGCGACCATGCCGAATAATACGGCCGCCGCTTCGTCCTCGCACACCCCGACCCGCCGTGCCTCCCGAGGATAGCCCGGTCAATGAAACCTCCGCACCGGTCTTCCGGCTGATGAGCGACTCGTGAGCCTCGGAAGGAGCGGCCCGGGCGTCCGGAGCGGGTTTGAGCGGGTTTCTTGCAACGCCCCGCACCCGCTTCGGTGGCTTTTTTTTCGCGCGTGCGCAGACCGTGTCCCAGTTCGCAGTTTCCCGACATGCGTGGGTCGCGTCCGGCACCGCTCAGAGGCTGTGAATATCGATTGCGGGCAGTTCGTCTATCCGTGGCTTGAAAGACGTCGCGATCGTCATGGATCTGCACGAGCTCGCCCCAGACGGTGGGCGGGCCACGAGCGGGCGACACCGGTGGCGGCTCGAGCGGTTCGCCAAGATGCGTGAGGATTTTCCGGATCGGCCCCGGCTCCGTGATGAATGCGATCAGCCGGATGTCGCCGCCGCAGGTGGGGCACGCAAGCGGAAACTCCTCCCCGACCCTCGCCATCAGCTTGGCCCAGGCAATCCGTGACGTGTCGTGGGAGCGGGGCTTTTGATTCGGATTCGCGTCACAACAGCCTCCCGTGGTGTGGTCGACCGCCGCATATCCGCCGACCGCATACCCGCCCGTCGCGTTATCGCCCTGCTTGCCGACATTCCCGATGGCGAGTGCCGTCACGGCCCGCCTGAGCTTGTGATTCGGTGCAAAGACGCCGTGATGCCGATGCCGGTGCTTGCGCGGCGGCGGTACGAGATCGGCGAGCCGGTCGAGGAACTCAAACGGTGAGAGCTCGACGACGCCGTTCGCCTCAGGCCGCGTGGACGTTCGCGAGCGGCCCGGACCGACCCAGTTGGCGACCTTGTGTCGGGGGAGCACGTAGCGGACTTTGGTTGCGCGGCCACTTGCGTCATGTGTCACAGAGAGTCGTTCGAGCGCAAAGGGTGGCCGGGCGCAGTGTCGCAGAAATCTGGAGGGCCATGGCAAGACTCCTGCGCAGGTAACCAAGCAACTCGAACGACGTCGAAATACTACGGCTGCTGCTTTGCCCCAGGCACGCGCTGATGCCCGTGACCTTCATCAGCCACAGCCAGCCCCGCTCACGTGTCACTGCGTAGGATTGGACACATCAAAGCCCTTTCGAAAGCCAGAGACTCGGGGAGGTAGCCATGGTCACACTTAGCACGCTTTCTCAGGCCGAACTTCTATCAAAGCTTTTGGCTGTGGCGACGGCCAACACCGGCACTGCCCTAACGGCCAAAGACAACGCCATCACGGGCACGCTCACGGCGATCAAGGCGAAATGGCTCCTTGGCGGCCGGAAGGTCACGAGCAATTTCAGATGCACGCTCGACCCGGCCAATCATGAGGCGCACTTCCAGGAGTCGGCCATGGAGAGCTCATGGGGCCTGCCGCCGCCCACGTTCACCGTCGAGACCACGTCGCAATTCGGCTCCCGCGTGAACACAACCCGGACGGACACGGGCATGGGGGGTGGCGGCAGACTCGCGTTTGGCAAGTTCCGGCAAGACTTCGAGCGGGCGGTGCAGGACGCCGGCTGGAGGTTCGTCTACGAGATCGCCTGACTGCCGTGCCCGCCACGATATCTGCCTGCAACGAATGCCTCCGGGCCTGCCGCGAATGCATCGTGGGCTGCGACTGCCCGGGCTGCGAGAAAACCTGCCTGACCTGCATCGAGACGTGCCGGACATGCGTCGCGTTGCTGGAGTACGACTCCGCGATGGCCGAGGAGATGTGCGAGGTCTGCGAGGAGGCGTGCGAGCAGTGCGCCGCCGAATGCACGAAGTGCGGCGACGAGCCCTGCTGCAAGGCGTGCGCGGCGGCCTGCAAGAAGTGCCACGACGCCTGCAGGGCGATGCGGCGGTGAGCGGCGTCGGACGGGTGCCGATCACGACTCCCGACCCCCGAAGTAGACGGCCGCGCAGATGCACATGGCCGCCCACAGGGAGTTGAGCTTCAGCGGCTTCTTCATGTAGAGCACCGCGAATGGCACGAACACGCTGAGCGCGATCACTTCCTGCAGGATTTTCAACTGCCCGAGGTTCATCGTCGTGTAGCCGATCCGGTTCGCGGGCACCTGCAGCAGATACTCGGCGAGCGCGACGCCCCAACTCACCAAGGCCGCGATGAACCACGGCCGCCCGCTCATGTCCTTGAGGTGGGCGTACCACGCGAACGTCATGAACACGTTCGAGAAGATCAGCAGGAGCGTCGTCTGGAGCATTACAGGCATGGCGTCAGGGTCCTTCGTGTGGTATCGCTAAAGAACACCGCCAATCTAATTGACAGAACACTTTATCCGGGTGATCACAGCCGGCCACCGCTTGGCCGCGTAATGCGAGGCTTCAGGGCCCGAGCAGATCGAGGCACTGTCGCGGCGAGACGATCGCGATCTCGCCGTGCGTGCCGATGGGCAGCAGATGCGCGCGGTCACCGGTCACAATGTATTGCGCCCGTGCGGCGACGGCCGCGGCGATAACGTGGTCATCATCCACATCGTCAGTGACGACGCGAGGCACATCGTGAGGTGTCACGAGCCCCGTCGCGTCGCGGTAGGCACCCACCAACTGCTCAACTGACATTGCGGCATCGGCTATCCGCCTTCGAAACCGCGGCAGAGCAAGGGTATCACCGAGTTCGGCTATGAGAGTGGGCGTTGTCACGAGAACCAAATCGCGCCGCTCCGTGGCTCGTATCAGGAGCGAATAGGGTGGCCCTTCCCACAAGAGCCCTGCGATCACCACATTCGTATCGAGCACTGCGATGGTCGGCCGAGATGCCATCGCAGACATCAGCCCAACCGCTGGGCACGTCGCTCAGCACGATACGCTTGCACCGCCTCAACGACCTCCTGCTCGATCTCCGGCGTCAACTCCTCGCTGGGCATCCGGCTGCGAATCTCCCGAAGTGATTCGCCAGCCCGCCGCAGAAGCTTTTCCCGGAGCATTTCCTGAACTGCTTCGGCGGACAAAAGCCCGGCTTCCGTCGCCTTCTGTGCAAGGTCGTCGGGGAGAGTAAGTTGAATCGTTGTCATGGATCAGATTCGCCGGGATGGTATTCGGTCACGGACTCCACAAAAGTATACGCCCGTCCATTTTTGCAGCAAACTCGCCGCTGCAGCCGGGCTATGACGCCCTGTGGGCACGCCGCTTCGTGGTGCCGGTATGTGCGCCGGGCGACTTTCCCGTTGCAGGTGTGTTCCGCGTTCGAATACGTTTGATCAATCCCTGTCGTGGGCAATTGTTTGCGCGGGTTGTCGTGTGCTCTGAGTTTCATCGACTCAAGGAGGAGTGACGGTGGAGTATTCGGGGTGCTGGATCGGAATTGCGATCGTCGTGAGCGGCATGGTGGCTGCCCTTGCGGCCGTGGCCATCGCCCGGTGGCTCTTTTCCGCCGATGCCCTGCGGACGGGCCATGATGCCACCGGCAACGTCCTGGCCATCGTCGGCACCCTCTACGCCGTCCTCTTGGGGATAGCCCGGTCAATGGCACTTCCGCACCGGTCTTCCGGCCGATGAGCGACTCGTGAGCCTCGGGAGGAGCGGCCCGGGCGTCCGGAGCGGGTTTTCTCGAGACGCCCCGCACCCGCTTCGGTGGCGTTTTTCTCGCGTCTACGCAGACCGCGTCCCAGTTCGCAGTTCCCCGACACACGCGGGTCGCGTCCGGCACCGCTCAGAGCCAGTTGTGGATGTCGATCGCGGGCAGTTCGTCGGGCGAGGCTTGAAAGACGTCGCGATCGTCATGGATCTGCACGAGCTCGCCCCAGTCGGTGGGCGGTCCACGAGCGGGTGACACCGGCGGTGGCTCAAGCGGTTCGCCAAGATGCGTGAGGATTTTCCGGATCGGCCCCGGCTCCGTGATGAACGCGATCAGTCGGATGTCGCCG
>SXHR01000061.1:0-11385 GCA_005773625.1 Planctomycetaceae bacterium | reverse complement strand
GTCGTCGTCCATCGCGGGGAGGTCGTCGTGAACGAGCGAATACGCGTGGATCATCTCCACCGCGAGCGCCGCCGGCGCGGCGGCCGTCCAGAGGCTCGCCGGATCGGTTCCCGGTCCGCCGCAGGCCTGGGCCGCCCAGAGGGCCAATGCCGGCCGCAGCCGCTTGCCGGGTGCCAGGGTCGCATACCGCATCGCGGCGGCGAGCCGTTCAGGCGTGTCGTCGGAGAGGCGGAAAGCCGCCTCGAGTCGCGGCTCGATGAACTGTCGCACGCGGTCGAGCGACCGCCCGACCTGCTCGTCGGGAGCGTCGCTCGGCGGCACGGCGGACGTGGAATCTCTGCTGGTCACCGGGCAGCTTGCCATTCGGGGGCCTGCAGGTGGTGCGAGGCTCTGAGTGAGGAGGCTCTTGCCGTCCCGACGTGTGGATCAGCCGTCGGAAAGTCTAGACGGCGTCGGGCGCATCGTCCATCCCGGGCAGTGTTTTCGTCCTCGACTTCCGGGCTCCTCCGCGGGCGGTCGGCGGCGGCACCACCGCTTCGGCGGCGGTCGCCGTCTCGTGCGGCACGAGGATCGGCCGTCCCTCCTCGTCGATGCGGACCAGCACGCCGACTTTCTTCTCGGCAACGGCCAATTCCTCGTGCAGGCGGTGCAACAGGGCCACGCCGCGCTCGTAGGCCGCGATCGAGTCCGACAGGCCAAGGCTGCCCGATTCGAGCTTCGAGACAAGTCCGCCGAGATCGGCGAGGGCCGTTTCAAATGAGGAGGTCTGGCCGGAGTTTGCGGCCGAGTCGTCAGGTTCCGACATCATCGTTCGAGATCCTTTCCACTGTGCTCCGGATTCGTCCATCGGCGAGCTGCGTGATCAGGGTATCACCCGGCGCCAGCCCGGCGACGCTGCGGAGCGCCGCTGGATCGCGGTCGGTCCACGTCACCGACCAGCCGCGGGCGAGCAGATGGAGCGGGCTGCCCGCCTCCAGTCGCGCGGCCGCCGCGGCAAGTCGCTCGCGACCACGATCGACGGCCAGCCCGGCGAGCCGTCTCAGCCGCCGCGCATGCTGGTCGAGGGTGTCGCGACGATCGCGGACGAGCCGACTCGGGTCGGCGAAGAACTGCGACCTGCCGAGCGAAACAACCCGCTCCCGGGCCATCTCGAGGCGGCGGGAGAGGCCCGCGTCGAGTCGCAGGCCGAGCGTGCCCACGGTCGCGGCCACCTCGCGGCCGTCGGGCACGATCCTCACCGCGGCATCGGTGGGCGTCAGGGCCCGAACGTCCGCGGCAAGATCGCAGAGCGACACGTCGATCTCGTGCCCCACGCCCGACACGATCGGAATGGGCGACGTCGCCACCGCGCGGACGAGCACCTCCTCGTTGAACGACCAGAGGTCCTCGAGGCTGCCACCGCCCCGCACCAGCGCGATCACGTCCACCGCCGGCCGCAGTCGGGCGGCGACGCCGAGGGCCGCGGCGAGTTCCTCGGCCGCGCCCGCCCCCTGCACCCGGGACGGCACGACGATCACCTCGCTGGCCTGCCAGCGGGAGAGGAGCGTCTCGAGAAAATCGGCGATCGCGGCGCCCGTCGGGCTCGTGACCACGGCGATCCGCCGCGGATACGTCGGCAGCGGACGCTTCCGTGCCGCCGCGAAGGCTCCCTCGGCCTCGAGTTTGGCGTGGACCCGCCGGAGCCGGGCCTCGAGCGCACCGGTGCCGATGGCATGCAGCCGATCGATCGTGAGTTGGTAGGTGCCGCGGGGCGCATAGACCTCGAGCCGCCCATGACAGATGACCTCGAGGCCATCGGCCGGCTCGATGGCGAGCGCCTGCATGGCCCCCCGCCAGATCACCGCCCGCAGCACCGCGGCGTCGTCCTTGAGCGAGAGATAGACGTGGCCGCTGGAGGCCCGGGTCAGATTGCTCACTTCGCCCGTCACCCAGACGTCGGCAAACCGCGTCTCGACCTGCTCCTTGACGCGGGCGGTCAGCTCCGACACGCTCTGGGCGTCGTCGGGCGGGCTCTTGCTGTCTGTCGCGACGCGGGTGGCCATGGGTCGCCAGTGTAGCAGTCGTGCCTCGTGCGCCCTCCGGTGCGCCAGGCGGAAACGCGAGGCAACCACCCGGGCATGCAAACACGATCCGACACCACCGACTCCGGCTCGACCCGCACTGCCGCGGCGTCGCGGGGCGCGCTGCTCGTCGTCTTCCTGACCGTGTTCATCGACCTGCTGGGGTTTGGCATCGTGCTGCCGGTGATGCCGCGGCAGGCCGAGCCTTATCTCAAGGCCCTCGACCTGTCAGACGCCGCCACCGGAGCCGCGATCGGCGTGCTCTTCTCCGTCTTTTCCCTGATGCAGTTTCTGTTCAGCCCGATCTGGGGCCGACTGTCGGATCGTGTCGGCCGGCGGCCGCTGCTGCTCCTGAGCCTCGCCGGTTCGGTCATCTGCTACGCGTTGTACGGCTGGGCGGTGACGGTTCCGAACGACCCGGTGCCGTCGCGCGGGATGGCGACCGTGGCGCTGGGGCTGATCCTGCTCTCCCGGATCGGCGCCGGCATCGCGGGGGCGAGCGTCGGCACGGCGGCGGCGGTGATCGCCGACTGCACGACCCCGGAAAACCGGGCCCGCGGCATGGCCCTGATCGGAATCGCGTTTGGCGGCGGATTCACGCTCGGCCCGCTGATCGCCTACTTCGGCCTGGCGATCTTCAAGCAGCAGCCTTGGGGCGTGGGGGCGATCGCCTCGCTGCTCTCGTTGATCGCGTTTCTGATCGCGTTCTTCGTGTTCAAGGAGACCCGGCCGGCCGGAGGAGTGCCGCCGCGGCAGCACACCGGGTTCGCGCGGACGGCCGCCGTGCTGCGGATGCCGGCGGTCGGCGCGCTTGTGCTCGTCTACTTCCTGTCGATCGTCGCCTTCGCCAACTTCGAGGCCACGCTCGCGCGGCTCACGAATGCGGCTTTCGCGATGACCGACAACGACAATTTTCTGGTCTTCGCCTTCATCGGGCTGATGCTGCTGATCGCGGGAGGCGCGTACCGGCCGCTCGCCAAGCACTTCCCGGAAAGCAGGATGCTGGCCGCGGGCGTGGCGCTGATGTTCGTCGGCCTCGGTCTGCTCGGCGGTGTCGCCTGGTGGGTGTTCCGCGACCCGGCGGCGGGCGACACGGCGGCCCTGCGGACCGTCTTCTACGTCGCCGCGGCCGTGGCCGTGGCCGGCTTTGCCTGCGTCAATCCATCGGTGTCGGCGCTGATCTCGAAGAAGGCCGATCCCACGAGGCAGGGCGAGGTGCTGGGCGTCAACCAGTCGTTCGCGTCGCTCGGACGGATCGTCGGGCCGTTCGTGGGCTCGTTCCTGTTCGGACTCCATCCGTCGCACGCCCTGCCCTTCGTCGCTGCGGTGGTCGTGTTGGCGGCGGTGTCGCTGCTCCTGCCGCGGATCGCGGGAGCGTCACGCTGATGAACGGGACGTTTTCCCGCGAGGTCGGCCTGCTCGTCGTCGGACACGGCACCGCCGATCCGGAGGGGGCCGCCGAGACGCGGGGCGTGGCCGAAGCCGTCGCGGAGCTGCTTCCCGGTATCGCGGTGGAACTCGGTTTTCTTGAAGTGATCGGCCCCACGATCGCCGACGCACTCGGCCGGTTGGCCGAGCGGGGATGCCGTGAGATCGTGGCGGCACCGCTGCTGCTCTTCGCCGCCGGGCACGCGAAGCGGGACGTGCCCGAGGCGATCGCCGGTCCTGCGGCCGCCCTCGGCCTGCGGGTTCGTCAGGCCGAACCTTTCGGCTGCCGGCCCGAGATCGTGGAACTGTCGCGATTGCGTCGGCACGAGGCGGTCGCCGGCCTGCGGCCGGTCGCGCCGGCCGAAACCGTCCTGCTCATGATCGGCCGCGGCTCGAGCGATCCGGCGGCGGCAACGCAGTTGAGGGGCTTCACCGAGGCGACGCTGGCCGACGAGCCTGAAAAGCGGCCCGGACGGGTGGAACTCGGCTTCGTGGCGGCCGCCCGGCCACGGCTCGACGAGGCGATTGCCACGGCATGCGATCCCATCGGGGGCGAGCGGCGTAGAATCGTGGTGCAGCCACATCTGCTGTTTCGCGGGCACGTGGAGGAGCAGGTGAGGGGGGCGGTGTGCACGGGACGCGAACTCCGTCCGGACCTCGAGTGGGTGCAGGTGGCACGACTGGGGGCCGACCGGCTTGTGGCCCGTGCTTTGGCGGCTCGGGCGCTGGAAGTGATTGGTCCGGAAAGCCTCACTCGCCAAGGATGGTGTGAATCGTCACAATGACCGGGCGTTGCCCCTCGCCGATTCATGGGGCCAGACACGGAGGATCCAGCGCGTGAACGGCAAGATTCAAACGGGGCGGACGATCGGACTGGCCGTGACGACCGCAGTCGTGCTGCTGGCGATTTCGGGCTCACCGGTCACGGCCCAGGTGTTCACCCAGCCTCCGGCCGTCGTCGCCCCCGCAGAGCGGCCCTTGATCGCCGCGCCGGCCCCCGCGGCCGCTCCTCCCGCTGCGATGCCCGCCCAGCCCGTCGCTCCCCCGGCCGGAATGAAGCCGGGGTCCAACGACCGTCACATCGCCGTGGCCGTCCGCCGCCAGCTCGAACGGGAGCATTTCCTCCGGAAGACCATCGACGACGCGATGGCCGAGCGGTGGTTTTCGGCGTTTCTCGAATCCCTCGATCCGATGAAGGTCTACTTCCTGCAGAGCGACGTGGACGGTTTCATGCAGAAGCGGCAGTCGCTCGACGACCTCGTGAAGCGGGGCGACGTGACGTTCGCCTACGAGGTGCTCGACCGCTTTCTCCAACGGGTCGACTCGCGGCTGCCCCTCATCGAGCGGCTGATCCAGTCGCCGCAGGACTTCACCGTCCCCGAGTCGATGATCATCGATCGTGACGAGGCCAAATGGGCCCTGAGTGATGCCGACGCCGAGGATCTCTGGCGGCGTCGGATCAAGTACGACCTCCTCGTGCAGAAGATGGAGAAGACGCCCCCTGAAGAGGCGAAGGACAAACTGCTTCGTCGCTACCGCAGCCTGGCCAAGCGCTGGCATCAGATGACCGCGGACGAACTCCTCGAGACCTACCTCTCGTCTTTGACCAGCAGCTTTGACCCGCACACGAGCTACATGTCGCCGGGCACGCTGGAAAACTTCGAGATCGGCATGCGGCTCCAGCTCGACGGCATCGGCGCCCAACTCAAGGGTGAGGACGGCTACACGACGATCGTCGAACTCACGCCCGGCGGGGCCGCCGACCGTGACGGCCGGCTGAAGTCCAAGGACCGCGTCGTCGGTGTCGGGCAGGGTGGGGAGGGGGAAATCGTCGATGTGGTCGACATGAACCTCAACGAGGTGGTGAAGCTCATCCGTGGCAAGCGGGGCACGGTCGTGAGGCTGAAGGTGATCCCGGTCGGCGAAACCGCCCCCAAGGTCTACGACATCACCCGCGCCAAGATCGAGCTGAAGGACGCGGAGGCCCGCGGCGAGGTGATCGAGCAGGGCAAGAAGGCCGATGGCTCCCCCTACCGCATCGGTGTCATCAACCTGCCGAGTTTCTACATGGACATGGCCGGCGCACAGCAGGGGCAGGCGGAGTTCAAGAGCAGCACCCGCGACTGCAAACGCCTGCTCGATGAGTTTCGGCAGAAGGGCGTCGACTGCGTCGTGCTTGACCTGCGGAGCAACGGCGGCGGCTCGCTGCCGGAATCGATCAAACTGACGGGGCTGTTCATCGACAAGGGGCCGGTCGTGCAGATCAAAGACGCCGACAAGCAGGTGAGGCCCTACGACGACGTCGATCAGGGCGTGGCCTGGGATGGACCGCTGGTGGTGCTCACGAGCAAGTTCAGCGCCAGCGCCAGCGAGATCCTCGCCGGAGCGATCCAGGATTACCACCGCGGGTTGATCGTCGGCGACAAGGCGACCCATGGAAAGGGCACCGTCCAGACGCTGCTCGACGTGGGCCGTCAGCTGTTCCCGCGGTTCGACAACGCCCCCTCCCTCGGTGCGATCAAGGTGACGATTCAACAGTTTTACAGGCCTTCCGGAGACAGCACGCAACTCGAGGGCGTGAAGAGCGACGTCGAGATTCCGAGCATCACGACGCATCTGCCGATCGGCGAATGCGACCTCGATCATGCGATCACGTTCGACAAGGTGCCCCGCGCCGAGTTCCAGCCCACCGGTCAGGTGACCGACGGGATGGTGGCCAAGCTCCGCCAGGAGTCGGCCAGGAGGGTCGAGGCCAGCAAGGAGTTCGAGAAACTCTCCGGCGACATCGCCCGCTACCAGAAGCGGAAGGACGAGAAGACGATCTCGCTCGTCGAGTCGGAGTTCGAGAAGCAGTGGAACGAGGGCAAGGCTGCCGAGGACGAGGAGGAGAAGAAACTCGAGGAACTCGAGTTGCAGAAGAGGCCGGTCGTTCGCCGTGATTTCTCGTTCGACGAGGCGATGAACATCACGGTGGACTACATCCGCGCCCTCTCGGCAGCGATGGGGCTGACCGACACCGCGAAGGTCCAGGAACCCACGACGGCACGCTGAGCCGGATTCGTGCGAAAACCGCAGCCCGTGGCGGTGCGGGTCGTGGGCCCCCGCCGCCGTCGGGCTTCCTGGAAAACGGTCAGGAGGCGTTCACGAGGCCGGCAAGTGCGGCGAGCGAGTCGGGGTGAGCCAGCGTGACGGGGAGATCGGCGAAGAGCCGCGACGGGTTGACCCGTTTGTCGGCGCCCCGGGTTCGCGGTGCCGATGGATCCCAGCGGGGCTCGGGGCTGCCGGTGAGGGCCGCGAGTCGGCCGTACCATTCCCGGCGGCGGACTGGAGTGCCGTCGGAGACCACGTAGAGCGGCTGCGGCGAGATCGCGTCGGATGCGGCACAGACGATGGTCGCGGCGTCGTCGGCATGGACAAGATTGAGCCACGAGTCGGGGTCGGCGGCGATCGGCCGGCCGGCGCGAAGATCGTCGAGCCGCGGCAGGCGACCGGGGCCGTAAAGGCCGGCGAACCGCAGTGCCGTTCCCGGCCCGAGGGGGTGTGCCGCGAGCAGGGCCTCCGCCTCCACCAGCACCCGGCCGGCATCGCGGCCCGGATTCGGCGGCGTGCGCTCATCGACCACCCCGCCGCCTTCGTCGCCCCATATGCCGGTGGAACTCGAAAAGATGATCCGCGGCCGCGGGCCGGAGCCCTGGGCTGCCGCGAGGGCATCGAGCAGCTTTCGCAGCCCGGCGACGTGCACGTCGCGATGCGTCGTCCCCGCGGCCCGATCGAAGCCGACGCTCCAGAACACGGTCACCGGTCGGCCGATGTCGGAGAACAACGCCGACCAGCCCGGTTCGGTGGCGGTGACGTCGATGATCGCCGGCTCGATGCCGAGTGAGTGGAGTTCCACGGCACGCGCCTCCCGGCGCGTGATGCCGATCACCCGGGATCCGGCGCCGAGCCACCGTCGTGCGACCCGTTCACCGAGATAGCCACAGCCCACGACGAGCCGCGGAAGAGCCTGGGTGTGCATGTCTCGACGTGTCCTATCCATCCAGTGGTCGCGGCCGCTCGCCCCGCGTCTGCGAGTCGATCCATGACTGCAACACGACCTGCGCCGCTACGGCATCGGCCCGGGCCTTCTTGCGTCCGCGGGTCAGACCCACGCCCGCGAGCATCCCGGCCGCCTCTCGGGAGCTGTACCGCTCGTCTTGAAAGGCGATCGGCAGGCCGGTGAGCCTTCCGAGCCACGCACCGAACCGCTCCACCTCCGTCGACATCGCACTGTCGGTGCCGTCGGCGTGGACCGGCAGGCCGACCACGAAGCCCGCGAGCGTCTCTTCGACGGCCAGCGTGCGGAAGAAGCGGCCGTCGGCCGCGAGATCCCCCGTCGTCTGCCGTACACAGAGGGGGCTGCAGATGATCCGCTCCGCGTCGCAGACCGCCACACCGATCCGGCGCCGGCCGTAGTCGATCCCCGCGACGCGGCCGGCCGGAATCGTCGGGGGGAGGGGGGCGTTCATTCGCCGGCCCCGGCTGGAGCGAGCGGAACCGCGGGCTCGAAACGCCCCGACTCGAGGAAGGATTGCGTCGCCCGCTGCACCCGCGGATCGCGGAGCATGGCGGCGTGATGGACCGGCAGGAGCAGGAAGTCGTCGGCGCCATCGAGCCGGGTTTCGTCGACGCGGACGACGGCGTCGTCGTCGCCCGCGAGAAGTGGGCTGAAGCCGCTGGTGTCGCCGCGTCCGCCGGCCACGATTCCAAACTCGCATGGCGGCACGGCGAGCTGCGGAGCCACCTTGTGCCAATCGACCACAAGATCGCGGGCGGCGCCCTCTGCCAGCCCGGCGAGGAATCCGACGCCCGCCACCTGCCGCGCGAGTTCCGAACCCTTGTTGGGGGGGCCGAGCATGACCATGCGGTCCAGCCGTGCGAGATCGTCGCGGTCGGCGAGCGTCATCCAGCGACGGACGACGAGATTGCCGAGGCTGTGCCCGACAAAACTGATGCGGCCTGACGCCGGCAGCGCGGCGATCACGGCACCGAGCGAGCGGCCGTGGGCCTCGATGTCGGCGTTCGTGCTGGCATAGCCGAAGAGAAGCACCGTCGCATCGAGCGACCGGCGGAGGTGTTCGGCGAGCGGCCGCATCGAGGAGCGGCCCTCCCCGAGCCCGTGGAGCACCAGGACGACCGGACCGGCGACGGGCGGAACGGTGCCGTCCGCCCCGAGTCGCTCGAAGGCGCCGCGGCATTCCTCGGCCGTACCCTCGCGGACGGTGGTGTCATCGGGATCGAGGATTCGGCAACGATCGTCGGAGGGCCGTTGCTGAAGCCTCCAGTCGTGCCGCACGACGAGGTCGCTCCACTCCAACGCCTCGCGGGACCGACGCATCGTCCGGAGCCACTCCACGTCGCGCCGCCCGACTTCCGCCGTCTCGTCCGACCGGCTCACGGCGGCGGCGAGGAGGAAGAGCGTGGCCGTCGCCGTGATCAGAGATACTCTTGCCATCCGCACTTCTCGATTTCGGCCACGACCTTGCGCACAGCCTCTTCGTGGGCCCGGTTGGCGACAAGCGTGGCGTCGGGGGTGTGTACCACAAGGATATCCGTGAGCCCCAGCGTGACGACCAGATGGTCGTCGCCGGCATGCACGATGGTGCCGGAGGACTCGATGCCGAGGTGGCGTCCCACCGACGTGTTGCCCGCGGCGTCCGTCCCACGCTGCCTGGCCACGGCCGACCAGCCGCCGAGGTCATCCCAGCCGAACGGGGCCTCGATCACGGCCACGTCGGTGGCGTGCTCGAGCACCGCGTAGTCGATTGAGATGCCGTGGATGGCGGCGAATTCCTCCGCGAAGACGCGGTCGCGATCGGGCGTGTCCCAGGCCGCGGCGATCCGGCGGAGGTGGGCCATGCACTCCGGCTGCCGCTCGTCGAGCGCCTCGATGATCGTGCTCGCCTTCCAGACGAAGATGCCGGCGTTCCAGAGGTAGGTGCCCGCGGCGACGTATTCCGCGGCCACGCTGGCGGGAGGCTTCTCGCGGAATCGGGCGACCGCGTGGGCCTGCAACGCCCCCGCGCCGCAGGGGAGAGCCGCGCCCTGCTGGATGTAGCCGAAGCTCTCCGCGGGGTAGGTCGGACGCACGCCGAAGGTGATCAGGCGGGCGGGCGCGGATTCCACCAGCACGGCCGCCTCTCGGATCGCGCGGCGAAACTCGGCCGCGGGGCGGATCACATGGTCGGAGGGCATCACCGCCATGATCGCGTCGGGATCGTGTCGCGACACGAGCAGGGCGGCGAGGCCGATGCAGGGGGCGGTGTCCCGCTTGCAGGGCTCGCCGACGAGCCCCGCCTCGGGCACGCCGGGCGCCTGCCGCCGGACGGCATCGAGGAGCCGGGCCGACGTGACGATCATCGTGCGTTCCGGGGGCACGAGGCCGTCGAGCCGCTCCACGGTGTCTTCGAGAAGCGTCTTCGAGCCGGCAAGCGGCAGCAACTGCTTGGGCAGAGCGGCGCGGCTGGCGGGCCAGAATCTCGTTCCCGATCCGCCGGCCATCACGATCGCATGCAACATCGTCGCATCATTCTCCACAGGATGTGGCGATGGGCCACGGGGCCGGAATCATCAGCGGCCCCGCACCCACGTCCGGAACAAAAAGCAGAGCAGGGGAAACCCGCCGAAGATCAAGCCATAGGTGAAGAGCGTCGTCCAAAGACGACTCGGCCAGCGTGCCATCAGTGAGTCACCCGGGAGCCTGCACGAACACGTCGATCGGAATCTCCAGCGGCTCCTCCGCCGGCTCCGTCAGGCGGCACTCGACGCGGACGCCCCAGGGGAGCACTTCCGCGGCCGTGACGACCGCTTCGACTCCATCATACTCGGTCGTCACCCGGACCGACGGGGTTTCGGCGAAGGAGGGGCAGAAGCCGACATGCGCATGGGCCGCACGACTGCCCGCCGGCAGGGCGAGGTTGAGCCGGCCGCGAAGGCAGTCTGCACCGGCGGGCGATTCGAACCGCTCGAGCCGCTGCAACAGCCTTCCCGGCTCTTCTTCTTCCCGTCGCACATGGCCGTCGCGGCGGCGGAGTGGCCGGGACCGGTGAGTCGGCGGGATGCGACGGGCGGGCGCGGTCTTGGACGCTCGCGGTGGCGCGGCGATCGGCATCCGCACGACCGCCACGGCGATGGCGGCAAGGACGGCGAGCATCGATGCCCAGTCGCCCCTGCTCGGCGGCAGCGCCACCGCGACGACGCCGAGGACGAGTCCGCACCGGGCCGCCACGGAGCCGAGAACTCCACCCACGTGACGGCATGACTGGTCGGCGATCGCCACCAGCGTGATCCCCGCCGCGGCGACAAGCCACGCCGCGGCGGAATCCGTGACCTCGAAGCCCCCTGAGAGGCGCCGCACCGCGAGCACGACGCCGCACGCCACCGCCACGGTTCCGATGACCGCGGCGGCGACCGGCGGAAGCATCGCAACGAGCGGCTGACCGGCTGCGGCGAAGGCCTGCGGACGACCGGCCGATGTGCGGGGGGAACGCAGCCGCGGTCCACCGCGGGCCATGTGCCCCCCGCCGATCGCCGGTGTCGTCGTCATGGGCCGTTCAGCCCACGGCGGCGCCGGACCGGGCTGCTTCGGCGAGTTGCTTCGCCTTGTCGGTATTCTCCCACGAGAAGCCGTCGCGGCCGAAGTGACCGCCGGCGGCCGTCTTGCGGTAGATGGGCCGCCGCAGGTCGAGGTAGTCGATGATTCCGCGGGGCGTCAACGGGAAGAAGTCCCGCACCACTTCGCAGAGCCGTTCATCCTCGACCTTGCCGGTGCCCTCGGTGTCGACATGCACGCTCACCGGCTCGCTGACACCGATCGCGTAGGCGAGTTGGACTTCGCAGCGGTCGGCGAGACCGGCCG
>SXHR01000060.1:0-8462 GCA_005773625.1 Planctomycetaceae bacterium | reverse complement strand
GACCACCTGCACCCGCCCGCCGAGTGGGTGGAGCATCATCTCGGAGCCGCGATGCGGCACCGGATCGAGGTGGAAACGGGCTGGCGACAGAGCGACCCGCACGGCCGCGAGATCCCGCCGGAGGCCTGACTCGGACTTCCGCATTTTTCCGGAGGGTGGCAGAAGTCGCCCGTGGCGTGGGTCGGGTGTGCCCACGCCCTGTCGCCGGACGCTCGCTGCGGGCATCGTGCCCTCCGCTCGCTCGGATGCAGACGGCGCTTCGCAATCCTTGCTTCGCTTGTCTGCATACGCCGGCTCACGGGGCGTGGGCACACCCTCCCGTGACGACGCTGATTCGGCCAAGCAGCATGCATGTGCAGGCCCGACGTTCGCCCCGCCTCACGCGCCCGCGAGACGGCGGAGCGCGGCGAGGTTGCCGCGGTCGATGGCCACGGAAGGCTTGCCATCGGGGCCTTCCTTCGGCGTCTCGATGATCCACGGGATGCCGGCGAGCTTCGGGTGATTGACGAGCAGCCGGAAGGCCTCGCGGCCGATCTTCCCCTTCCCGATTCCCTCGTGGCGATCGACGCGGGAGCCGAGTTCACGCTTCGAATCGTTGGCATGAATCGCCTTGAGCCGCGTGAGGCCGATGTGGCGGTCGAACTGGCGGATCGTGTCGTCGAGAGCGGCGGCCGGGGCGAGCGGGTAGCCGGCGGCGAATACATGGCAGGTGTCGAGGCACACGCCCGCCCGCTTTCGGAGACCGGCCTTGGCGTCGATCGCTTCGAGCATCGTGCCGATCTCCTCGAAGGTCGCGCCGAGGCAGGATCCCTGTCCCGCCGTGGTCTCGATGAGAATGCCGGCGGCGAGGCCCGCGGTCTCGTGGAGGGCCTCCGCGATGCCGGCGGCCGCGCGGGCCACCGCCTCGTCGAGCGGCTGCTCGCCTGCGGCGCCGGGGTGGGCCACCACCCAGGGGATGCCGAGCAGATCGGCCCGCCGCAGCTCTTCCGCGAGTCCGGCGATCGACTTCTTTCGGAGGTTCGGATCGGCCGAGGCCGGGTTGATCAGGTAGGAGTCATGGGCCACCACCAACTTCAGTCCCGCCGCGCGGACCGCCGCGCGGAAGGCCGAGGCGGCGCCGGCATCGATCGGCGACACGGCCCACTGATTGATGTTGCGGGTGAAGATCTGGAGGCACTCGGACCCTGTCTCGACGGCCCGCTCGACCGCACGGTGGAAGCCGCCGGCGATCGATTGATGGGCTCCGAGCACGAGGGGCGGGGTGGAGCGGCGCGTTCCGGCCATGGGGAGTCCTTCTCGATGGGGCCGGACAGTGTAAGGTTCCGGCAAGGTAAGGTTCCGGCAAGGCTTCGGCTGCGGGAAGCGGCCACTGTCGAGTCGGAAAAAGCCCCGGACGACGTCGCAAGTTTTACCGATCGGCCGCCGAGACCTACACTACCCCTGTCCAGGAAGGCCCCTGTCCAGGAAGACCAGGAAGACTTCGCCTCGACCGGATGCGGAAATCCAAGGGCCGGTTTTGCGACGCTGCCGGGGAGTGCATGTGATGGGTTATCTCTTCGTCCATGTCATCATCACGGTCTGCGTCGCCGCGGTCGCCGCGCTGGCTGCGGCCATGACCATGCGGCCTCTGCGGGCCGCCCGGCAAGCCGAGCGGCTGGCCCGCGCCCAACGCGACTTTCACCGCCAGCGGGAACTGCTCGAGGCGAAGTTCATCGAGCGGGCCGCGGCGAGCGGCAAGCCCCGTGGTCTGCGTTGGGTCGACGTCGATTTCGACGACGACGTGCTCTATGCCCGTGACCGCCGCAGCCGGAGGCTCAAGGCGCTCGTGGCGATTGAAGTGAGCTTCGAGGCCGTCGAGGGGGGCGGCATGGAGGAGGTCGAGGCGGTGTCGCGGGTGCGGGCCGCGACCGCGGAGTTCATCCATGACGGCGAGCGCTGGGCGACGGAGGGCCGGGTCTACTTCAACCTCGCGCCGGCAGCTGCCGTGAAGTATCTCTCGAGCGACCTGGAACTGGTCGCCGAGGAGCATGCGGCCGTCCGGGAGTGACGGTCCAGAGGGTGACGGTTCAGAGGGTGGTCATGGATAACGTGGCCCCCGGAAGGCTACTCGGTCGGGCTGACGATCTCACTGCAGTTTCGGGATGCCAGGCCCGTCAGCACGCCGATCTCCACATCGTCCCGAATGAAGTGGACCGAGCCGTCACACATGGCGAGATTGGCGCCGCCGCGGTGATCGGAGAAGAGGGCGCCATAGGAGTCATCGTCCCAGGCCTCTTCCTGCGGCGGATTGACGAGCGGAGCGGTGGAGGAGTTGGGGCCGATCGAGGTGCAGTTCAACGCCGACGCCCAGATCCCGTGCCCGTTCGTTCCGACGACCCCGCGGCCCGTGAGCTCGAACAGCAGCATGGTCTTCGAGAGGCCGTCGGTGATCTGCCGCAGCCGCACGCCGTCCGCCAGCGACGTGTTGGCGCCGTTGACGAGCACGCCGTTCTTGGCGGCATACGCCGCACCGTTGGGCTGCTTGTATCGGCTGCGAATCGACGTCGGCGTGACGCCGGCGCAGCCCGCATAGTCGATGCATGCCATGCCCTCGAGATCGATCGGGCTCGTGACACCGTCACCATTGATGTCTTTCGTCCGGGCCCCCGACCTCGAGTCATGGGTTCGTGACGTGCTCGGGCAGAGATACGTCGGCACCGCAGTGGCCGTGGCCCGTGCATTGAACGGGCTGTTGAGTTTCGCCGAGAGGTAGAGCCGTGAATCGGCAGACGCGATCGCATCATCGACGACGGGCTCCCAGGTGACCTGGAGTTGTCGTTGGTCGAGATACTCCAGGAAGAAGGCCGACCATGAGATGTATTTCCATCCCACTCTCGGCTGGAGTTGCCCCGGCGGATAGCGACCGCGGGCGTCGGCGAAGATCGCCATCGCCATCCCGATCTGCTTGAGGTTGTTTTGGCAACTGAGGCGTCGCGAAGCTTCTCTGGCCGACTGAACGCTCGGCAGGAGCATGCCGATCAGCGAAGCGATGATCGCCACCACCACCAGCAGTTCGACGAGGCTGAAACCCCCGGGACGTCGGGTGAATGAAGAGGGCATGGTGGATCTGCTCCGGGGGCCTCGACGGGACTGATGCAACCCGCCAAGAGGGGTATCTTACGGAGGCTGGGTGGCCGCGTCGCGGATTGGGTGGATGCGGGTTCTGCGGATGCTGGGCCGCATGAGTGCCCCCGACTTTGCCGGTCGTGGGGAGCGGTTCGCGGGCTCATGGTCGGGGCGACGATATCCCTTCTGGGACGGGCGGTCGGTCAGTGGGACGAGGAATCCGGGAGCGACGTGCATGGCGCGGCCGGTGAACAGCGATCAGCCGCGGCGGCGCCGGAGTTCCGCGCGGACGTGGGTGATCCCGCTCGTGGCAGCCCTCGTCGGCCTCACCATCGACGCGGCACGCGGCCAAACCCGCGGCAGCCAGTCCCCCGGCCAGTCGCCGGCGCCGGCGGAGTCGCCCCTGCCCGTCGCCCAGGGCCACATTCGCAGGTCGCGGGAGTATCTGAAGGCGTCGTGCGAGATGCTCAAAAAGTGCGATCGCCACGCGGTCGACGGCTACTACGTCGCCTGCGAGGAGGCATGGAACGCCGCCTGGACGTGCCCGGAGTCGCGGGACACGCTGATCGACGCCGCGGATCTCTATGCCGATGCCCTGGCGGGATTGCTCGAAGCGGCCCGGCTCCACGGCCGGCTCGACCAGGGCGGCCTCTGGATCGGCCCACGGAGCAAGCCGGTCTTCGTCCCCTTCCAGCCTCAGGCGTTGCCGGTCGCCGCCTCGGCCATCGCATCGATCGAACCGCAGGGCCAGCCGGGCGACAAGCGGCTCACGCGGCGGCACCTGCGCGACGGCTTCGGTCTGCCGGTGGTCGTGCGGGTCGCGAACGATTCGACGCACGAGGAAACCAGGAGATTTGCGGCGCCGCGGCAGTCCCTCGCCGCCACCGCCGTCCTGCGGTTCGCCGTGCCGGGCAACGAGAACTTCCTGCAGAAGTTCAGCGGTCCCGTCGCCCGTGACCATGCGCCGGCCGTGCTCGACCTCGCCAATCCGGTGGAGATCGCGGCGGTCCGCATCGGTTCCGCCAAACCCCATCTCGCCGCCGATCTCTCGGCACCGCTGCTCGACGCCCTCGAGGGCACGCCGCGCTCGAGCATCACGGGGTTTCTGCAGCCCTTCGGCAGCGGCGCCACGCGGCCCCATCTCGAGATGCTCGAGCCCCATCAGCCGGGGCGGATTCCCGTGGTCTTCATCCACGGCCTCGCCAGCGACGAGGGCACGTGGTTCGACATGATCAACGAACTGCGGGCCTGGCCGGAATTTCACCGGCGGTATGAGCCGTGGGTCTATCACTACCCCACCGGCGCCGCGTTCCTGCAGTCGTCGGCCGCGCTGCGGCGGCAACTCATCGCGGCGGTGCGCCAGTGCGATCCGGAGGGAAGCGACCCGGCGATGCGCAACCTCGTGCTCGTCGGGCACAGCATGGGGGGGCTGCACGCCAAGCTCCAGGTCGTCGAGCCGGCCGATCGCATCTGGGACGCCGTCGCCAGCGTGCCCTTCGAGCAGATCCGCATGCCGGAAAAGATGCGCGAGATCGTGAAGCCCGCCTACTTTTTTCAACCGTTGCCATTCGTCAACCGGATCGTCTGCATCGCGACACCCCACAAGGGATCGCTCCTGGCATCGCTTGGCGTGGGCCGGCTCGCGTCCATCAGCGTGCGAACGCCCCCCGAGAATCAGCGGATTCACGACGCCGTGGTCCGGTTGAATCCCGGCGTCTTTCGCGAGGAGTATGAGCGACGGCCCCCGACGAGCATCGACCTGCTACGGCCCGACTCCGAAATGCTGGCGGCGATTCGCGGGCTGCGGCCGCCGTGCTGGGTCACCGTGCACAGCGTCGTCGGCGACGCCCATCATTCCCTGCTCGGGGGCCGTGACGACTGCGTGGTGCCGGTGGAGAGCGCGCACACCGTGGCCGCCGTGAGCGAGATCGCGGTGCCGGCGAGCCATACGAGGGTGCAGCACCATCCGCTCACCATCGCCGAGGTGCGGCGGATCCTCATCCAGCATCTTCAGGAGACCGGGCTGAACCCGCCGCAGCCGGCGGTTCCGTCCAGCTCGCCCTGAGGAAATCGGTCTCCGGAGCCCCGTGTGGCAAGAAGGTGTCGCGGCGGGTGTCCGCCGCGCTGCGGCATCGGGCAGGCGGAACGCCGGCTGCGGACCTGGCTTCGACTTTTGCGGTTTTTCGGCATGGGGCATGCCCCGCGGCATTCTTTTCAAGCCGCCATCGCCACGGCGTGTTCGAGGAGTCACGGCACGTGACTTCCACGCTCCGGCGCATCGCGTCCCAGCGGATGACCTGCTCGGCTGTCGGTTCGTGACAGCGGCCCCCGCCGCGACGATCATCCGCGTGACGATCCCTCCGCCCGAAAACAACCGGCCCGACACGATCGTGCGGAGGCTCCCGAAGCTCGGAGCCGTCATCGCGGGAGCCGGTCCTTGCAGCAACTCCTGGAATCGAGGTACAAGATCCACGGCGAGCCTCCTTGCTCAAACTGAACGGGGGTAGAGATCCGTCCACTTTGAAGCCGGCTCGCCACTTTTCAGGCAGCAGTGTCAGCCGGCAGAACACTCCTCGAAAACCGCAAAAGTCGAACTGGCTGCCTCTGAAAAAGGCCCCACGTTCCCCTGCGGCCGGGGAGCGGTGTGAAGCAAGTTCCACGAAGTCGACCGGAGAAAACGCCGAGGGTTTCGTGAGTCGCCAGCCGGCGCATCCGGCGGCTCGCGACGTTATCCACGGCCTGCTGGGGAAATCGTCATGGTCCTGAAGCAACGTCTGCCCCGCCGGGATTTTCTGACGGGGGTCGCCGCCGCGACCGTGGCCGGCTCGCTCGATCCGGCGTCGGTCCGCGCCGCCGAGCTGGGTCGAGCGCGGACGATCTCGATCCTCCACACCACCGACCTCCACGGTCGAATCCTTCCCACGAGCACCTACGAAGGTCTCGACGATGTCGGCGGCCTGGCCCGCTGCGCGACCTGCCTGAGGCAGTGGCGGCGGGAGACGCCGCACTCCATCACGGTCGATGTCGGCGACGTGGTTCAGGGCACGGCCGTCAGCCTGCAGTGCGGCGGCACGCTGATGATCGATCTCTTCAACCGGCTCGGCTACGACGCCTGGACGCTCGGCAACCACGACTTCGACTGGGGCCCCGAGAGACTCGAAGCCCTGCTCGAGCGATCCACCGCCCCGGTGCTCACGGCCAATCTCGCGCGGGGCATGGCAGCTGCCGGAGGGTTCGACGGTGGATGGAAGAAAGTTTTGCCATGGACGATCCGGGAGGTGGGGGGCTTCCGCATCGGTCTGATCGGCCTGATCACGCCGGGGCTGCCGTTCTGGCTGCCCCCGGAACTGCTCGCCGGCTTCGCCCCGACCGACCCCGCCGAGGCCCTCGAGTCCGCCGTCGCGGTCGTGCGGGGCGAGAAGGCCGATGCGGTGGTGGTGATGGGGCACATGGGCTGGCGGTTCAACGACGATTACGCCAATCCGGTCCGCGCCATGCTCCGGGACGTCAATGGCGTCGACGTCTATCTGGCCGGCCACTCCCACCAGAATCAGCCGTCGTGGATGTTGCACGACGTGCTCTGCTCACAGGCCAGCTACCACGGCATCCATTGTGGTCGCGTCGATCTCACGTTCGATCTCGATACCCGCAAACTCGTCGATCGCCGCGCCTTCACGCTGCTCATGGACGACCGGTTCGCGCTCGACCCCGCGGTCATGGAACTCTCGAAGCCCGGCCTCGAGGCGGCCGAAGCCACCCTCGCCCGCGACGTGGCGACCGTCGCCCGCGTCATTCCCGGCCGGGGACGCCGCAGCGAACTGGTGCAACTCCTCTGCGAATGTTTCGCGGACGCCCTGAAGAAGCAGGGCCAGCCCGTGGACGGCGTGTTTCATGGCACTTTCGAAACGGGCGACCTGCAGCCCGGCCGACTCACCGTCGCCGACTGCTGGAAGATCATCCCGTACGAAAACATGCTCGTGAGCGCCGAGGTCACCGCGGCCGAAATGCTGGCGATCGTGGCCGAGGACGCGAAGCAGAAGCAATCCGACCGCACGCTCTGGCCATTCGAGGTGGTGGCCGGCGGCGATGGCACGCCGGCAAAGCTGACGCTGTCGGGCGCCGACGTGCCACCCGAACGCCGGCTGACGATCGGCTTCAACGCCTACGACGCCCAGTCGGGCGGCCGCCGCTTGATGCGGACACGCGAGATTCTCGCCGCCGAGGCGGCGAAGCGGCGGACCTCGAACATCGACAGCCGCTCGGCCCTGATCGACGGCCTGCTCGACCGCGGCACGATCGGCTGACCGCCGGTCATCGCCAGACGAACAACAGGGCCTGCACCGCCTCGTGCAACGCCCGGGCCAGCCGCGAATCGGTCCCCAGTTCCTGGCCGATGCGAATGAGCACGAGTGCCTGGATGATTCCGTTCCAGTTGAGAACTTGCATGTCGCCCTCCTTGACGACGCCAGTGCCGGTCGCCCGGCAATCACGCTGACAAGCATTCGCCGGCGATCGGTCCACGGCAAGACGCACGCGAGGACGGCAAAAAAACGGCCCCGGATGGGCCACCGTCCCAGGACAGTTGGCAACGGCCAGCCCTGGAAGCCGCCGCTGTTTCCGCCCCCCACGACATCCGGGCAGTGGGACCCATCAAAAGAAAAGGACCCGTGGTTCGAAAACCACGGGTCCGGTAGCGGCTCTAGAAGTGTGGGTCTTTGGGGGGGGGGGAACAGCCGCTGAAAAGAATCAAGTGTGTTGTGGGGTCGGCTCTCCCGCCGACGTCTCAACAGTACACGATGACTCGCCGCCGTGTCGAATGCTTTTTCAGCGGGGTCCATTTCCATCGCCAAACCGGCTGTCTTGTGCGGTTTATGACGGCTCTGTGGCCTGCCGCCGCCCCGGGACACTGCCCGCTTCTCCGGGCCTCGTACGGTCGGATACGCTACCCGCAGTCGCCTCCGGCGATTTGCCGCCGTCCCCCCGAACCTTCCCGGATACCCATGGCCGCCACTCCTGCCGACCCGTTTTCCGCCCGCGCGACCTTCGAGACGGGCTCCGGCCCCGCCACGCTCTACCGGCTTCGGGCCCTCGACGACGCGGGAGTGACCGACACGTCGCGGCTGCCCTATTCGCTGCGGATGATCCTCGAATCGCTGCTGCGGAACTGCGACGGCTACGAGGTGACGGAAGCCGACGTCCGCACGCTCGCCACCTGGAATGCCGCGAGCCCGGCGGAGCAGGAGATTCCCTTCAAGCCGGCCCGTGTCGTTCTCCAGGATTTCACGGGCGTGCCCTGCGTCGTCGACCTCGCCGCGATGAGGGCGGCGATGAAGCGGCTCGGCGGCGATCCGCGGAAG
>SXHR01000059.1:0-8758 GCA_005773625.1 Planctomycetaceae bacterium | reverse complement strand
GCGCCCTTTTCGTGGCCGAAGAGTTCGCTCTCCAGGAGCGTTTCCGAAAGGGCGGCGCAGTTGAGGCAGACGAAGGCCCCGGCCCGGCGGTCGCTCGCTTCGTGGATCGCACGGGCGATGAGTTCCTTGCCGGCCCCGCTCTCGCCGCGGACGAGAACCGTGGCCTTGGTGGCCGCGACCCGCTGCATCTGGCCGAGGATTCCCTGCAGGGCAGGGCTCGCCCCCACCATGCTGGCCTCCTCACCAAGCCTGCGGCGGAGCCGCTCGTTTTCGTCGGCGGCGTTGGCCAGCCGCGTCGAGAGCGCCTCCCTGGCGGTGAGGTTCTCGATGGCGACGCCGACGGCGTCGCAGACGGCCATGACGAACTCCAGGTCGTCGGGCGTCGCCTGGCCGCCCCCCGGCTCCACCTCGAGATGCATCAGGCCGACGGGGAGGCCCGCGAAGCGGATCGGCGCGGCCAGCGTCGCGGCAGGACCGGCGGTGCGTGGATCGCCCGCGGCGAGCGCCGCCTCGTTGGCGGCCAGGATGGCGGAGGCCACTCCGACGGGCAGGGGGGCGGGCCAGGGATCCGGGATCGAGGCGGTCGCGGTGAGTGACTCGGCCTCCATTTGGCCGTGCGCGGCATCGCCGGGGCGGGATGCCAGGAGGACGAGGCCGCGGGTCGCGGCCGTTCCCTGCAGAACGGTGTCGAGGGCCAGGCGGGCGATGGCCGGGGCCGAACTCGCGCTGGCGAGGGCGAAGGCGAGCCGGCAGAGTTCGGCCGCCGCGCGACCCACGCGGGGCACGCTTCCCGCCGACTGGCTGATGTCGTCGAGCAGGCTGCTGCGGGCGCGGCGGTGCGTGATCGAGGCCTTCCATGCGGCTTCAGCGGCGGGCATGTCGCCGGCGATCGTGCCGGTGGCGGCGACCATGGCCGTTGCGACGCCGGTGGGAGGATCACCCGTGCCGAAAGACATCTGCACCGAGCCGATTCGAACCGTATCGCCCGCCGCCAAGGGGCGGTCGCCGGCCACGGGCTCCCCGTTCACGGTGGTGCCGTTGCGACTCTGCAGGTCGCAGATGGTCCAGCCGTCGTCCCCGGCCCGAATCTCGGCGTGAACGCGGCTGGCCCGCTCGTCGTGCAGGACGATGTCGTTGGTGGGCGCACGACCGAGCGTGATCCGCCGGCCGGGCACGAGCCGCACCACCCGCTCCCCGGCGACGGGATCGACCACGTGGAGATGAGACTGGGGTGCCGGCTGCATGCGGGCTGCCTGGGTGCCGTGGCGGACCTGCGAGCGCCCCCGTTTCGGCGTGGGATACCCGCTGCCAACCCCCGCATCATGATCGAGCCCCGGCCGGTTGGCGAGGGCCTCTCGAAATCCCTGATCGACCGCTGGAACCGGGTTTGCCGAAATCCGCCGCCGGGACTAGCATCGGAGCCGGTTTTTGACCGGTTTCCCGCCTTCCATCGTTCCTGCCTCAGCGAGGGTTCCCATGTTCGCCATGCATCCGCTGACCAACCTCTGGCGCGTGCGTTTCGTCATCCCGGTGGCCGTTGCCATGGCCATACTTCCTGCCGGCCGCGGCATGGCCCAGATCGGCGGCGGCGGCTTCGGGTTCGGCGGCCAGGCCGTGGGCGGCATCTCGGTCGATGCCGACGGCATCGTCGGCAACCTCGAGCCGGGGGCTCTCGAGTCACTCGCGGCCGAACGGGCCAAGGCACTCGCCGATGCGGAGTGGTCGGGCGAGGCCGGCGCAGCCAGGAAGGTGTCGCTCAAGGCCGTCGCCGCCGCCGTGCGGGAGTCGATGACGAAATCGGTCCCCCTGTCGCCTGAGGTCGTGTTCCTCGGCGGTCTCCAGCGGATCGAGCATGTTTTCGTCGATCCAGACAACCATGACATCGTGCTCTCGGGGCCGGCCGAACCACTCGCGGTCGATGCGACCGGCACGGTGGTCGGGGCCACGAGCCGGCGGCCACCGCTGCATCTCGAGGATCTCGTCGTGGCGTTGCGGGCCATCGACAAGGCCCGCGCGGGGGGCATGACCTGTTCGATCGATCCGACTCCCGACGGCATCACCAAGCTGCAGGATCTGCTCCGTCGGCAGACCAAGATGGCCGCCGACCCGCAGGGACTTTTCACCGCCATGGAAGAGGCGCTCGGTCCTCAACGGGTGACCGTCGCCGGTGTGCCCGCCGACAGCCGATTCGCGCGGGTTCTCGTCGCGGCCGACTACCGCATGAAGCGGATCGGGATGGGCCTCGAGGGATCGGGCCTCGAAAAACTGCCGAGCTACCTCGCGATGGTTCCCGCCGGTGGCAGGGCCACCGCGTTGCCGCGGTTTTGGCTGGAGGCGGCCTACGACCCAATCGCCCGCGATGCCGACGAACTCGCCTGGCGGCTCTCGGGTCGGCGGATGACCTGTCTCACCGAGAGCGACGTGGCCGGAGACAACGGCATGAAGCGGGCCGCGGCCCCCGCCGATACGGTGGCACGCAGGTGGTGCGATGCGATGACGGCCAACTACGACGCGCTCGCCGCGAAGCAGCCGATTTTCGCCGAACTCACCAACTGCATCGACCTCGCGGTCGTGGCCGCCCTCATCCACGGTCGGCAACTCGACAAGCGGGCCGGCTGTGACCTGGCCGCGTTCATCGACCCCGCCACGCTGCCACTGCCGAAATACGACGTTCCCACGAGCGTGCCCACGGTCGCGACGGGCCTCAAGAAGGGGGGCAACTGGGTACTCTCGGCATCGGGGGGTGTGAAGTTCCAGCCCTGGCAGTTCGCCGCCAACACGGCTGTGGCCGCCGACGTGACCGCGGTCCGGACGCAGGCGCTCGCGGCCCGGCCGGCCGATGCCGCCTCCACCGGATGTTCGTGGGACTGACCGCGTCAGCCCGCAGAATCCGGGTCCAAGATCGGTGCGGCCCAGTGGATCACCGTCACGGGAGCCGCGACGACGTGAAACCGCGGATCGACCCAGCCGGCTTCCGAGAGCTCGATGAGCTGCTGTGCGGAGCGGGGCGGGGCGACGCTTTTCACCAGCAGCAGATGGGCGGCGCACGACACGGCGACCGCGGCGGAGATCGAATCGCTGGTGACGTCCCAGCCGACCGGGAGTTCGGCTGAACGCTCTCCACGACCGAGCCACGCCGGGGCGTCGAGCACCACGGGCAGGCCCGTCGTGGCCGGCTCGGCGGAGCAGGTGACACCGATCGCGTCCGCGACGAGCCGCGCTGTCAGCCCCATGGCATCGACCGCCAGCCGGTGCATCAGTTCGACCGGCCGCGGATTGACGGCGTCGATGGACCGCAGTCCATCGACGACCGCCCCACCTCCCACCACCACCGTGGCCGGCCCCGCCATCCCGGCGAGCAGGGCACGCAACTCCTCCGGCCACCGCGGTCGTGTCAGGAGGCTGCCGCCGAACTTGACGATCCACGGGGCTCGCTCGTCCGCGTGGGCGATCGGGCCGCGGACCACGCCGCGGTTCCAGGCGGGCCTCATGGCAACTCCCTCCGGGCGATGAGGGCGAGCGCATGCGCCGGTGCCGCACGCGACACGCCCGCCCCGAGCGTCTCCGGCAGCGACCGCGTGACGACGCTCCAGCCGAGGCGGGCGAGGGCCAGCAGCGCGAGTCGCTCGCCGTGCCCGGAGATGATGATCTCCCGCGGCCGCCAGCCGCACGACCGGGCCACGCGATCGACCGCGCGGGCGACCGTCCGCGCCTGCGTCTCGGCACACCAACGGGCGGCGCGAACCGCGTCTTCCTCCGAAAGATCGGCCGGCTCCAGGAGCATCGTGCGGGCGATCCTGACCCGGGCCGCGGCGACGGTGAGCGGACCGCCGTCGGCCGTGTCGCGGGATTCCGCCGACTCGGCCAATCCGCCGAGCAGCAGCCACACGTCGCGGGAATCGGCAAAACGCTCGCTGGCCACCGGCCGCCGAAGCCGTCCGTGGGGCAGCGACCGCACCAGCGCCGGCAGCGGCGTCCGCTCGACTCCGGTGTAGACCAGCTCGCCGGAGAGCATGCGGCCGGGATCGTCCCAAGCCAGCGGGGCCGGCCGGCAATCCACGAGCGGCACGACATCACCGGTCGTCGAACCGATGTCGATGAGCATGGCGCGGTCATGCGTGGCGTGGGCGGCTGCGAGCCGGGCGACCGCGTGCCAGTTGGATGCGGCCGCCTCGAGGGGCCGTGCGCATGCGTCCGGCGGCGGCACGATCCGCCCGGATGTCAGATAGATCCCCGGCTCCTCGCAGCCGGATGCCTCGGCGGCCGCGACGATCGCCGAGACGATGTGGCCCACGCCCGCGGCCCGCGAGGGAAAACAGTCGGCGATCTCGCCCGTCATCGTGGCGACGACCCGGCACGGCCCGGCCGTGCCGATGATCCGCGCGACCGCATCGGGGAGCCGCCGCCATTCCCGCCACATCGCGAACGGCTCGCTGTGCGTCCAGCCCCGACCGTCGGCGGCCTTGAGATTGGCCCCGCCCACGTCGAGGGCGAGCACGTCGGATCGGGGCCGGTCAGGCTGGGGCATCTTCAGAGAGCGAGAAGGGGGATGGAACGAGATCGGGCAGGGCGACGGTGCGGCACGCGGCCACGTCGATGATCGCCCGCACGAGGCCGGCCCGGCCGGAGCCGGCGAATCCCACGAACGACGTCGTCAGCCGCGGGTTGACCTCGAGCACGCGGTCATCGAGCCCGTCGTCGCGACTGCCGAGGATCATATCGACTCCGATCCAGCCCGCCTGCGTCCCCCCGCCGATGCGGGCCACGGCCCCGATCGCCCTGACGGCCAGTCGCTCGGCCCGCCTCGCGATCGCCGGCTCGACCAGCGGCTCGCCCCCCAGGTACCGGGGCTGCGGACCGCCTGAAAACAGCTGTCGCACGGCCGGCAACGGCAGGATGCCGGCCGCCCCGACAAGACACGACACGCCCACCGGCATTCCCCCGACGAATGCCTCGAGCCGTGCGGCCTGCTCGCCCGGCGGCGGCGGAGCCTCGCCGGGCCGCACGACGACGAGGCCGTCGCTCCCCGTGCTCCCGCGGGCCTTACGGACAGCGGGCAGGTGAAACCACCGCGGCCACGCTTCACCGGCCGCGAGCGAACGCCCGGCGGGCACGGGCACGCCCGCCGCGGCGAGCGTGTCGATCGTGGCCTGCTTGTCGGAGGCGATTTTGATGAAACCGTCGCTCGGTGCGAGCACCGTGCCGCCCACCAAGCGAACCGCCGCGACCCGGTCGGCGAGGATTCCCGCCGTCTCGGGGGCCACGATCAGCGTCGCATCGGCATGCCGCGACTCCTCGACGAGCACCGCGATCTCCGTGCCCGGAGGCACGGTTTTGATACGGACACCGTCGGGCAGGTCGATTCTCCGCGATTCATCGACGAGCCCCGTCACCTCACATCCGCGATCCCGTGCGGCATCGGCGAGCAGCCCGCAGAACATGGACCGCCCCTCGCGGGCCAGAGCCTCGGCATCATCCCCCGCGGCGACGATGTGCCGCCGATCGGGCCCGGCGAGCCCCCCGGAGCAGCACCATTCATAGATCACGAGTCGCATGGCCGTCTTCGGTCCTCCTGATCGCGGCACCGGAAGAGTTGGATCAGTGAACAAGCGGACAAGCGGGGCCGTCGCGGGCCGGTGCAGGCTCGCGGTGCAGCGGGCCACGGCGGCCCGATGCCTTCGGGACTCGGGCTTTGCCCCGCCAGCATCGGAGGCTCTCCTGCGGCCGGGAGCGTCGGGAGATCCCGACGTCAAAAGATCCCGAGTTGATCCCGGGCCGCGTCGGTCATGCGATCGGGTGTCCACGGCGGCTCCATGACGATCCGCACCTCCACCGCCGCGACCTCCGGGCTCGCGCCCACGCACCGCTTCGTGTCGGCGATGAGCTGCGGCCCCGCCGGGCAGGCGGGGCTCGTCATCGTCATGTCGATCGCCGCATGCAGCTTGCCCGGCACGTCGGCCGATGGAGAGAGCGTGACGCCGTAAATCAGCCCGAGATCGACGATGTTGACGAAGAGCTCGGGATCCTTGACTTCTTTCAGCATCTCCCGAACCCGGTCTTCGCAGAGCGGGCCGGACTCCCCGGGAGCGACCACGGCCGGGGATCCGCCGCCAACCGTCGGCACCGGCGCCGCGACGGCGGCCGACGTCACGGGCAACGGTGCGGCCACCGGCGCCGAGACCGCGCCGTGCAAGGGGGGGCCACCGGAGCCGGCCTCGGCCCGCAGTCGCACCCAGACGCCGCCATCCTCGACCTTCACGTCATGGGCTCGCGTACTCCGTATGGCAGGCATGGAAAGCGCCGCGCCGGTGCGGATGTCGAACTTCGCCCCGTGTCGGGGGCAGGAGATCTTGTGGTCGCGGAGTTCGCCATCGGCCAGCGGCCCGCCGTCGTGGGTGCAGACGTCGTCGATCGCGTAGAAGACGCCCCCGACATGGAACAGCGCGACCATGTCGCCATCGACATCGACGAGCGTCTTGCCCGGATCGGGAATCTCGGAGACGTCGGCAACACGGAGAAAATCGGCCATGGTCGGGGGTTCCAAGCGTCTCGGACGGTGAGGGATGATCTGGAAGTCACCGGCCGGATTCCCGTCGCTCGCGCCCGGGCCTCCGACGGATGAACGAACTCCATCAGGTGATCCGGCGGATGCGACTGCCGATCGCGCGGGCGAGCGCCTCGCGAACCTGCGGAATCGTGATCCGGTCGAAGACCTGCTGAAAGAACCCGGCAACGACGAGCCTCGCCGCCTCGTCGGCCGAGAGTCCGCGGGCCTGGGCGTAGAAAACCTGCTCGGCATCGACGCGGCCGCTGGTGGCGCCGTGGGTGCAGCGGACGTCGTCGGCCTCGATCTCGAGACCGGGGATCGAGTCGGCCCGGGCTTCGTTCGAGAGCATGAGGTTGTCGTTGCGCTGGTAGCCGTCCGTCTTCTGGGCGGCCTTGTCCACCTTGATCATGCCCCGCCAGACGAGCCGACTGCGGTCCTGCAACGCGCCCTTGTAGAGCAGGTCGCTCCGGCAGGAGGGAGCCTCGTGATGCTGAAGCGTGTTGTAGACGAGGTGCTGGCGTCCCTCGGTGAACATCACGCCATTCACCTGGGCGTCGGCCCCCCGGCCGACGAGCGCCACGTCCTGGGCCACCTGCGAGAGGCGGCTGCCGAGCGCGCCGAGCGTCCACTGGAGGCGACCGTGATCGTGCACGACGGCCTTCTGCCGCGCGACGTGCCAGACGCCGTTGTTCCAGTTTTGGAGATTGACCATGCGGAGGAAGCCGCCTTTGCCCACCACGATCTCGGTGCCGCCGCAGTGAAAACCGCCGACGCCGCCGGCGGGACCGCCACCGGCGGTCTCCGTGAGCACGGTTGCCTCGGCACCCTCGCCGAGCACGACGAGGACGTGCGAGGTGTCGACACCTCCGTCGCTGATCCCGGAGATCACGTGCAGCGGGGCCGCGATCCTCACCCCGGGCGGCACGAAGAGCACGACGCTCGCGGCATGAAATGCGGCGTGGAGGGCCGCGAACCAGTCGCACCCGGGATCGATCACCGAGAACCAGTGCGGCCGGAAGATCTCGGAATGGTCGGCCAGCAACCGGTCCGAGGATCCGAACACGACCCCCTGCGCGGCCAGGGCCGGATCGAGCTCATCCCGGATGACATGCCCATCGATCGACGCAAACCGGCCGCCGAGGCTCGCGGGCCCGACGGGCCTCGCGGCCGCCTCGAAGTCGGCATACGACTCCGCGGCGAGGTCCCCCGAGAGAATCGCCGGTGCGAGCAGCCCTTCGGGAGCGGCCAGCCCGCGGGCCGGAGCGGGCCTGGGCCCCCAGACCTTCGGCTTGAATAGCCGCAGATCGGTCCGCATCCAGTTTTCATCGCGTCGGTCGGGGAGCTGCAGCGACTCGAGCCTTTCGAACGCCTGACGGCGTGCGTCGAGCGCCCACGCGGGCGGCGCGGCGGCATCGAGGAGCCTGTCCAGGGATTCACGGTCGAAAGCGGAGGCCGCAGGAGTGACGGTGGTGGTGCTCATGGTCGTCGCGTCAGCCCACGGATCCTTCCATCTGCAGTTCGATCAGCCGATTCATCTCGACGGCGTATTCCATCGGCAGCTCCTTGACGAGCGGCTCGATGAATCCGCCGACGATCATCGTGCTCGCCTCCGCCTCGGAGAGTCCGCGGCTCATCAGATAGAAGAGCTGCTCCTCGCCGATCTTCGAGACGCTCGCCTCGTGGCCGATCGAGACGTCCTGCTCTTCGATCTCGATGTAGGGGTAGGTGTCGCTGCGGCTGCGGTCGTCGAGAATGAGCGCGTCGCAGACGACGCTCGACTTGCTCTTCTTCGCCCCGGGCTCGACCTTCACGAGGCCGCGGTAACTGGCCCGACCGCCGTTCTTGGAGATGCTCTTGGACACGATCCTGCCGCTGGTGTGCGGGGCCGCGTGCACGAGTTTCGCGCCGGCATCCTGATGCTGGCCGGCCGATGCGAAGGCGATCGAGAGAATCTCGCCGCGGGCGCCCGGCTCCATCATGTAGACCGCCGGATACTTCATCGTGAGATGACTGCCGAGATTGCCGTCGATCCACTCCATCATCGAGTCGCCGTAGGCCATGGCCCGCTTCGTGACGAGGTTGTAGATGTTGTTGGCCCAGTTTTGGATCGTGGTGTAGCGGCAGCGGCCGCCCCGCTTGACCACGATCTCGACCACGGCCGAGTGCAGGCTCTCGGTCGAATACTTCGGGGCCGTGCAGCCCTCGACGTAG
>SXHR01000058.1:0-8160 GCA_005773625.1 Planctomycetaceae bacterium | reverse complement strand
CGCGAGACCTCCGGCAGCCACGATGCTGAAAACGACTGCGGACGCGAGAAATCGTGGCATCGGTTTTCCTGCCGAGAGGACGGCTTTGGCGACTCTCGACGTCGCTCCCCGTGCGGTTCCACCCAAGGATAGCGTGGACAAAGTCATCCATGAACATTGTCCACTTGATCGACCGGAGAAAACGCTGCTTGAGCCGTCGATTCTTTTCCTCCAAAGTCCGAAGCCGTCACACCTCGGCAACGCCGAACGGCGGACTGCTTTCTGCCCATCGAAAACCCACTCTCTCTGGTGACGCCAAGGTCAAGAAACCGAACACTCAGGATGGATCAAGAAAAAGGGGAGGACGTCACCACCGCCGGTTCATACCTGCGGGATCCGCAGGAGTGCCGCCATCCTCCGGTAGGGGAGCACGGGGCCGTCGCGGCAGATGAAGAGCGGGCCGAACTGGCAGAGGCCGCAGTGGGCCACCGCACAGGCCATGTTCCGCTCGAGCGAGAGAAAGACATCGTCCGCTGCCACGCCACCTGTGGTCGCCGCCTCGGCCACGCCCACCATCATCGGATCGGGTCCGCAGCAGAGGATCGTCGTTGCGGATGGATCGCGGATCGCGGGTGCAAGCAGATCGGTGACCAGACCGATCGGACCGCTCCACGCCCCCCCAGGGTCGTTCACGATCGTGCGGACATCGATCCCGGCCGCCCGCCAGCCGTCGTACTCGCGCGCATAGAGCAGACCTTCCGGCTGCCTCGCCCCGTGGAGCACCGTGACGGAGCGGCAGGCCCGCCCGGCCGCCAGACACAGGATCGCTGCCCGCTGCGAGGCGAGGCCCAGGCCGCCGGCGACGATGATGACGTCACGCCCGGCCACCTCGGCCACGGGCCAGGGTGTTCCGAAGGGACCGCGGACAAATACCTGATCGCCGACGCCGAGCCGGGCGAGCGCGTCGGTGACGTTGCCCACGGCGCGGACGGTATGGGCGAGCGTTTTCCGGCCGGCAGGATCAGAGCTCACCGAGATCGCCGCCTCGCCGATCCCGGGCAGGTAGAGCATGTTGAACTGGCCGGCGACGAATCGGTACTGATCGCGGGCGAGCACGTCCTCGAGCTCGAGTTCATAGGTCCGTACCCCGGGCGTCTCGGGCGTGATCCCGCGGATCCGCGCGGCGTGCGATCGCCAGGGACTCTCCCGCGAGGCGGGGCCTGACAAGTGCCCGCTCATGACGCAGTCCCGCCGGTCGGTGACGTGCCGGACGGCGATCCGCCATCGGCGGTCGTCCGGATCGCGGCGATCTCCTCGGTGACATCGATGCCGACGGGGCACCAGGTGATGCAGCGCCCGCAGCCGGTGCAGCCCGACGTGTCGAACTGGTCGATCCAGCCGGCGAACTTGTGCGTCAGCCACTGGCGATACCGGGCGGCCGTCGCGCTCCGCACGCTGTGGCCGTGAATCCTGGCGTGATCGAGCGAGAAGCAGCTCGCCCACTGCCGCTCGCGATCGACATGATCACCGGAAAGATCGGCCACCTCCTGCACCGACGAACAAAAGCAGGTCGGACAGACGAGCGTGCAGTTGGTGCAGGAGAGGCACCGCGTGGCCACCTCCTCCCAGCGGGGATGCTCGAGGTTCGTCATCAGCAGGTCGCGGATGCCGTGGGTGTCGAGGCTGCGGGGCCGGGGCTCGCCGTGGACCGGCCGCCGGGCGTGCATCCCCGCGGCAAGCGCACGCGAGACACCCCGCGTCTTTTCGACCTCCTCCATCGAGCAGCCGGGGATGATCGCCCCCATCGCCATCGCCCCGGCGAGCACGGCCGCCCCGCGGTCGCTGCCCACCTCGCAGGTGAAGTCGGCATCGAGCTCCGTGAGCGCCAGGTCGAACCCCGGTCCCGCGGCCGGGCCGCTGCCCATCGAGTGGCAGAAGCAGGTGGCCGCCGCCCGCCGACAGTTGACCGCGACGAGAAAGAGCCGCTCGCGCCGCGACTTGTAGGCCTCGTCAACCCAGCCGCTGCCGAGGAAGACCCGGTCTTGGACCGCAAGCGCGGCCAGATCGCAGCCGCGCACGCCCAGCACCGCCAAGGGAACCGCCGCCGCGGGGGGAGGTGACTGGCTCCACAAGCCGGATGCCTGGACGAACGACGCGATCGTTTCCCGCGCGGGGAAAAGGAAGTTCTTGAGCGAGTGGGGGCCGACGACGTGGTCGAACGTACCGGCGGCGGGATCGTGCCTGAGCCGATACATGCCGCCGTCCTGCTCGTCGAGCCAGCCGGAGGGCAGCTCGGCCACGCCGCGAAGGTCACGGATCACAATCGCCCCGTCGGACACCTGCGGCCCCACCACGCGATGACCGGTCCGCCAGAGCACGTCGATCACGGACTGAAGGCCGGTTCGGTCGAGCCTGTGGAAGGAGCCGACGGCAGGTGGGGACGTGGGCATCGAGGCCTCGACGACGGGGTGACCTTCCTGCAACTGTCGATGCTACGGCCCCGGGATGCAAACCCCGCCGCTCCCCATCGCGTCAGCCGTCTGCTACACCGGGGGACATGATCGCCAAGCCAGCCGTCGCGAGAGCCTTCGGCGTGCCACCGGGCACGATCGAGCGGGGCGTCGTGTCGGCGGGTGTCACGATCGAAGACCGGGGGAACCGGGGTTCGACGGCCGTCAGTCCCGCGATCGCCCCGCAGCGTCACTTCGACTGGTTTGGGACAGCCGCCGTGGAGCCATCCGCATGAGCGACCTCTTTCACGTCTCGCCAGACGTCACCGCGGCGGTCGCGGGCGGCCGTGCCGTGGTGGCGCTCGAAACCACGCTCGTGACGCACGGCCTCCCGCAGCCCGATGGCGAGCGGGTGGCGGCCGCGCTCGAGGAGGTTGTCCGCGCGCGGGGGGCGACCCCGGCCACGATCGGCATTCTCGACGGCTCTGTCCGCGTCGGGCTCACGCGCGACGACCTCGCGAGGCTCGCGGCGACTCCCCATCCGGTGAAGGTCAACCTCGGCAACTTCGCGGCGGAGTTGGCGGCCGGAGGCTCTTGTTCCACGACCGTGGCGGCGACGATGTTTGCCGCCTGGAGGGCGGGAATCCGCGTGTTCGCCACCGGGGGCATCGGCGGCGTCCATCGCGGCGCGACCGAGACGGGCGACGTCTCGGCGGACCTCACGGCGCTGTCGAGGTATCCCGTGGCCGTGGTCTGCGCCGGGGCGAAGGCGATCCTCGACCTGCCACGAACCCTCGAGATGCTCGAAACCCTCGGCGTGCCGATCCTGGGCATGGCCACGGCCGAGTTTCCGGCCTTCTATCGCCGGGAAAGCGGCCTCCGGGTGGATCGCCGCTGCGACACGATCGCCGAGGTGGCTGCCGCGGTCCGCACGCACTTCGACCTCGGCTTCACATCGGGGCTCGTGATCGCCAATCCGGTGCCCGAGGCGGACGCCCTGCCGAGGGAACTCCACGATTCGGCGCTGGGCACGGCACTCGTGGAGGCGATCGAGGTGAGCGGTCGCGAGGTCACGCCCTACCTGCTCGACCGCATGCGGGCCCTCACCGGCAACGCGAGCGTGAAGACCAACGAGGCCCTCCTTCTCAACAACGCCCGCGTCGCGGCCGACGTCGCCGTGGCCCTCGCCCGGACACCGCGCTGACACCGCCCCTCCGCCCTGATCGGGCCTCCTGATCGGGCCTCCTGATCACACCTCCTGATCGGGCGAGCGTGTCGTCGCGGCCTACGGGGCGAGCCGTTCGAGCTTCCAGTTTCCGGCGGCGTCGCGGTGAAAGACGAGCCGATCGTGCAGTCGGCTCGGCCGCCCCTGCCAAAACTCGATCCGCTCGGGCAGCAGGCGAAAGCCGCCCCAGTTGGCCGGTCGCGGGATCTCCGCATCGTCCGGGTGCTCCGCGCGAAACCGTGCGAAGAGCGACTCGAGCGCTTCCCGGTCGGGAATCACCCGGCTCTGCGGCGAACTCAGCGCGCCGATCCGTGAAGCGGTCGGCCGCGTCCGGAAATACTCGTCAGACTCGGCCGCGGTCTTCCGCTCCACGGGGCCCTCGATCCGCACCTGCCGTTCGAGCTCGGCCCAGTGGAAGGTCAGCGCGGCCCGGGGATTGGCGGCGAGTTCGCGGCCCTTCTGGCTGTCGTAGTTCGTGAAAAAGGAGAAGCCGCGGGAGTCGAAGCCCCGCAGCAGCACGATCCGGGCCGAGGGGCGGCCGTCGGGCGTCGCGGTGGAGAGCGTCATCGCCTCCGGCTCCGGCAAGCCCGCCGCGACGGCGTCGTCGTACCAGGCCGAGAACTGGCCGATCGGATCGCGATCGACCGTCGCCTCGTCGAGTTCGCCCCGCTCGTATTCCTTGCGGGCGTGCGTGGTCCTGTGTTGCATGTCAGCAGCTCCCTGAACGAGTCGCGACCCAGTGCATCGTCTTCTCCGCGAGGCGGTCGAGCGCCGCCACCGCCAGCTCGAGGTGGTCGCGTCGCGTGTCCTCGATTTTGCTGTGGCTGATGCCCCGGAGGCTCTGCACGAAGAGCATCGCCGTGGGCACGCCGGCCCTCGCCATCTCCGCCGCGTCGTGCAGCGGGCCCGACGGGAGGCGGTGCGACGTGCCGCAGGTCTCGCGAACCACGTCGTCGGCGAAGGCGATCAGATCGGGATGGAACGGTGCCGGAGGAATGTGACAGAGGCGCTCCCACGCGACGTCCACGCCCCCCTCGGCCGCGAACCGCGCCGCCGCATCGCGGGCCTCGGCATGCATCGCGGCCAGCGCCGCCGCGTCGAGGTGCCGCTGATCGAGCGTGATCCTGCATTCCTCCACCACGCTCGTCACGATCCCCGGAAGCGTGGTGCAGGAGCCGATCGTGCACACGCCGCCGTGACTGCGGGCGGCGATCGCGTAGATCTCCTGGGCCATTTTTGCGGCGGCGAGAAACGCGTCACGGCGGCGGTTCATGGGCGTGCTGCCCGAGTGCGCCGCCTGTCCGCGAAACGTCAGCGCGTGCCGTTCGACGCCGAACGTCCCGAGCACGGCGCCCAGTGGCAGTCCGAGATCGAGGAGCACCGGCCCCTGCTCGATGTGGAGTTCGAGGTAGGCCGCCGCCGAGGCGAGCTCGCAGCCGCTCTCCTTGACCCGCTCAAACTCGATGCCGACGCGCCGCAGGGCGTCGGGCAGGCCGATGCCCTGAGCGTCCACGAGCCTCCGCGCCTCGTCGAGGTCGAGACTGCCGCAGCAGGCCGCGGAGCCGAACAGGCTCTTGCCGAACCGGGCTCCCTCTTCATCGGCCCAATCGACGACGCGGACGGTGACGGGTGGTTTCCCGGCGTGCTGAACGCAGATCCGGCGGAGCACCTCGACGCCGGCGAGCAGGCCGAGGCAGCCGTCGAGCCAGCCGCCGTTGGGCACGGAGTCGAGATGGCCGCCGATCACGACGGCGCGGTCGCTGGCTCCCCGCAGCGTGGTCCAGCGATTGCCGGCGGTGTCGTCGTGAATCTCGACGGGGAGACCGGCGAACCGCTCGCGAAACCACCGCCGGGCCTCGACCCACACCGGCGTGAAGGCCACCCGCTGGGCGCCTTCGTCATCGGCGGTCAGCGTCCGCAACTCCTCGAGTTCACGGATCGTTCGCGAGGAGTCGGCCGTGAAGAGCATGGCGGTATCGTGACGCGCCCCGGTATACGAGGGCAACCCGGGTGACGGAGGCCGCGGCACAACGACGGGTGGCCGGCGGTCCGGACCCGTCGCCATTTCCGGAGTGAACGTCCCCGGCCTATCTTAAGAAGGCCGCTTACGGAGACCGCTCGGGGAAACCGATGGAACGATGCGGCCCAGCAGACGACCGCATCAGGAGACACGTCCAGCGATGCCGATCCGACCCCTGATCGATGAGGCGACAGCGGCAGCGGCGATGGCCGACATCAAGCCGCCGTTCTCGCCCCAGGAGGCGCGGGTCGAGGCAGGCCGCTGCCTGTTCTGCTTCGACGCCCCCTGCATCATGGCCTGCCCCACGGGCATCGACGTTCCCACGTTCATCCGCAAGATCACGACCGACAACGTGACCGGAGCGGCACGCACGATCCTCGAGGCCAACGTGCTCGGCGCGAGCTGTGCCCGCGTCTGCCCGACACAGATGCTCTGCGAGGGTGCCTGCGTGATGCTCGACCTGGAGAAGGACCCCATCCAGATCGGACGGCTGCAGCGATTCGCGACGGATCACGTGGCGGCGAACCGGATCGACGTGCTGACGGCGCCCCGGATCAAGGACATGGGCCGCGTGGCGGTGCTCGGCGCCGGGCCGGCGGGCCTCGGCTGCGCCGCGGAACTCGCCCGGCTCGGCCATGCCGTCACCGTCTACGAGAAGAAGCCCGCGGGCGGCGGCCTCAACACCTTCGGCATCGCCGTCTACAAGATGCAGCCGGAGGTCAGCCTCGAAGAGGTGCGGATGATCGAGCGGCTCGGCGTCACGTTCCGCTACGGCGTCGAGCTCGGCCGCGACATGTCCCTCGCCGACCTCCAGCATGATTGCGATGCGATCTTCATCGGCATCGGCCTCGGCGGCGGGAATCGGCTCGGCATCCCCGGCGAGGATCTGCCCGAGGTGGTCGATGCCCTCGAGTTCATCGAGTGGATCCACACCCGGCCGCTGGAGCAGGTGCCGGTGGGCCGCCGCGTGGCCGTGGTCGGCTGCGGCAACACGGCGATCGATGCGGTCACCCAGGCGAAGCGGCTCGGCGCCGAGGAGGCCACGATCATCTACCGCCGTGGAGCGGCCGAGATGTCGGCCTACCCCTTCGAATACGACCTCGCCAAGGCCGACGGGGCCACGTTTCTCTTCGACACCGTTGCCGTCGAGGTGGTGGCGACCGACGGCCACACCTCGGCCCTCAGGCTCGCCCGCACGATGGTCCACGACGGCCGCGTCGAGATCGTGCCCGGCAGTGAATGGACGCAGCCCTGCGATCTCGTGCTCAAGGCGGTCGGGCAGGAGAAGCAGGTCCGCCTGCTCCAGCGGCTCTTCCCGGGACTGACGCTCGACCGCCGGGGCCGGGTGGAGCACGATCCCGCGACGATGCGGACGAGCCTTCCCAACGTGTTCGTCGGCGGGGATGCCGCCAGCGGGGGCCGTGAGGTCGTCAACGCCGTGGCGGAGGGCAAGAAGGCCGCGCGGGGCATCCACGCCGCGCTCTCCGGCAACGCGGTGACCGGCCCGGTGCAGCCGTCGCGCTACGGCGCGGCGGACGGCGCCGCCGGTTCCGGCTTCAACCATCCGATCCGCGTTCACGAACTGGAGGCCGCCCCGAACAAGGGCTGACGATCACCCGACCATGGCCGACCTCTCCATCGACTTCGCCGGCATCAAGAGCCCCAACCCCTTCTGGGTGGCGAGCGGGCCGCCGTCCAACACCGCCTACCAGGCTCACCGCGCCTTCGAAGCCGGCTGGGGGGGCGTGGTCTGGAAGACGATCGGCGAGCCGATCGTCAACGTCTCCTCCCGCTATTCAGGGCTGACGCTCGGCGGCATGCGGATGGCGGGATTCAACAACATCGAACTGATCAGCGACCGCTCGCCGGAGACCAACGTCCGCGAGATCGCCGAGGTCAAGAAGCGGTGGCCAGCGCACCCCGTCATCGCCTCGCTGATGGTCGACACCCGGGAGCGGTGGCACGAGTTCGTGAGGCGATCGGCCGACTGTGGCGCCGACGGCATCGAACTCAACTTCGGCTGCCCGCACGGCATGTGCGAGCGGGGGATGGGATCGGCCGTGGGTCAGAATCCCGACGTCGCCGAGACGATCGTGGGCTGGGTGATGGAGGCGACGACGCTCCCCGTGATCGTGAAGCTCACCCCCAACATCACCAACGTCGTCTACGCCGCCCGCGCTGCGAAGAAGGCCGGTGCCGACGCGATCTCGCTGATCAACACGATCAACAGCATCACCAACGTGAACCTCGACACGCAGGTGCCCGAGCCCTACGTGGCGGGCCGCAGCTCGCACGGCGGCTACTGCGGGCCGGCCGTGAAGCCGATCGCCCTCAACATGGTGCACGCCTGTGCCGCCGACCCGCAGGTGGGCCTGCCGATCTCGGGCATCGGCGGGATCGGCAGCTGGCGCGACGCGGCCGAGTTCGTCGCCCTCGGCTCCACGAGCCTGCAGGTCTGCACCGCGATCATGCACTACGGGTTCCGG
>SXHR01000057.1:0-7181 GCA_005773625.1 Planctomycetaceae bacterium | reverse complement strand
GTCGGTGAAGGCCAGCGCCGCCGGTCCGTCCCACGGCTCCATCAGGCAGGCCTGATATTCGTAGTAGGCCTTGAGGTCGTCGGGCATGCTCTCGTGGCCGCTCCACGGCTCCGGGATCAGCATGCTCACGGCCTCTTCGATCGAACGGCCCGCGAGTACGAGCATTTCAAGCACGTTGTCGAAGGTGGCGGAGTCGCTGCCCCCCTCGCGGACGATCGGCTTGATCTTGTCGAGATCCGGACCGAAGACCGGATGGGCGAGCATGCTCTCCCGGGCGTGCATCCAGTTGATGTTGCCACGCACCGTGTTGATTTCGCCGTTGTGGGCGATGTAGCGGAACGGGTGGGCGAGATCCCAGGTCGGAAAGGTGTTGGTGCTGTACCGCTGGTGCACCAATGCCAGCCCGCTTTTCATCCGCGGGTCACGCAGATCGGGGTAATACTTGCCCACCTGGTCGGCGAGCAGCAGCCCCTTGTAGACGAGCGTCTTGGCCGACAGCGAGCAGACGTAGCAGAATGCCTGCTCCGACAGCCCGAGCCCGCCGAGTTCGATCCCGAACCGCTTCCGCACCACGAACAACTTCCACTCGAAGTGATCGCGGGAGACCTTCTTGCCGCGGCCGACGAACGCCTGCCGCACGACCGGCTCGACGTCGCGTGCCGTGCCGCCGATCGTGCGGTTGTCGGTGGGCACCGTCCGCCAGCCGAGGAACTCGAGCCCCTCTTCACGGCAGACCCGCTCGAAGAAGACCTCGGCGGCCTCCCGGTCGCCTTCCGAGGGCGGCAGGAAGATGTTGCCGACGGCCCAGTCGCCCGCCGGCGGCAGCGTCATGCCGGCCTCCGACGCCGCGGCGGTGAAAAACTCGTGCGGCGTCTGCATGAGGATGCCGGCGCCGTCACCGGTGAGCGGATCGCAGCCGCAGGCTCCGCGGTGGGTGAGGTTTTCCAGCACCTCGAGCCCCTTCCGGACGATCTCGTGGCTCGGCACGCCGTGCATGTTGACCACGAATCCCACGCCGCAGGCGTCGTGTTCGTTGGCGGGATCGTAGAGGCCCTGCTTGGCGGGAAGACCGGGGGTGGGCCGACCGGGAAGACGCGTCATTGCGATGCTCGTGCCTGCTGCGTGGGGAAATCAAAACCTGAATGATGTGCGAAAAAAGCCGTGCCGATCATGCGTGCGCCACGTCGGAGGCCGGCGCCGCATCGAGGTCGCGGGCGTGGCCGCGGAGCAGTTCGATGAATCGCTCCACGGTCGGGGCCAGCGGTTTGCCGCGGGAACGGATGATGCCGAGGGGCCGGACGAGTTCTTCGCCCGCCAGCCGCACCGTGCAGAGCGTGCCCGCCGCGAGTTCACGCCCGACGGTCGGCTCCGGCAGCAGGGCCACGCCGGCGTCGATTTCGACGGCCCGCTTGATCGTTTCGATGTTGTCGAACTCCATGATCACGTTCGGCTGGGCATTGTGGGCCGCGATCGCGCGGTCGAGTTCGTGCCGGATGACGAGGTCGCTGTCGAAGCCGACCATCCGCTGGCCGTCGAGTTCGCCCAGCGACATCTGCACCCGCCCCGCAAAGGCGTTTCCCGGCGCGCAGACGAGCACGATCGGCTCCTCCCGCCAGGGCTCCGCCTCGATGGCCCGGGTGCTCCGCGGATAGCTCACGATGCCGATGTCGGCCTGCCCCTGCTCGACCGACTCGAACACGCGGTCGGGATGGAGGTATTCGAGCCGCACGTTCGCCTTCGGGTGGCGGCTCATGAACTCCTGGACATAGCGGCTCATGTGGTGCAGGCCCACGGAATAAATCGCCGCCATGCGAACGCGGCCCGCGACCTCGTCGTGCAGCGTGCGGACGGCGTCTTCGAGCGCGTCGTAGCTGGCGATGATCTTCCGGCAGCCGTCGTAAAAAACCTGACCCTCCCGGGTGGGCACCAACGGCCGCTTGGACCGCTCGATCAGCTGGACTCCGAGCCGGCTTTCGAGGTGGCCGACGACCTGACTGGCCCCGGACTGGGAAATGCCGTTGTCTGCCGCCGCTTTGGAGAAGCTGCGGCGGGACACGATGTCACAGAAGGTTTTGAGAGACTTCAGGTTCACCGGAGTCCGTGGAAAACGGCCCAGAAACGCCGACCCGCCTCATCCCTGATGAATAAAACGAATGTTGCCGCCGTGAAACATTCGGAAAACAAATACAGAGTAGCCGGCCGCGGCTGCCGGTCAAGCGGGTTCCCGTCAACCGCTTGCTGTCGGCAACCCGGATCGGGCCGACAGGGCGATCCGGGGGATGTGGGCGACCAGCCCCCCCATGTTTCCCCGTCGGGAAATCCTGCACAACCGGCACGTCCGGACCCGATCCTGGGATCGGGGTCCTCATGCGTGCACCTGCTCCCTTCGCCTTTTTCCTGGCGTTCACCCTCGTTGTGTCGGTGACGACCGGACTCGCGCGCGCCGCCGAGGCCGAGATCGGCCCGCTCCCGGGCGATGGGCTGGAGCAGGCCCAGTATCTGGAGGAGGCGCTGACCCACGAGGATCCGGCGCAGGAGGCCCTCCTCCGGGAACTCGTGGACCAGGCCGTCGAGGCCCGACTCGCCGGGATTCCCCGTCCGAGATACATCCCGGCCACCGACGTCGCGCCGCCCAAGGGGCTGCTCCTTTATCAATCCACGCAGGGCTTCCCGCTCTCCGTGGCGATGAACGGCTTCATGCAGCTCCGCTGGCTCGAGTTCGCGCGATCGGCGACGTCCTGGACCAACTCCGCCGGCACGGTCCTGCCGATCACCAACATCAACACGTTCAATCTCAACCGGGTGCTGCTCTCCTTCTCCGGGCACGTCGCCGACGAGCGGCTCGTCTACCGCATGGCGCTCTTCGGCACGTCGGACATGGGCGTGCGATCGGCCTTCGTGCCGCTGGGCACCGTTGGCTGGCAGTTCAGCGAGGCCGCCACGGTTGCCGGCGGCGTGACGATCGTGCCGAGTTCGCGGGAGTGGGTCGATGGCCAGCCCTGGACGGTGGGCATCGATCGCAGCATGACCAACACCTTCTTCCGCCCCGGCTACAGTCCCGGCGTGTTCGCGGTCGGCACGCTCTTCGACCGCTCCGTCAGCTATCAGGCCGGCATCTGGAACGCGATCGACGGCGGTCAGGCGGGCGTGCTGCGGCGCGGCACGTCGATGGCCTGGGCGGGCAACACCTGGTGGGAGCCGCTGGAACCGTTCGGACTCGGTTACTCCGACATGGAGGCGCACGAGGAGCAGGCGATCCGCGTCGGCATGAGCGGCACCTACGCCCGCACTCAGGCGATCATCTTCCCCGGGCTCAACCCCGAAGACACCATCGTGCGGCTCTCGGACGGCACGCCGCTGGCGCTCAAGGGCGCGCTCGGGCCCGGCAGCCAACTCTCGCAATACGCATTCCAGCTCGCCACCATCGACGCGGGCTGGAAGTACAACGGCTGGGCGGTCAACTTCGAGTATTACTTCCGGCTGCTCGACGACTTCGTCGGCACGGGCACGTTCGAGCGGTCGAGCATCTACGATCAGGGCGGTCTGGGCTACGTGTCGTGGTGCTTCGTGCCGCGGACCTTCGAGGTCTATGGTCGCTCGAGCGCCCTCACCGGCCCCTACGGCACGGGGCAGGAATACGGCGGCGGCTTCAACTGGTATGTGAACCGATCGCGGCAGGGCCGATTCACGCTCGAGGCGCTCCACATGAACCGCAACCCGGCGCAGAACATCCTCTACCCCTACCGCGCCGGCTTCACCGGCACCGCCATCCAGACGCAGTTCATGATGAACTTTTAGACCGCATCCAGGTTCCGTGGAGCACCGGCCCGGGGGCGGCAGAAGTCGCCGCTCCGCGGTCCTCCGGATGGTCGCCGGGGCGAGGATACGCCCAAGGCTCCTCGAGCGTTCGCCGACCCCCTCGCCTATCCCTCAAGCCGAAGCGAGGCCTCCGACCACGGGGGGCGCGGAGGCCCTGGCACGCTGGGCCGCCGGGGCCTTGGGCCGCCGGGCCTCGGACCCGCTCGACCCGCGTGAACCGGAGGGTTTCCGGCACCGTATTCAACTCCCCGACGGGTGTTAGAATCCCCGGTTTGGCTTTCGCCCTCCCCCAGGACCGCCCGCTCTCGTGCCCTCCACTCCGTCCGTCAGCAAGGCCCAGCAGAAGGCGATCCAGAAGGCCGACACGCTCATCGAGGCCCTCGGCTGGATTCGCAAGTTCCGCGACACGACCACCGTCATCAAACTCGGCGGCAGCGTCGTCGAACATCCCGACTCGCTCCGGCACCTGCTCCTCGACATCGTGTTTTTGTCGACGCTCGGCATGCGGATCGTGGTCGTTCACGGCGGCGGCAAGGCGATCAGCCGGGCGATGGACCAGGCGGGAATCGAGCCAAAGTTCGTGCAGGGCCGCCGCTACACCGACGACGCCACGCTCGCCATCGTCGAGAAGGTGCTCGCCACCGAACTCAACCGCGACCTCGTGGCGAAGATCGAGGAGTTCGGCGGCCGGGCGATGTCGCTCAACTTCCTCTCCACCAACGTCCTGTTCGGTGAGCGGCTCACGCTCGACGGGCCCGATGGGGAGTCTCTCGATCTCGGGCATGTCGGCGAGGTCAACCGCGTGGACCGGCTCACCATCGACAACCTGATGTATGCCGGGCAGGTGCCGGTGATTCCCTCGATGGCCATGGGCCCCGACGGCGAGAAGCTCAACGTCAACGCCGACACCGCGGCGACGGCCGTGGCCGCCGGCATCGGGGCCGAGAAGCTCGTCGTGCTCTCCGACATCCCGGGCGTGCTCCGCGACGTCGCCGATCCCGAGAGTCTGATTCCCCACCTCACCGCCGCCGAGGCACGCCGGCTGATCGCCGATGGCACGATCGCGGCCGGCATGATCCCCAAGATCGAGGGCTGTCTCCGCACGCTCGAAGAGGGCGTGAAGAAGATCCACATCATCGACGGCCGCCTGCGGCATTCCCTCCTGCTCGAGATCTACACCACCAGCGGCGTCGGCACCGAACTCGTTCGCGACGAGTCGCTGGCATCCCCCAAGCTCACGGCCGCCGCGGCCGGCAGGCGTTAGCGCACGGTTTCTTTCCCTTTTCCGCACGGGAGACCACGTATGGCCACGATCGATTCCGCCATCGGCAACGCCACCAACCGCGTCATCGGCACGTTCGACCGCTACGTCGTGCCCAACTACCGACGGTTCCCGGTGTGCCTCGTGAAGGGCGAGGGCTCGCGGGTGTGGGATGCCGAGGGGCGGGAATACCTCGACCTGTTTCCGGGCTGGGGCTGCAACCTGTTGGGCCATTGCCCCGAGCCCGTGGTCAAGGCCGTGCAGGAGCAGGTGGCGAAGCTGATCCACGTGCCCAACACCTGGTACACCGAACCGCAGGGGGAATGGGCGAAGCTGCTGTCGGAGAGATCGTTCGGCGGTCAGGCCTTCTTCTGCAACTCCGGCACCGAGGCCAACGAGGCCGCGATCAAGCTCGTCCGCCTCCGCACCAACGGCGAGAAGTACAAGATCATCACGTTCCAGGGGGGCTTTCATGGCCGCACCATGGGGAGCGTGACGGCGACGGCCCAACCGAAATACCACGAGGGCCTCGGCCCCATGCTCGCGGGCTTTCAGTACGCCCCGCACGGCGACCTCGCCGCCGTCGAGAAACTCGTCGATGACCGCACCGGCGGCATTCTGGTCGAGCCGATCCTCGGCGAGGGGGGCGTGGTGCCCGCGCCGCCGGGCTTCCTTCAGGGCCTGCGGAAGATCGCCGACGAGCGCGACCTGCTCCTCGTGTTCGACGAGGTGCAGTGCGGCTGCGGCCGCACCGGGAAGTGGTTCGGCTACCAGCACTTCGGCGTCGTGCCCGACGTGATGACGCTCGCCAAGAGCCTCTGCGCCGGCATCGCCGGCGGCGCGATGCTCACCACGGTCGAACTGGCCAAGCACCTGCGGCCGGGGATGCATGCCTCCACGTTCGGCGGCAATCCGATCGCCGCCGCGGCGGGCATCGCCACGATCCACATGATCGAGCAACAGGGGCTTCTGGAGCACGTGGATCGGGCCGCCGAGGCCTTCCGCACGCGGCTCGAGGCGCTGCAGGACAGGTGCGACGCCGTCCGCGACGTGCGGGTGATGGGAATGATGATCGGCGTCGAACTCTCCATCGACTGCGCGGCCGTCGTGCAGGCCTGCCTCGATCGCAACCTGCTCGTCAACTCCACCCAGGGGCGCGTCATCCGGCTCCTGCCGGCGATGACGATCAACCAGGCCGACGTCGAGGACGGCTGCGACCGGCTGGCCGAGGCGATCCTCGAAGTGGCGTCCCGCACGGCCGCCTGAAGAACATCCCATGCTCCGGCATCTCATCGTTCCCGAAGACCTGAGTGCGGCCGAGATCGAGGCCGTGTTCGCGATCTCCCGCGACCTGCAGGAGAAGTTCGCGGCGGGCCGCCGCGACGCGCTCCTGCCGGGCCGCGTGCTGGCGCTCGTCTTCGAGAAGCAGAGCCTCCGCACGCGGGTGAGTTTCCAGGCGGCGATGACCCACCTCGGCGGGTCGAGCCTGTTCCTCGGCGCCGACACCGGCTTCGCCTCGTCGCGGGAGAGCGTCGCGGACTTCGGCCGCGTGCTCAGTGAATACGTCGATGCGATCGTCTGCCGCTCCAAGGCCCATGACACGATCGTTCAACTCGCCGCCGTGGCGAGTGTCCCCGTGATCAACGGGCTGTCCGACGAGTCGCATCCCTGCCAGGCCCTGGCCGACATCTACACGCTCCGGCAGGCCGTCGGCCGGGTGAACGGCCTGACGCTGGCGTTCGTGGGCGACGGCAACAACGTGGCGCGGTCGCTCGCGGTCGTGTGCGGGCTCCTGGGCATGCGGTTCGTGCTCGCCGCGCCGGAGCGATACCAGTTCGACGACGCCTTCCGCGGCCACCTGAAGGCGATCCTCCCCGACGCCGACATTTCCGAGACGACCGATCCGGTGGCCGCGGTTCGAAACGCCGCCGTCGTCTACACCGACGTCTGGGCGAGCATGGGCCAGGAGGCGGAGCGTCGGGAACGGATCGCCGCCTTCGAGCCGTATCAGGTGAACGCCGCGCTCATGGCCCACAGCCCGGATGCGATGTTCATGCATTGCCTTCCTGCCCGCCGTGGCGAGGAGGTCACCGACGAGGTG
>SXHR01000056.1:0-11513 GCA_005773625.1 Planctomycetaceae bacterium | reverse complement strand
TTGTCCACGCTATCCTTGGGTGGAACCGCACGGGGAGCGACGTCGAGAGTCGCCAAAGCCGTCCTCTCGGCAGGAAAACCGATGCCACGATTTCTCGCGTCCGCAGTCGTTTTCAGCATCGTGGCTGCCGGAGGTCTCGCGGCCGATCCGGCACCACGGAAGGCCCCCGACGTCGAGCCGGCCGGCGGGGGCGCGGCGCTGAAGCCCGATCAACCGGGCTCGCGGTCACCGCAGTCGCTCGAGGGCTTCACGATTCTCGTTGATGACGCCTTGCTTCCCGGAGGCCCCGACGAATCCCTCGGGCGTGAGGCCCTGGCGTTTCTCGCCGCCAAGCTGGCGGAGATCCGCATCGTCCTGCCCCCGGCGAAAGTCGATGCCCTGCGAAACGTGACGATCGTGCTCGATCGCGAGTGCGGAACGCTCGCCAGCATGCAGTATCACCCCAGCGCCGAATGGCTCGCCTCCAACGGCTATCCACGGATGCTCGAAAAGTGCGTGCACCTCCCTCGGGCCCGCGACGTCGCCACCCGGCGGAATATCAACGAACAGCCCTGGGTCATCCTGCATGAACTGGCCCACGCCTACCACGATCAGGTGCTTGGCTTCGAGGATCCACGGATCGTGGCGGCCTGGGAGGAGTTCCAAAGGAGCGGCCAGGGCGACGACACCCTCCTCTTCAACGGGGCCCGCGCGCGGCACTACGGCCTCACCGATCACAAGGAGTTTTTCGCGGAGATGACCGAGGCCTACGTCGGCTCGAACGACTTTCATCCGTTCAACCGGGCCGAGCTCGAGACGGAGTTTCCCGGGATCTTCCAGCTTCTGGCCGAGATCTGGGGGCCGATGCGCTGAACGTTTCAGGTCTTCCTGCCCCGGAGGTCATTGTTCTTGCCGGGGATGACCCTCGATAATGGGGCGAGGAGCCGCGGTGTTCCCGCGGGGGAGATCGCGACTCGCGCGGCCACGAGACCCCGATGCCTGCCAAGCCCCGAATCGCCGTGTTCAAGTTCGCCTCGTGCGACGGCTGCCAGCTGCAGCTGCTCGATGCGGAGGACCGGCTCCTCGAGATCGCCGAGAAGGTCGAGATCGACCACTTTCTCGAGGCCCGATCGCAGGTCGTGCCCGGCCCCTACGACGTCGGGCTCGTGGAGGGCTCGATCTCGACGGCCGAGGATGCCGCGCGGATCCGGGAGATCCGCCGCCAGTGCCGGTTTCTCGTCACGATCGGCGCTTGCGCCACGGCCGGAGGGATTCAGGCCCTGCGCAACTGGGGTCGGATCGACGACTTCGTGTCGAGCGTCTACGCCACGCCGGCGTTCATCGACACGCTCGCCACGAGCACGTCGATCGCCGACCATGTGTCCGTAGACTTCGAACTCCGCGGCTGCCCGATCGATCGCGGGCAGCTTGTCGACCTGATCACGGCACTGGTTCTCGGCCGCAAGCCCCGCGTGCCGGGGCACAGCGTGTGTGTGGAGTGCAAGGCCCATGGGACGGTCTGCGTGGCCGTGGCCCGCGGGATCGCCTGCCTCGGGCCGGTCACCCAGGCGGGCTGCGGCGGGATCTGCCCGGCCCACGATCGCGAGTGCTTCGGCTGCTTCGGACCGAGCGAGTCGCCAAACCTCGTGAGCCTCACCGGCTTCTACGGGCAGCGGGGCACGCCCCGCGACGCGCTCGTGCGGCTCGTGCGCTCGTTCAACGGCCATGCCCCCGCGTTTCGCGCGGAAAGCGACCGGCTGGAGGCGAAGCCGACATGAGCGTGGTGCGTCGGTTCAACGTCAAGTCGCTCACCCGCGTGGAGGGGGAGGGCTCGCTTCGGGTTCGCGTGGTCGATGGAGCGGTCGAGATCGCCGAGTTCTCGATCTACGAGCCGCCCCGCTTCTTCGAGCGGCTCGTCCGCGGCCGGGAGGTCCGCGAGGTGCCCGACATCGTGGCGAGAATCTGCGGCATCTGTCCGGTGGCCTATCAGATGACGGCCTGCGCGGCGCTCGAGAAGGCTCTGGGGATCACGGTGACCCCCGACATCCACCGGCTCCGCCGCCTGCTCTACTGTGGCGAGTGGATCCAGAGCCACGCGCTCCACGTGCACCTGCTGCATGCCCCCGATTTTCTCGGAGCCGAGAGCGGATTCACGCTCGCCGCGACGCATCCGGATCTGGTCAACCGCGGTCTGCGGCTCAAGAGCGTCGGCACGCGGCTGATGGAGGTGATCGGCGGCCGCGCGGTGCATCCGATCAACGTCACCGTCGGGGGCTTCTACCGCAGTCCGGCGGTGGCCGATGTCCGCGGCCTCGTGCCCGAACTCGAGTGGGGGCTCGCCGCGTCGCTCGAGATGATCGCCGAAGTGAGCCGGTTCGACTTTCCGGGCAGGCCGCACGATTACGACTGCGTGTCGCTCCGTCCGGCCGCGGGCTATCCGCTCGACGACGGGCGGATCGTGTCGAGCCGCGGGCTCGACATCGACGTGGCCGATTACGAACGCCACTTCGCGGAACGGCAGGTGCCTTGGAGCACCGCGCTGCACAGCCTGACCGTGCCCGACTCTCAGCCCTACCTCGTGGGACCGCTCGCCCGGGTCAACCTCTGCCGGGACCTTCTGCCGCCCCTGGCCCGCCGGGCCGCTGAGGCGTGCGGACTGGAGTTTCCGCTGCGGCTTTCGGCGCAGAGCATCGTGGCCCGGGCCATCGAGATCGCGGCCGCCTTCGAGGAGGCGCTGGCGATCGCGCGGGAGGCCGTGGCCGAGGTCGCGGCCTGCCGCATCGACTACGAGCCGCGGGCGGGGGTCGGCTGCCATGCCACCGAGGCGCCGCGCGGGCTTCTCTATCATCGCTACGAGATCGGCGATGACGGGCTCGTCGCGCACGCGGTGATCGTGCCGCCGACGTCGCAGAACCAGGCGCAGATCGAGGCCGATCTCAAGGCGATGCTGCCCGCCGCGCTCGCGCTCGACGACGCGGCGGCCACGCATGCCTGCGAGCGGCTGATCCGCGACTACGATCCCTGCATCAGCTGCGCCACGCATTTCCTCAGGCTCGACGTGTCGCGATAGCGACCGCGGGCCGTCGCCGGGCGGAGGGGCTTCATCGCGATCAGCAGATGCGCGGCAGCTGCTCGCCGAGGGGCATCGGGATCACCCGAGTGCCGCCGATGGCCGTTCGCATCACCACCATCCCGGGGTGCCCCTCCACCACCCGGCCAATGGGGACGGCGTCGCGGCCGTGCTCGAGCCGCCGCATCGCGGCCAGAATCCGGTCGGCGGATTCCCCCGGCACGACGGCGAGGAGCTTGCCCTCGTTGGCCACCTGGAGCGGGTCGAGCCCGAGGATCTCGCAGGCCGCGGCCACCTGACGACGCACCGGGATCGCCTGCTCGTCGATCTCGATGCCGACGCCGGCCAGGCCGGCGATCTCGACGAGACTCGTCGCCGCGCCGCCGCGGGTTGGGTCGCGGAGGAGCCGGATCGCCGGGCAGGCCGCCAGCATCGCGGCGACGAGGCCGTGGAGCGGCGCCGAGTCGCTGACGATCGCGGCCTCGAACGCCAGCCCCTCGCGCACGCTCATGATCGCCATGCCGTGATCGCCGAGCGTGCCGCTCGCGAGCACCACGTCGCCCGGCCGGACGGGCTCCACGCCAAGCCCGAGCCCGGGCGGCACGACGCCGACCCCGGCGGTGTTGATGTAGACGCCATCGCCGTGGCCGCGCTCGACCACCTTAGTGTCGCCCGTCACGATCCGCACGCCCGCGGCCACGGCGGCCGCCGCCATGCGCCGGGCCACCTCGGCCAGTTCACCGATCGCGAGCCCCTCCTCGATGATGAAGCCGGCCGTGAGGTAGAGCGGCCGGCCGCCGCTCATCGCGAGATCGTTGACGGTGCCGTTGACGGCGAGGTCGCCGATCGAGCCGCCGGGAAAGAAGAGCGGCCGCACCACGTAGGAATCGGTCGAGAGCACCAGCCGTCCGCCGCCGGCGAGATCGGCGGCGACGTCGATCACGGTCGAGTCGCCGAGCCGGTCGAGCAGGGGATTGGAGAAGGCGGACAGAAAGACATGCTCGATCAGGTCTCGGGAAAGCGCGCCGCCGCCGCCGTGTCCCATGACCACGTGCGGGTAGTCGCAGAGCGGCAGCGGGCAGACGAAGGCGGGGAGGTCGGGCCCATCGCTCATGAAGAGTGGTCTCCGACACCCGCGGGCCCCCGTCCGAGCATCGTTTCCGGCAGGTCTGCACATGCCGCCCCGGAGTCGGACCACCGGCCGGCATTGTAGTAGGCCGCGCAGGCGCCCTCGCCCGACACCATCGTCGCCCCGAGCGGCGTCCGCGGCGTGCACTCCTTGCCGAAGGCGGGGCACTGGTTGGGCTTGAGCGTGCCCCGCAGGACCTCGCCGGCCTTGCAGAGGGGCGACTCGACGGCGGTGATGCCACCGACCGCGAAGCGGATCTCGGCGTCGTAGTCGCGGTAGGCGTCGGCCAGCCGCCAGCCGCTCGCGGGAATCGTGCCGATCCCCCGCCAGGCCCGATCGACCGGCGCGAACACCTCCGCGACGACTCCCTGCGCCGGCTCGTTGCCCCGCTCGCTCACGACGCGGGCATAGGCATTCTCCAGTTCGTGGCGGCCCTGCTCGAGCTGCAGGACGGTCCGCCGGATGCCTTCCAGGAGGTCGAGCGGCTCGAAGCCCGTGACCACGATCGGCACCCGAAACCGCGCGGCGAGCGGCGGATACTGCCAGGTGCCCATCACGCTGCACACATGCCCCGCCGCGAGGAACGCGTTCACGCGGTTGCCCGGGCTCCGCATGATCGCCTCGATGGCCGGCGGCACGAGGACGTGCGACACGAGCATCGAGAAGTTCTTCAGCCCCTGCCGCTTCGCGAGCGTGACGGCCATCGCGTTGGCCGGCGCCGTGGTCTCGAAGCCGATCGCCAGGAAGACCACCTCGCGGTCGGGATGGGCCCGGGCGATCTGCACGGCGTCGAGCGGCGAGTAGACGACGCGGACATCCCCGCCGCGGCCCTTGACCGAGAAGAGATTCTCCCGCGACCCCGGCACGCGGAGCATGTCGCCGAACGAGCAGAGGATTACCCCCGGCGTGGCGGCGATCGCCAGGGCGCGGTCGATCGTCTCCAGCGGTGTGACGCAGACGGGGCAGCCCGGCCCGTGGATCAACTCCACCTCGGCGGGCAGGAGCTGATCGACGCCGTTGCGGATGATGGAGTGGGTCTGCCCGCCGCAGACCTCCATGATGGCCCACGGCCGCGTCACGATCCGGCCGATCTCGGCGGCCAGTCGCCGGGCCGTGTCCGCGTCGCGGTATTCCGTGAGGTGCTTCATGGCGTGGCCGTGGCATCGTCGCCGCGGAGCTCCTCGAGGCTCTCCTCCAGGAGGCCGAGGTCTTCGAACGTCCGGAGCGTGGCCAGGGCCGAGGCCTCGTCGATCTTCGAGATCGCGAAGCCCACGTGGACGATCGTGTAGTCGCCGACGGTGATCTCGGGCAGGTAGGCGAGGCAGACGTCCTTGACGACGCCCCCGAAGTTCACGCGGCCCATCCGCGTGCCCGCTTCCTCGCGGATCGATTCGACGAGTCCCGGCACGGCAAGACACATCAGCCACCTCCCCGCTGCCAGAGCATCACGCGATTGTTGCCCGAGTCGGCCCCGGCCAGCCAGAGCCGCGCTACCGCCTCCGGTGGTTCGCTCGATCCATTTTGGACCGATCCCTGGTGAAGTGATCCCTCGTGAAGACAGATTCCATACGGCCAGCAGAGCGTGTCGGCGGTGACCGCCTGCCAACGATTTTCGCCGCTGGCTTCGAAGTTTTCCTGCCCGATGACCTCCGCGGCCGCCGGACCGCACAGCATTCCGCCGGACAGTGGCCAGAACAGGACCCGGTTGTTGGCCGTGTCGGCGACGGCAAGGGTGTCGTGGGCCAGGGCGATCCCGTACGGAAACCGCAGCCGGTGCGGGCCCTGTGGCCGGTGGGGCAGCTCGGCGGCGGTGGCGAAGTCGGGCTGGCCGAGCACCATGTCGGCTGGGCGGTCGCCGTCGGGTCGGCCATGCCAGCCGAGCACGCGGTGGTTGCCCGCGTCGGCCACGAACAGCATGCTGTCATCGCCGGCCAGCGCGTGCGGCCAGCGAAACGAGGCCGGGCCCGGCGGTCCGCCGCGATTCTCGTCGGCCGAGCGCATGTCGCCCTGGCCGAGCACGACATCGGCCGGCGCGTCGCGGTCGGGCAGGCCGTTCCAGATCAGCACGCGGCGGTTGCCGGTGTCGGCCACGTGGAGCCGGCCCGCGATCCAGGCGAGGCCGTAGGGCCAGGAGAGGGTGTCGGCCGCCGGTCCAGCGCCGCGATTGCGTGCGACGTCGGCGAGCGATGGCTGACCGAGACACCAGTCGGGCGGCGTATCGCTCGAGTCGGGCACGCGGTCCCAGACGAGGATCCGGTGATGCCAGGAGTCGGCGATCAGGAGTTTCCCTCCGGTCACGATCACGCCCGTCGGCAGATGGAGGCCGTTGGCCGGCCCGCGGCCATGGGCGGCCGGGCCCTCCTCGGTGAACGACGACTGGCCGAGCACGACGTCGGCGCCGGCGTGCGACTCCGCGGGCACGCCCCGCCAGATCAGCACGCGGTGGTTGCCCGAATCGCAGACCACGAGCCGCTCGTCGTCGAGCCACACGCCGCGGGGCGCGTAGAGTTGATCGGCCGTGGGCTCTGCAGCGGGAAGCGCCAGGCCGCCGGGGGAGGGTGCGCCGAGCCAGCAGGCCGGCGACCAGCCCGCATGCACGGCCGGTGCGGGCGTCATGACGGCTTCACCCACACGACGCCCGCCGTGACCCGCAGTTGAAATGGCTCGAGCCCGCAGGCCGGCGCCGAGAGGCACGCACCGGTGTCGGCATCAAACCGAAACCCGTGCCACGGGCAGGTGATCGTGCCGGCCTCGGCGTCGCACATTCCCCGGTCGAGCGGCAGGCCGACGTGGCCGCAGGCGTTGCGGAAGGCGCGGAGCTCGTCCTTCACCCGGAGCACGACAATCTTCGCTCCGCCTCCCTCGAACGTCACCGGCTTTTCATGCGTCACGTCGGCCTGCCTCGGGCCCTCGTACCAGCCGCTCGTGTCTCCAGGCAGTTGCAACTGAACCAGTTCCATCGGCGGCTCCGGCGGGGTGGGGGGCGGGGGCGGGCGGATGATGCCGTGCATCGCGAGCAGGGCCCGCACGCCCGGATCATCCACCAGTTCGAAGAGCAGCTGCTTGCCCCGGGGATCAGCCTTGAGCCGCTGCACGATCGTCGTCAGCCCCGACCGATGAAAGGCCTCGATCGCCTCCTTGAGGGCGAACGCCCTCCCGCGGGCCTCCGGCTCGAGCGACTCGGCATCGTTCACCAAGCGGTCAACCCGCCCGGCGAGCGATTCGAGCCCGGCATCGGCCGATTCGGGCGGCCGCGCATCAGGATCGGTGGTCATGGGGCCCCCGGGACGACGGCCTGATAGCCGCCGCGTTGTTCGAGCGACTCGAGCGTCTTCGTGAGCAGCACCTCGGCGAACAGGCCGCGGGCGAGCGTGATCAGCAGGTCCTCGGTGGTCGTCGCCGCAGCGACCACGGTGCGGTGGGCCGCGATCGACCGCTTCGGCAGCGACCGGAGAATGAACGCCGCGCCATCGGCATTCCCGAGAAGGAAGTCCTCGAAGATCGCCACCACAAACTCGGCGACCCGCGCGGTCGCCACCGCGGGATCGTCCCGCAGGGCCGCGAGGGCCGGTTCGGTGCCCCGATGCCGTTCCTCGAGCCGGACGACGAACCGCTCGGTCGCCGCCTGAAGGAGCACGTCGAACTGCTGACGCTGATGAAGATCCATGACGCCCCATGGTATACGGCCTCTGCCGTGGACTCACGGCCCGCGGCTCTCGGTGGTCGTCGTGTCGGGGGTCTCGTTCATGCGGGCATGGATTCCGTCGAGCATCTCCCGTGCGGTCGCGGCCTCATCGCCGCATTCGTGCCAGGAGAAGAGCCGGAGCGCCTTGGCGAGCTTTTCGATCGCCGGCTTGAAGATGCCGAGGTGGGCCAGGGCGTTTGCCTGATTGAGGAGCACCCGGGCATGGGCCACCGGATCCCGGGCCTCCGTCCGCACCTCGAGCACCTGCTCGTAGGCCTCGACGGCCTGCACGAGATTCTCATCGGGGTGCGTCGAGGGGAGATACTGCAGCGCGCTGGCGAGATTCATCGTCACGCTCGCCCACATGTCGGGATCGCTGTCGCGGTCATACACCTGCAGGGCCTTGCGAAACGACTGCACCGCGATTCCCGTGCGGAGGCGGTCGCCGGCCTCCCGGGTCGGCATGCAGAGGTAGGCCAGGCCGAGATTGTTCTGCAGCTGGCCGTAGGACGCCGGGGCGGAGTCTTGCTCGATCCCGTCCGCCAGCGCTTTCTGGTAGCAGTTCACCGCCTCGACGAGCGGTCCGCGGCTGCCGTCGGCGCCGAGCCCCTGGTGGAGCGTGCCCAACCGCATCCAGATGTCGGACCGGAGGTGCGGGAGCCGGGCTGCGGCCGCGAGCTTCTCCGCCCGCCGGAGGTGGTCGAGCGCCAGCGGGGCCGCCTCGGCGGGCAACGATGCGGCGATCTGCATCTCGAGAAGCGCCGCGAACACGGGCGACGCCGCCTCGGCGGCCGCCGACGCCTCCACCAGCAGCGACCGCGCCGCCCGGGCGTCGCCCCGCTCGAAGAGTCCCGCCGCGGCCGTCATCAGCACGACCCCCCGCAACTCGCCGTCGAGCGATCCCGGCTCGGGCAGGTCGTCGATCAGCCCGTGGGCGAAGGCCGCCGCACGGGCGAGGATCGTGACGGTGTCGTCCCCCGCCGCCTCGATGGCCGCGAGCGCCTCCGGTGAGGGGGCGAGGACAAAGGCGTTGTAGCGGTCGAGCCGCGATGTGCCGGCCGCATCCGCCGGCGATCGAGGCAGCACGGCTTCGCCCGCGGTCTCGTCGCCGTGGAGGGCCGCCGTCCGCAGGGCCGGATCGGACGCCGGCGGCGCGAGCAGATGCGACCGCGGAAACGGGAACACACCCACGGGCTGCGGCCGGGGGAGCGGGGGCTCGGCCACCTGCGGCCCGGCGGCGAGCTTCGCGAGCAGGAGATCGACGAGCCGCTCGACCGCGGCATCGACCGCCGGCGAGAGACCTTCCCCGAGCTCGTACCGCTCACCCTCGATCAGGTAGGCGGTGACATTCGCGGGATAGTCGTCCTTGAGGAGCCAGTGGCCGAAGGCGATCGCATGGTCCCAGCGGAAGGCGTGGAGGTTGATGCCCGTGGGCGGCGGCAGCTTTTCGACCTCGTGGCCCGGCACCTCGAAGATCGCCCCGGGCTCGCTGCCCGACGAGCAGGCATCCACGAGAATCACCTCCGGCACGCCCCGCATCTGGAAGGCCACATCCATGCCCCCCGTGCCGCCGTCGGCGCACCGCACCCCCTCGGGCAGACCGCGTTCCCACATCCGGCGCACGAGCACCGGCCCCGCGGCATCGTCGCCGCGGAGGAGATTGCCGCAGCCTATGATCAGCGTCCGCACGACTCACCCCGTTTCGCCGATGCGGAACGACGCCAGCTCCCGGCCCGTTTTGCCGTCGTAGGTGTGCACGGTGCAGACGAGACAGGAGTCGTAGGAGCGGGCCACGTGCCCCATCTCGACCGGATCGGACGGATCGTGGATCGGCGCGCCGATGAACGACTGCTCCATCGGCCCGTGCACCATCGTTGCGTCCTGCGGGCCGATGTTCCAGGCCGTGGGGGTGACGACCTGATAGTTGGCGATCTTGCCCTGCTCGATCACGATCCAGTCGGAGAGCGACCCGCGGGCCGCCTCCGTGGAGCCGAACCCCTTGCCCGACGCATGCTCCACCGGCTTGGTGTAGAAGCTGTCATGCAGCTCGATCTCGGAGAGCCACTGCCGCGCGAGCTTGTAATACTTGCAGGCTTCGTGCATGCGGGCCATCACCCGGACGAGCACGCTCGGGCCGACCTTCCGGACGGCGTCGAGGAAGAGCGGGTCGTGATCCTGATGCCGGGCGGCGCCGGGGCGGCCGGCGATCACCTGCCGGGCCAGCGGCCCCGCCTCGAGCGGCATCGAGCCCTGGCCGGGCAGTTCGTACCGCGGGCTCTTGGCCCAGCTGTATTTGCCCTGCTTGTGTCCCGCGGCGGGGTCGATGGGCTCGGTCCGTCCCTCCCACGGGTGCAGGTAGGTGTCGCCCGCATAGAAACTGTGCGCCGTGCTCTCGCGGACATGGAGGTGATCGAAGTCGTGGAAGTCGGCGCCGTCATAGACGCCCGAGCGGTTGACGAGGGCCGCGTTTCGCCCGTCGATCGTGGGCCGCTCGTAGAGCTCCGGCCTGAAGTAGGTGCCGGTGGCCAGGAATTTCCCGCAGCCGAACCCGTAGCGGTCGAGGCCCGCCCGCTTCGCGAACCGGAGGAACAGGCCGCAGTCGCTGTTTCGCTGGGATTCGTTCTCGTCGGCCCAGGCCCAGACGTCGTCCCAGGTCTTCAGCTCCATCCAGCGGTCGATCGAGCAGCCGAGCCACGACTTCTCCAGCCACTCCCGTTTCCAGGAGTCGAGGATCGCGATCGAGCGGGTCACTTCGGCGAGATTCGGGGCGCACATCACGCCGCCGGGAATCATGAAGCTGGAGTGGGGCCACTGGCCGCCGAAGATCGCGTAGACCTCCACGGGCCTGCCCGAGAACGTGACGCCCTTCTCGTAGCTCGTTCCCACGAACGGCGCGAATCGCCGCACCACCTCGTCGTACTCGGGCAAATGGGCGTACTTCTTGTTGGTGAGGTCGATCACGAACAGCGCGTAGAACCAGCGGGGGATGGACTGCAGCGTCTCGCAGCTCTGGGCGATGTTCCGGATGAGCGTGGCGTTTCTGGGCACGTGTGTCCGCCAGGCGGTGTCGAGGGCGTAGCAGGCCTTGTAGAGGTGGCTGCCGCCGCAGATGCCGCAGATCCGGGGCGTGACGATCAGCCCGGCCTGCGGGTCCTTGCCCCTGAGGATGATCTCGAAGCCGCGAAACATGCTGGCTTCGGTCCAGGCGTCGGTGACGAGGCCGTCGGTGACCTCGATGCGGAGGTCGAGATCGCCCTCGACGCGGCCCAGCGGGCTGATCCGCATCGGCTTCGGCTCGGCGACGGTGGCCATGATGCTCTCCTTCTCGTGAACTGCCTTTGATCCCGGCATCGCCGGACGCGATGCCCATCGGCCGTGGGAACCCTTGGCTTTCCCGCCGGCCGAAACAAGCCTGCACGGGCCGGGAATGGCCGCGCAGCCGCGAAAACTACACCACGAACATGTCCTCCTTGGTCCACTGCGGCGCGGCCATCTTGGCCGCGACGGCATGGGCGAGATACGTGAGCTGCCCGGTGCCGGTCTGGTGATCCCTCGGGATCACGCCCGCGATTTTCTGCGTCTTGAAGACCGTGCCGGGCATCAGGTCATAGAAGGGAAACTCCGGCTCCGTGCAGCCGGTGCAGGGCATG